>DASTAE010000088.1:0-20046 GCA_035712985.1 Actinospica sp.
CGCGGTCGGCGTGTACGCCACCTCGATCTCCACGCCGCTGTTCTTCGCCCAGGCCGTCGGCCGCTTCGTGCGGGCCCGCAAGCGCGGCGAGACCGCCTCCGTCTTCCTGCCCTCGGTGCCGATGCTGGTGCAGTTCGCCAACGAGCTCGAGCTGCAGCGCGACCACGTGCTCGACCGCAAGAAGCGGGACGACGACCTGTGGTCCGAGGAGGAGGACCTGCTCGCCGACGCCAACGCGGAGAAGAACGAGACCGACCTCGGCGAGTTCAAGTTCGAGGCTCTGGAGTCGGAGGCCAACTTCGACCGGGTCATGTTCGACGGCGGCGAGTACGGGCTCGCGGCCGAGGCGGGCAGCGCGGACGAGGCCGACTACCTGGGCATCCCCGGGCTGCTCGAGCCGGAGCACGTGCGGGCCCTGCTGCAGAAGCGGCAGACCCGGCAGATCGCCCGGCAGCGCGGCCAGAAGGACCGGCCCGACGGCGTGGCGGCGCTCCCGGCCGAGGAGCGTCCCGTGGTCAGCCACCAGCAGCTGCTGAGCCTGCGCAAGGAGCTGCACACGCTGGTCGGGGCCTGGCACCACCAGTCCGGCCTGCCGCACGGCGTCATCCACAACGACCTGCGGCGCAGCTGCGGCGGCCCGCCCGCCGCGCAGGCGACCGCGGCCGAGCTGCGCAACCGGATCGACAAGGTCAGGGCCTGGGCCGCGGGGCGGGAGAAGCAGCGCTAGAAGAGACTGCTGACAGACGCCGTGTTTAGACTGCTGCCGTGACGACAAGCACGGCGACCCCCGCGGGAGACCATCACCCCGAGACCTCGCAGACCCTCGACCGGGGCCTGCGCGCGCTCGAAGAGCTCGCCGAGGTCCCCGGCGGCCTGACGGTGACCGAGCTGGCCGAGCGGCTGCACGTGAACCGGACGATCGTGTACCGGCTGCTGGCCACGCTCGAGCTGCACGGCCTGGCCCGGCGCGACTCCTCGGGGCGCGCGCGGCTGTCCATCGGCGTGCTGGCGCTGGCCCGGCAGGTGCAGCCGCTGCTGCGCGAGGCCGCGACGATCCCGCTGCGCCGGCTGGCCGAGGAGGTCGGGGCGACGGCGCACCTGACGGTCGTGGACGGCACCGAGGCGCTGGCCGTCGCAGTGGTCGAACCCACCTGGACCGACTACCACGTGGCCTACCGGGTCGGCTCGCGGCACGCCCTGGACCGCGGCGCGGCGGGCCGGGTGATCCTCAACTACCGGCAGAGCAAGACCGCCGGGTACCTGATGACGGACGGCGAGCTGCAGTTCGGCGCCTACGGCATCGCGGCCCCGGTGATCGACGTGCCGGGCGTCGAGGCCTCAGTCGGCGTGATCTCCTTCGGCCAGCTCGACCCCAACCGCACCGGTCCGCGCGTGATCCGGGCCGCCTCCGAGGTCGCCAGCGCCCTGCGCTGAGCCGGAGCCGGCCCCGGCAACGGCCGCGGCCTGGGCGGGCACCGCGCACGCGGGCGTCGAGCCGGGCAGCCGGTAGCGGTTCCTGGCGACCAGCCGGTACGCCGCGGCCGCGAGCCAGGAGAACGGCGGGACCAGCATCAGCGCGCCGAGCGGCCGGAAGGGCCAGCGCGAGCGCAGCAGCAGCCTGCCGACCGCGGCCGAACCGCTGGGCACCGGCTTCTCGGGTGTCGTGCGCGGGCGCAGCCACTGCACCGCCGAGGTCACCGCGTCGACCGTGAGTCCGTGCGCCCCGAGATCGAGCTCCTGCCAGGGCACGAAGCGCACCGCGGGCCGGCACCAACGCTCCGCCCAGCGGACGGAGGCCGTGCAGAATCCGCAGTCCCCGTCGAAGACGAGGGTGGGGGTCGCGCTCATGCCTTCAGCGTACGCGGGGCCGCCGACCCACCTCTCGACGGCCCGCCACACCCGGTCCGAGAGGAAGACCGCGTCGCCGACCAGCATGAGCAGTGAGAAGAACGGCAGACCGAGCAGCACGGCGATGCTCAGATGCATCCCGGCGAGGATGACCAGCGAGGGGTACTTGAGCTTCGGCGTGAAGACCGTGAACGGGAATCCGACCTGCACGAACACCGTCACATAGCCCGCGATCGCCAGCAGCACGGCGTGCCCCAGCAGCCAGGAGTCGAGGCCCGGCCAGGGCTGGAACCAGTGCAGCCGCAGCACGTAGCCCATCGCCGTGCCGTCCTGCCACATCGAGCCCTGCACCTTGTAAAGGCCCGCGGTCGCGTAGATGACGCAGACCTGGAAGGCGATCGCCAGCACGGCGCCGTTGTGCAGCACGTTGGCCATCTGCTCGCGCACCGCGCCGAGCTCGAGCCGCCACTCCGGCAGGTCCCGCCGCGGCTCGCGCGGGCCCGAGCGCAGCCGCCGCGCGTCCAGCGACCAGTGCCGCCCGCAGCGGGTGAAGCAGAGGAACAGCGACATGATCACGAGGACGTTGTCGCCCCCGTCGGTGATCAGCGGGCTGCGATTCTCCAGCGCCACGACCACGAAGCAGAACAGCACCGAGCTGATCCGGGTGCGCCAGCCGAGCGTGAACAGCACCCCGGCCACGATCGCGAGCGCGTAGAAGGCCTCGAAGCCGCCGCTGCCGAGCCCGGCCACGGCCGTGAACCAGGCGCGGATCCAGCCGAACATCGAGATCTGCGCGTCGTACGCGCTCGCCATCGACGGCGTCCACGGCGCGTTCGGCCCCCAGGCGTCCAGCCGCTCGTCGAACGCGGAGAGCAGGTACAGCGTCCACAGGGTCCCGTAGCCGATGCGCAGGGCGGCCGTTCCGCGCGCCGCGAGGGCCGACTCGGTGACGGACGCGTACATCCGCCTCGCTATCGCGGTGATCACTGCGTCACCAGCCACCAGGGGAGCGTCTGCGTCTGCGGGGCCGTCTGGGCGGCGGTGCGTCCGTCGCCGGGGAGCAGCGTCGTGACGAAGCGCACCTGGATCGAGTCGATCGCGCCACCCGACGCGCGCGGCCGCAGGTAGGTCAGGACGAGGTTCTCCAGGTAGGCCTGGGCGGTCCCGGCGAGCGGCTGGCCGGCCTCCGGCGTGCCGGTCGAGGTGTGCGTCTGGATGAACTTGAGCCACGCGTTGCGCATCGCGTTCATGGTCAGGTGGCTGGGGACCGGATCGCCGTCGGTCACCGCGTCGTCGATCGCCGAGAGGTTCAGCCAAGGGGTCACCGCGGCCGCGGGCCCGACGCTCGCCCGCGCGTCCACCTCGACGTTCTCCGAGATGGGGTTGGGCGCGAACAGCTGCCAGTTCTGCATCTGCAGCGGGGTCATCCACCAGGAGACCTCGGTGGCGTACGCCTTGGAGATCACGTTGCTCGGCGCGTTGTAGAGGAAGGACGCGAGCATCTGGCAGCCGACCAGGACCGCCGTGACCAGCACCGTCACGCCGACCACGGCGCGCGACCAGCGCCGGCTGGGCCGTCTGGGTATCGGGTCCGCGGTCGTCGTCACCGCGCCGAGACTACCCGCAGTCTCAGGAACCCGCAGCGGCCTGCGCCAACTGCACGACCCGCAGCGGGATCGGGTTCTCCATCGCGATCATCGTCGAGGTGCGCACGATGCCGTCGAAGTCGATCAGCCGGTCGATCACGTGCTGCAGATCGAGGTTGGAGCGCGCGACGATGCGGCACAGCATGTCGCCGCTGCCGGTCACGGTGTGCATCTCCAGCAGTTCGGGCACCGTCGCCAGGTGCGCGCGCACGTCCCGGCCCCGGCCCTGCGCGATCTCCAGCGTCGCGAAGGCCGTCACCGGATAGCCGAGCGCCGCCGGGTCGAGCTGCGGCCCGAAGCCGTGCACCACGCCGTCCGCCTGCAGCCGGTCCAACCTGGCCTGCACGGTCCCGCGGGCCACGCCGAGCCGGCGCGAGGCCTCCATGACGCCGATCCGCGGCTCGTCGTTCAGCAGCCGGATCAGGCGGGCGTCCAACGCGTCCACGGCCATGGCCTCGATCACGCTCGCATTCTGTACAAGTTGCCGACCGAATTTACCGTTTCACTGGTCATCCTGTATAGCAGAATCGCAAACTATTGACCAGGTTGACGGGCGCCGTCAGGATCACGTTCATGACCGACCTGATGCACGAGACCCCCGCCACCGCCGCAGACGCAGACCCGTTCCCGGTCAAGGGGATGGACGCGATCGTCTTCGCCGTGGGCAACGCCAAGCAGGCCGCGCACTACTACGCCTCCGCCTTCGGCATGCGCCTGGTCGGCTACTCCGGTCCGGAGACCGGCAGCCGCGACGTCGCCTCGTACGTGCTGACCTCCGGCTCGGCCCGCTTCGTCTTCAACGGTCCGGTTCGCGCGGGCACCGAGATGGGCGCGCACATCGCCGCGCACGGGGACGGCGTGACCGACCTCGCGATCCAGGTGCCGGACGTGGCCGCCGCCTACGCCTACGCGCTGGAGCACGGCGCCAAGGGCCTCGAGGAGCCGCACGAGCTCAGCGACGAGCACGGCACCGTCGTGGTCGCCGCCATCGCCACCTACGGCGAGACCCGGCACAGCCTCGTGGACCGCTCCCGCTACGAGGGCCCCTATCTGCCCGGCTACGTCGCGCGCGAGCCGATCGTCGCGGCGCCGGAGAAGCGCTACTTCCAGGCCGTGGACCACTGCGTGGGCAACGTCGAGCTCGGCCGGATGGACGAGTGGGTCGAGTTCTACAAGAACGTCATGCACTTCACGAACATGGCGGAGTTCGTGGGCGACGACATCGCCACCGACTACTCGGCGCTGATGTCGAAGGTCGTCGCGGACGGCACCCGCAAGGTCAAGTTCCCGCTGAACGAGCCGGCCGTCAGCCGCCGCAAGTCGCAGATCGACGAGTACCTGGAGTTCTACGGCGGTCCCGGCGTGCAGCACATCGCGCTGGCCACCAACGACATCCTGCGCACCGTGGACGCGATGCGCGCGGCCGGCGTCGAGTTCCTGGACACCCCGGACTCGTACTACGAGGACGAGGAGCTGCGCGCCCGGATCGGCACCGTGCGGGTCCCGGTCGAGGAGCTGCAGTCGCGAAAGATCCTGGTGGACCGGGACGAGGACGGCTATCTGCTGCAGATCTTCACCAAGCCGGTGCAGGACCGGCCGACGGTCTTCTTCGAGCTGATCGAGCGGCACGGCTCGCTCGGCTTCGGCAAGGGCAATTTCAAGGCCCTGTTCGAGGCCATCGAGCGGGAGCAGGAGCGTCGCGGGAATCTCTGAACTCGGCTAATCTCTTCCCGGTAGTCGCAGCAAAGCGCAGTACGGGGGAGGGGAACTTGAGCACCGGAAATCCGCCCGCTGGGTATTACGCGGACCCGTCGATCCCGGGCTATATCCGGTACTGGGACGGCGAGGGGTGGGTGGCTGGCACCAGCAGGCCCGCACCCGACGAGGTGGCCGACCAGGTCCTGGCGAGTTCGCAGGCCGACGCGGTGCCGGCCGCCGACTCGGGGTCCTGGCAGCCCGAGCCGGCCGCCGGGAGCGACGCGCCGGCGGCGGGCCTCGACCAGTCGCAGGGCTCTGCGGCGGGACGCAGCGGGGCACGGGGCTACGCGCAGGTCCCGCAGCAGCAGCCGCGGCACTCGCGGGTCGAGGAGCCGCAGGCCCAGGTCCAGCAGCCGCAGCAGTACGCGGAGATCGTCCAGTCGCAGCCGATCGAGCCGCAGGTCCCGGCCCAGCCGCAGCAGTACGCGCAGGTCGTGCAGTCGCAGCCGATCCAGCCGCAGTCCGAGCAGTACGCGCCGAGCCCGGCGCCGGCCCCGGCGCACGCGCCGCAGCCGCAGCAGCCCGAGCCCGTGGCGGCCAGGGAGCCCGAGTCCGTCGCCACGATGGTGGTGCCCTCGGCCTTCGCGCCGAGCCAGCGCACCGGCACTTACCGGCTGCCCGGCAACATCAACAACCCCTTCGCGGGCCTGCCCGGATCCAACGGCCTGGGCTTCGCGATCGGGCCGGAGGACGACGAGGCGGGGGAGGGCGAGGCGACGGTCGTCGAGCTGGCCACCCCGGGCTCGCGCTTCTTGGGCCGGATCATCGACATCGGCATCGCCGCGATCTTCTCGGCGCCGATCAGCGTGACCCTGCTGCTGATCGCGCACCGGCACGACCACCAGTACGTGCTCAAGCTGGACGCGCAGGCCACCACGACGTACACCACGCTCGGCATGGACGCAGTCGGCATCGCGCTGTGGGCGGGCGCGCTGGCCGCGTTCCTGATCGTCTCGATCGTCTACGAGGGCTACCGGCTCGGCCGCGGCGGCCAGACCTTCGGCAAGCGGCTGGCCGGCGTCCAGGTGATCCAGCTGCCCGGCGGCCGGCCGCTCGGCAAGGGCGGCGCCGGAACCCGCAGGGCGCTGATCTTCTGGGTGCTCGCGGTCATCCCGCTGGTGGACGTCCTGGCGCTCGGCGGCGTGCTCTGGGGCCGTCCGTACCGCCAGGGCCTGCACGAGCGGGCCACCTCCACGGTCACCGTCAAGGCCTGAGAGAGCGGACGAAGGGCCCGTACACGCGAGGTGTACGGGCCCTTCGTCAGACCGCTACTCCGGGTTGACCGCCGCGCTCAGCTCCAGCAGGACCCGGGTCGTGAAGCCCAGCGCCTCGGCGTCCTTCGCCGTCGCGCCCACGCAGTAGTCCGTGGCCAGGCCGCAGACGTCCACCTCGGTCACGCCGCGCTCGCGCAGCCAGGCCTCCAGCGAGGCGCCGGAGCCCGCCGCGTCCACGCCCTCGAAGCCGGAGTACGCCGCCGCGTGCTCGCCCTTGCGGAACTCGGCGTCGAAGGGCAGGTCGGCGACGGCCGGGTGGAACTCGGCGCCCTCCGTGCCGACCCGGCAGTGCACCGGCCACTCGCCGAAGTGCGCGCCCGGGTCCACGTGGTAGTCGCGCGTCGCGACCACGTAGTCGGCGCCGCCCCCGCCGCCCTCGAGCACGTACTCGCGCACCTTCTCGGCGACCTCGTTCCCGCCGGTCACGGCGAGCGAGCCGCCCTCGCAGAAGTCCTTCTGCACGTCCACCACGATCAGTGCCTTGGCCATCGTCGCTACTCCGCCTTCGTCGCGTAGACCGTGGGGATCACCGCGTCCCCACGGGACAACTGGGTCGCCGAGAGCGGGAGCTGCGCCAGGCTGTCCAGGTGCAGCCGCCGCCCTTCGGCCAGGTTCTGCCGCTCGACCACGTCGCCGTCCACCACGAGGGGGGTGATCAGCGGGCGGCCGAGGGTGGGGTCGGGCCGGGTCGAGACGACCTCCTCCGTGGCCACGCCGTCCTCCTCGATCCGCCGGTAGGCCCACTTGCGGCCGCCGAGGCTCGGCTTCCCGGTCGAGCGCTTGGCGACCGGCAGCAGCGGCGCCTTGGGATCGGCCGACTGCGCGCGGGCCACCAGCTTGTAGACCATCGACGAGGTCGGCGCGCCGCTGCCGGTCACCAGCTGGGTGCCGACGCCGTAGGCGTCCACCGGCGCGGCCGCGAGCGCCGCGATCGCGTACTCGTCGAGGTCGCTGGTGACCACGATCTTGGTGTCGTGCGCGCCGAGCTCGTCGAGCTGCTTGCGCACCCGGTGGGCCATCCAGAGGAGGTCGCCGGAGTCCAGCCGGACGGCCCCGAGCTCGGAGCCCGCGACCTCGACCGCGAGCCGCACGGCCTCGGCCACGTCGTAGGTGTCGACCAGCAGCGTCGTGCCCTTGCCGAGCGTCGCCACCTGCGTCTGGAAGGCCTCGCGCTCGCTGTCGTGCACCAGGGTGAACGCGTGCGCCGCGGTCCCGACCGTCGGCACGCCGAAGCGGAAGCCCGCCTCCAGGTTCGAGGTGGAGGCGAAGCCGGCCAGGTACGCCGCCCGCGCGCTGGCCACCGCCGCCTCCTCGTGGGTGCGCCGGGAGCCCATCTCGATGCACGGCCGGCCCGCCGCGGCCGAGACCATCCGGGAGGCCGCCGCCGCGATCGCCGAATCGTGGTTCAGGATCGAGAGCACCAGCGTCTCCAGCAGCACGCACTCGGCGAAGCCGCCCTCCACGGTGAGGATCGGCGAGCCGGGGAAGTAGCACTCGCCCTCCCGGTAGCCGCTGATCGAGCCGCGGAAGCGGTAGCCGGCCAGCCAGTCCAGCGTCGGCCGGTCCACCACCGCGGCGCGCTCCAGGAACTCCAGCTGCTCGCCCGTGAAGCGGAAGTCCGCCACCGCCTCGATGACCCGGCCGGTGCCCGCCACCACGCCGTACCGCCGCCCCTCGGGCAGTCGGCGGGTGAACACTTCGAACACCGACCGCCGCTCGGCCGCGCCGCTGCGCAGCGCGCCCTGCAGCATGGTCAGCTCGTAGTGGTCGGTGAGCAGGGCCTGGGTGCTTATCGTCACCATGACGCTAAGGGTACCGCAAACCGTGGACCTCGGCATGTGAGCCGCATCTCAAAGAGTGCGACGATAGGACCGTGAGCACTGCCCCCATCGAACTGGAACAGCCGGAGGCCGCCGCGGCCGACCCGCTGGAGTCCGCCGACCGGCCCTGGACCACGATCGTCTGGAACGACCCCGTCAACCTGATGAGCTACGTCAGCTACGTCTTCCAGACCTATTTCGGATATCCGCGCACGAAGGCGGAGAAGCTGATGATGGACGTGCACCAGCGCGGCAAGGCCTCGGTGTCGAACGGTACGCGTGAGGAGATGGAGCGCGACGTGGCCGCCATGCACGGCTATGGTCTTTGGGCCACCCTGCAACACGACTGACGTCGCGTCAGTACACCATCGACGGAAAGATCGCCCGTGAGCTTCACTTTCCGAGCCGGCCCGCACCGAACCGTCCAGGCGAACCTGGAGTCGGTGGAGGCGCAGCTGCTCGCCTACCTGTTCGGTCAGCTGCTCGACCTGCTCGGCCCGGCCGAGGAGCGCGCGCTCAGCGACGACCCGCTCGCGATAGAGCTGGGCCTGGCCGACCTCGGCGCCGAGCCGGTGGAGGTGCTGCCGCCGGAGGATCCCGCGCTGGCCCGGCTCTTCCCGGACGCCTACCAGGACGAGCAGGCCGCAGCGGAGTTCCGCCGCTTCACCGAGGGCGAGCTGCGCGCGGGCAAGCGCGGCCGGGCGCAGTGCGCCCTGGAGAGCCTGCCCGAGGACAAGGGCGGCCGCTTCGACCTGGACGAGGAGCAGGCGCTGTGCTGGCTCGGCGCGCTCAACGACCTGCGCCTGGTGCTCGGCTCCCGCTTCGGCCTGTCCGACGACGGCCAGGAGCCCGGCGCGGATCTCGAGGCCGACGACCCGCTGCGCGCCTACGTCCCCGCGTACCACTACCTCGGCTACCTGCAGGAGACCCTGCTGGAGGCGCTGCCGCGGTGAGTGTGTGAGCGTTTGCTTTCACCTGACCGGTTACTCTGTGTCCCTGCTGGCCGGAGGGTCAGCACAGGCGCTGCGCGACGCTTGCTTTCACCTGACCGGTTACCCTGTGTCCGTGCTGACCATAGGACAGGCGCTGCGCGACGCCATCATCGACCACGCCCGCCGCGACCACCCCGATGAGTGCTGCGGGATGATCGCCGGCCCGCTCGGCTCGGACCGGGCCGAGCGCCACATCCCGATGGAGAACGCGGAGCACTCCCCGACCTTCTACAGCTTCGACACGGCCGAGAAGCTGCGGGTCTTCCGGGAGATGGACGACCGGGACGAGGAGCCCGTGGTCATCTACCACTCGCACACCTCGACCGAGGCCTACCCCTCGCGCACCGACGTGGAGTACGCCTCGTTCCCGGACGCGCACTACGTCCTGGTCTCCACCCGGGACACCGAGTCCGGTGACAAGGACGACTTCCAGTTCCGATCCTTCCGGATCGTCGAGGGCGTGATCTCCGAGGAGGAGATCGAGTTCGTGGCGGAGTAGGCCGTGAGTGAGCTTGTGGGCGAACCAATGAGCACAGTTCATCGGGTTTCGGATTTGCCACGCGTCAGCGGGGTGAGTCCGTGACCCGACTCGTCGCCGAGCCGCGGTACCGCCGGGTCCTCGCGGCATGGTTCGTCAGCCGTGTGCTGCTCATGCTCATGGCCACGACCGTGCTGCCCTGGTTCTCGCACGGCGCCGTGCTGGGCGACGTGAAGATCTACCACGGCTGGGCGCGGATCCTGGAGCACGGCTCGTACCCCGTGCACGACACCAGGTGGCAGTACCCGCCCGCCGCCGCGCTGATCTTCCTGGCCCCGCTCGCGGTGAGCCACTTCGGGGCCAGCTACCTGGTCGTCTTCTTCTTCCTCGCGCTGCTCTTCGACCTCGCCGTGCTGCTGCTGGTGCTCGCGCACGCGGACCGGAACGCGCGGGCCGACGGCGCGCAGCCGCATCTGACCGGCGTCTGGGCGTGGGTGGTCGGAGGCTTCGCGATCGGTCCGCTGCTGCTGATGCGCTACGACGTGATCGTCACCGCGCTCGCGGTGGCCGGCCTGGTGTTCCCGGCCCGCTCGGTCAGGCTGCGCTGGTCGGTCCGCGGCGCGCTGCTCGGCGTCGGCACCATGGTCAAGGTCTGGCCCGGCGCGCTGATCCTGGGCCTGCCGCCGAAGGGCCCGGGCCGCCGCGCGGTCGCCTGGGCGGTCGGCACCTCGCTGGCCCTGACGGCGATCCTCTCGCTGTCGATGACCGGCGCGCTGTCCTTCCTGTCCGGCCAGTCCAACCGCGGCATCGAGGTCGAGTCCGTGCTGGCCTCGGTCTTCATGATCCTGCACTGGTTCGGCTACCCGGCCAAGGTCGCGATGACCTACGGCTCCTTCCAGGTCTCCGGCCCCGGGATCTCGGCCGTCGCCTCCTTCGCCGAACTGCTCACCGTGGTCGGCGTCGGCATCGTGCTCTGGTGGCGGCTGATGCGCTTCAAGGCCCGCTCGTGGACCCCGGGCCTGATGTACGACACGGCGTTCACCGTGGTCCTGGTGCTCGTGGTGACCAGCCGGGTGCTCAGCCCGCAGTACCTGATCTGGCTGCTGGGCCTCGCCGCGCTGGTGTTCACCGAGAACGGCCCGATGCGCCGCGGCACGGTGATGGCCAGGCCGGCCACCCTGGTGATGTTCTGCGTGCTGATCACCCAGGTCGAGTTTCCGCTGCTGTTCGGCGAGGTCATGGGCGGCCAGTTCTGGGGCACGATGGTGGTGGCCGTGCGCAACGTGATCCTGGTGGTCGCCTGCGTACAGGCGCTGCGCAGGCTCTGGCACGCCGGGGCGCGCGAGCCCGAGCTGCCGGCCGGGGAACGCAAGGCCGCGGCCTCGGCCACCCACACCGGCTGAGCAAGCACTAGCATCACTGCGGGGATCGAGCGGGACGAGGAACAGGTGACGGAGCCGATGAGAACGGGCGGGGGCCCAGGGGCCATCGTCGTCGGCGGGTCGGGCTCCGGCCGGTCCGCCGACGAACCGCGCCCCGAGGGCGGCCCGGACGGCCCGGTCTCCCGGGTGATCGAATTCGTCTACCGGCTCGCGAACTCCAAGCTGGCCACCCCGCGCAGCGCGATCATCGTCTCGCTCTGCGGCATCGCGCTGATCATGACGGTCGGCATCTTCTCGCCGAACTACAACTCGCTCGCCAGGGTCGCGAACACCGTCCAGGGCCGGCCCAGCATCACGTACATCGTGCTGCCGCTGTCCGGGCACCTCGGCCACCTGCCGGACTGGGCCTCGATCACGCTGACCTGGACCGCGATCATCCTGCAGTGCATCGGCCTGGCCGCGCTGCTGTGGGCCAACAGCCGCGGCTGGCGGCCGAACCCGCGGCACCTGTTCCTGGCCGCCGTCGTGATCGTGTCCCTGATGGTGTTCATCACCCCGGTCGGCTCCTCGGACACCACCAGCTACGCCGCGTACGGCCGGATGGCGAACCTCGGCATCGACCCGTACAACAACGGCCCCGGCCAGCTCGGGCCCGGCGACGTGTACACGCAGACCGTCGGCCAGATGTGGCGCAACACGCCCTCGGTCTACGGGCCGATAGCGACCTGGCTGCAGCAGCTCGCCGCGCTGTTCGGCGGCGGCTCCAACCCGGCCGCCGCGGTCTCGGCGCTGATGATCATGAACGGCCTGGTCTTCCTGGGCGTCGGCTACTTCCTGTTGCGCACCGCGGACGACCCGGTGCGGGCCAGCCTGATGTGGGTCGCCAACCCGGTGCTGATCCAGCAGCTCGTCGCGGGCGGCCACCTGGACACGTACGTGGCCGCGGCCAGCGTCGTCGGCGTCCAGATCGCGCGCAGCCGGCCCAGCGGCTGGCGCTACCTGTGGGTCGGCGTCGTGATCGGGCTCGGCTGCAACTTCAAGATCACCGCTGGCCTGACCGGCGTCGCCGTCGGCTGGGTGCTGCTGACCCGGCGCGAGTGGGTGAACCTGCTCCGGCTCGCCGTCGGCGGGCTCGGCACCGTCGTGTTCTTCTACTCCTTCTTCGGCCTGCACGCCTTCAAACAGGTGCTCCAGGCCTCCAGCCTGGTCGCCACGCCCTCGCCCTGGCGCGCCTTCCAGCTGACCGTCGAGTGGCTGTTCGGCCTGTTCGGCGCGCAGTCCACCGGCCAGGAGGTGTCCACCGACATCATCTCGATCACCTGGCCGATCCTGATGCTGCTGCTCGCCTACGTGATCTACCGCAAGTTCGGCGCCGACCAGCCGGCCGTGGTCACGGTGCCCTTCGCGCTGTGCTTCGCCTGGATCCTGGTCGCCCCCTGGTCGCTGCCCTGGTACGCCGCCGTGGCCTGGGTCATCCTCGCCCTGGTGCCGCGCAACCCGATGACCCGCTGGCTCACCCTGGCCACCACCTACCTGGCGCTGATGCACTGCTCAGGTGGCGGCCCGGCCACCTGGGCCAACAACTGAGACGGACTGTCCGCCGATCGGGACGGGCCTGAACCGACCTGGCGGGAATCGTTAGACTGGCTGTATGCGTTCCCCCGATGTGATGACGGCCCAGGACACGAGCGTGCTGCTCGTGGCGCGCCGCCACGTCGACTTGGGGCGCGTGGCCAGCGCGCTGTGTCTCTGACGAGTCCGACATCCCCGCGACCACCCTGTTCCCCCCACGGGCGAGAACGCCCCGAATTCCAGGAGCCTCCATGGCCGTCCAGGTCTCCATCCCGACCATCCTGCGCAGCTACACCGACGGCGCCAAGAGCGTCGAGGGCAGCGGGCAGACCCTCGCCGAGCTCATCACCGACCTCGACGCGCGCCACCCCGGCATCGGCGGCCGGCTGCTCGACGAGGGCAAGCTGCGCCGCTTCGTGAACGTGTACAAGAACGACGAGGACGTCCGCTTCCTCGGCGGCCTCGACACCGAACTCGCCGACGGCGACAACGTGACCGTGCTGCCGGCCGTGGCCGGCGGGATGGTCTGACCCCGCGGCCATGCGCTACGACTCGCTGCTCGACTCGCTCGGCCACACCCCGCTGGTCGGCCTGCCCAAGCTCTCCCCGTCCGCCGAGGTGCGGATCTGGGCGAAGCTGGAGGACCGCAACCCCACCGGCTCGATCAAGGACCGCCCCGCGCTGGCCATGGTCGAGGAGGCCGAGCGGGACGGGCGCCTGCGGCCCGGCTGCACGATCCTCGAGCCCACCAGCGGCAACACCGGCATCGCGCTGGCCATGGCCGCCAAGCTCAAGGGCTACAAGCTGATCTGCGTGATGCCGGAGAACACCTCGGCCGAGCGGCGGCAGCTGCTGCGCATGTGGGGCGCAGAGATCGTCCCCTCGCCCGCGGCCGGCGGCTCGAACGAGGCGGTCCGGGTGGCCAAGCGGCTGGCCGGGCAGAACCCGGACTGGGTGCTGCTCTACCAGTACGGCAACCCGGCCAACGCCGCCGCGCACTACAGCGGCACCGGCCCGGAGATCCTCGCCGACCTGCCCACCATCACCCACTTCGTGGCCGGGCTCGGCACCACCGGCACCCTGATGGGTGTCGGCCGGTACCTGCGCGAGAAGGTCCCCGGGATCGAGATCGTCGCCGCCGAGCCGCGTTACGACGACCTCATCTACGGCCTGCGCAACCTCGACGAGGGCTTCGTCCCGGAGATCTACGACGAGTCGGTCCTGACCACCCGTTACTCGGTCGCCTCGAACGACGCGCTGCGCCGCACCAGGGAGCTGCTGACCACGGAGGGCATCTTCGCGGGCATCTCCACGGGCTGCGCGCTGCACGCCGCGATCGGCATCGCGACCAAGGTGCACAAGGCCGGCGGCACCGCGGACATCGCGTTCGTGGTCGCCGACGGCGGTTGGAAGTACCTGTCCACCGGCGCGTATGAAGGCACGTTGGACGAAGCGGAGGACCGCCTGTCCGGACAGCTCTGGGCGTGAGCGCTGTCCGGACAGCTCTGGGCGTGAGTGCGGCGTGCTGGTGTCCGCGGTGTGGCTGATGAAGGCACACTGTGGTGGTTCCAAGCGGAGGACCGCCTGTCCGGACAGCTCTGGGCGTAACCGTTAGAGTTTCCGAGTGGCAGACGCACCGATCGGGATCTTCGACAGTGGTTACGGCGGTCTCACCGTGGCCAGGGCCGTGCTGGACCAGCTCCCGCACGAGCCCGTGTTCTACCTCGGCGACACGGCCCGGGCCCCCTACGGCCCGCGGCCCATCGCCGAGGTCCGCAAGTTCGCCCTCGAATGTCTCGACCAGTTGGTCGAGCAGGGCGTGAAGATGCTGGTCATCGCGTGCAACTCGGCCAGCTCCGCGATGCTGCGGGACGCCCGCGAGCGCTACTCGGTCCCGGTCGTCGAGGTGATCCACCCGGCCGCCCGGCGCGCCGTGGCCGCCACCCGCAACGGCCGGATCGGCGTCATCTCCACGATGGCGACCAAGACCTCCCGCGCGTACGACGACGCGCTGGCCGCCGTCCCCAACGTGACCCTCACCAGCCAGGCCTGCCCGCGCTTCGTCGAGTTCGTCGAGGACGGCGTCACCGGCGGCGACGAGCTGATCAAGGCCGCGCACGAGTACCTCGACCCGGTCGCGGCCGCCGACGTGGACACGCTGATCCTCGGCTGCACCCACTATCCGCTGCTCACCGGTGTGATCTCCTACGTGATGGGCGAGGACGTGACGCTGATCTCCAGCGCCGAGGAGACCGCGAAGGACGTCTACCGGGAGCTGGCCGAGCTCGGCCTGATGCGCGACGAGCGGCTCGATCCGCCGGTGCACGAGTTCCGCACCACCGGCGATCCGGAGCGCTTCCGGGAGATCGGCAGGCGTTTCCTCGGTCCGGAGCTGAGCGACGTCGCCCGGGCCGTTACGCTCGACGCATGACCCTCACCCCGACCCCCGAGAACGGCGCCCGCATCGACGGCCGCGCCCTCGACCAACTGCGCCCCGTCACCATCACCCGCAACTGGCTGGACCACGCGGAGGGCTCGGTGCTCGTCGAGTTCGGGCGCACCAGGGTGCTGTGCGCGGCCTCGGTGACCGAGGGCGTGCCGCGCTGGCGCAAGGGCTCCGGACTCGGCTGGGTCACCGCCGAGTACGCGATGCTGCCCCGGGCCACCCACGACCGCTCCGACCGCGAGTCCGTCAAGGGCCGGATCGGCGGCCGCACGCACGAGATCTCCCGGCTGATCGGCCGGGCCGTGCGCGCCGTCGTGGACTACAAGGCGCTCGGCGAGAACACCATCGTGCTCGACTGCGACGTGCTGCAGGCCGACGGCGGCACCCGCACCGCGGCGATCACCGGCGCGTACGTGGCGCTGGAGGACGCGGTCGGTTGGCTGCGCGAGCGCGGGGCCATCAAGGGCAAGCACGAGCCGCTGACCGGCTCGGTGTGCGCCGTCTCGGTGGGCATCATCGACGGCAGGCCGATGCTCGACCTCTGCTACGAAGAGGATGTGCGCGCCGAGACCGACATGAACGTGGTCTGCACCGGCGACGGGAAGTTCGTCGAGGTGCAGGGCACCGCCGAGGGCGCCCCCTTCGACCGCCGCGAGCTCGGCGACCTGCTCGACCTCGCGGAGCTCGGCTGCCGCGAGCTGACGCTGCTTCAGGGCAAGGCGCTCGGTCGATGAGCGAGCCGAGGCGGATCGTCCTGGCGACGCGCAACGCGCACAAGATCGGCGAGCTGCGCGCGATCCTGGCCGACCTCGGCGTCGCGGTGGACCTGGTCGGCGTCGCCGAGTACCCCGACGTGCCGGACGTGCCCGAGACCGAGCTCACCTTCGCGGGCAACGCGATGCTGAAGGCGGTGGCCGTGGCCGAGGCGACCGGGCTGCCCGCGATCGCCGACGACTCCGGCATCTGCGTGGACGCGCTGAACGGCATGCCCGGGATCTTCTCGGCGCGCTGGTCCGGCAAGCACGGCGCGGACGCGGCCAACCTGGACCTGCTGCTGGCCCAGGTCTCCGACGTCCCCGACGAGCACCGCGGCGCCGCCTTCGTGTGCGCCGCCGCCTTCGCCGAGCCGGGGCCCGACGGCGCCCGGGTGGTCGAGGAGGGCCGGATCGAGGGCGTGCTGCTGCGCGAGCGGCACGGCGCGGGCGGCTTCGGCTACGACCCCGTCTTCAAGCCGCACGGCCACGACGTGAGCACCGCCGAGCTCACCGCCGAGGCCAAGAACCGGATCTCGCACCGCCGCCGCGCCTTCGCCGCCCTGGCCCCGCATCTGGTCCGGGACTGAGACGGCCGGCTGACACGATCGTCGGAAAGGGCCGGTCATCCCGCGTGGATGACCGGCCCTTTGTCATGCTTTGACCTGTTACTGCGGGCGATCAAGTCACGGCGCAGTGCACCGGAGGTCACGATTGGATAACTGGTCTATACCTGGACTCCCCCTGGTATAGACCAGCCCGGACCGGCGCGCCTACATTGTCGGCACCTCCCGAACAGAGTGTGTCCTGGCAATGAAAGGCATCTGGCAATGAAGCGTCGCCTCGCAGCCGCGGCAACCCTCGGACTGTCCGCCGCCCTGGCCCTGTCCGCGTGCAGCTCCTCCTCCACCTCCGGATCCTCGTCGTCTTCAGGCGGATCCGTCACCCTGCACTTCTTCGGCGCCGACTACGGAACCGCCGGCACGTCCAACTCCACCCAGACCTACTGGCAGGACATCGCCACCGCGTTCCACAAGCAGAACCCGAACATCACCGTCGACGTGCAGACCATCGACTGGAACGACTTCCCGACCAAGCTGCACACGCTGCTCCAGTCCAAGAACTACCCGGACATCATCGAGGGCGACGCGCCGCAGTCGTATGCGCAGGAGGGGATCGCATACAAGGCCTCGGACGTCCTCGGCGGCACGACGCTCAGCAACCTGATCCCCACCTTCGCCAAGCAGGGTGACTACCAGGGCACCGAGTACGGCATCCCCTTCACCACCAGCACCCGGGCGCTGTACTACAACACCAAGCTGTTCAAGGCCGCCGGCATCAGCGCGCCGCCCACCACGTGGGCCGAGCTCGCCGCCGACGCCGCGAAGATCGCCAAACTCGGCAACAGCACCATCGGCTACGGCATGCCGCTGGGCACCGAGGAGGCCCAGGCCGAGTCCTACATGTGGATGCTCGGCGCCGGCGGCGGCTACGTGAACAGCGGCGGCACCTACACGATCAACTCGGCCGCCAACCTGACCGCGTTCAACGAGATGAACACCCTGGTCAAGGCGGGCGACACCGAGGCCAACCCGGGCACCGTGAACCGCGCCACCCTGTGGTCCGACTTCGCCGCGGGCTCGGTCGGCATGGTCGGCGGCTCCCCGGCCGTGGTCCCGATCATCCAGGCGGCCGGCAAGCTCACCTCCTCGGACTGGGCCACCGCGCCCTTCCCGGGCCAGAGCGGCCCCGTCACCAACCCGCTCGGGGTGGACGACCAGATCGTCGCGCTGAACGTGCACAACCAGCAGAGCGCGATCCAGCAGTTCCTGAACTTCGCCTACCAGGACACCTACCAGGCGCAGTTCGACAAGCTGTACGACCTGCTGCCGGCCACCACCTCGGCCGCCAACGCCGAGGCGAGCGACCCCATCTTCGGTCCGTTCGTCAAGGCCATCCCGACCTCCTCGGCCTACCCGACCAACGCCAACTGGTCCGACGTCAGCACCAAGATCAAGCAGACGATCGGCGCCGCCGTGGACGGCACCTCGCCCAGCACGGTGCTCGGCCAGATCCAGTCGTTCGCCTCGAGCGGACAGTAAGCCCCAAGCGGCCCGCACTGCCGCCTGGCCCCCGCCCCCGATCCCGGCCCGCACCCGGGATCGGGGGTGGCCGCGCACCGGAAGACGGCGCCGAAGAGGAAGAGACCTTCACTGATGCAGGAAACCGTGGACACCCCGCCGGCCGCCCCGGCCCCGGCCGCGTCGCCGCGGCGGGCCGCGACGCCGACGCCCTTGCGCCCCTCCTTCGCCAGGCGCGCCCGCCGCGCCCTGGCCCCGCTGCCCTGGCTCGCCCCGGCGCTCGTGCTGATCGCCTTCGTCGTGCTCTGGCCGGTCTGGGAGATGTTCAGCACCTCCCGCGAGCACATCAACTCGTACGGCTTCGACCTCGGCAGCTACGGCTGGAAGAACTACTCCACGCTGTTCGCCGACCCCAACCTGGGCTCGGTGATGGCCCGCACCGCGCTGTGGACCTTCGCCATCGTCGCGATCACCGTGCTGCTCTCGCTCGCCCTGGCCCAGCTGCTGAACCGCAGCTTTCCGGGCCGCCGCGTGGTCCGCTGGGCGCTGATCGCGCCGTGGGCCGCCTCGGTGATGATGACCGCCATCGTCTTCCGCTGGATGCTCGACCCGAACAACGGCGTCGTGAACGTCTTCCTGCACCAGATCGGCGTGGTCAAGGACTACAACGGCAGCCAGGCCTCCTGGCTCGGCAACCCGACCGCGGCCCTGTGGTGGATGGTCGCCGTGGCCGTCTTCGTCTCCGTCCCCTTCACCACCTACGCCCTGCTGGCGGGCCTGACCTCGATCCCGACGGACGTCTACGAGGCCGCCAGAATGGACGGCGCCGGCAAATGGCGCACCTACCGCGCCATCACCTTCCCGCTGCTGCGCCCGGCGCTGCTCGTGGCCATGCTCATCAACCTGATGAACGTCTTCAACTCCTTCCCGATCATCTGGACGATGACCGGGGGAGGGCCGGACTACCAGACCAGCACGAGCACCGTGTACATGTACGCGCTCAAGCAGTTCAACATCGGCGAGTCCGGTGCGCTGTCCGTGGTGAACTTCGGCGTGGTCATCCTCATCGTCCTCGTCTTCCTGCGGGCCAACCGCAGCGCCCTGAAGGAGGGCTGATCCATGGCCGCCGTCACCGTCGCCGCGACGCAGCCCCAGGAGCGCGCCAAGCGCACCCGCCCGAAGAAGCCCCCGACGCTCCGCACGGTGCTGCTGTGCGCCGCCGCGTACCTCGTGGGCCTGATCTTCATCCTCCCGTACCTGGAGATGGTCGTCACCGCGCTGCGCCCCCAGGCGGAACTGCGCGACCGCGACTACTTCCCGCACCACCTGACCTTCGCCAACTTCGGGAACATCTGGTCCACGGGCCTCGGCACCAACCTCGCGGTCAGCCTCGAGATCTCCATCGGCGCCACCCTCCTGGTGCTGCTGGTGGCGATCCCCGCCGCGTACTACACCTCGCGCAGGAAGTTCCGCGGCAAGGGCGTCTTCCTGATCCTGGTGCTGGTCACCCAGATGTTCCAGCCGACCTCCCTGATCGTCGGCATCTACCAGGAGTTCACCAACACGGTCCACGTGAACTCCACGGTGGCCCTGATCCTGGTCAACGCGGGCTTCAACCTGGCCTTCGCCATCTGGATCCTGAACGCCTACTTCGGCGCCATCCCCAAGGAGCTGGAAGAGGCCGCCATGGTCGACGGCACCAGTCGCCTTGGCGCCATGTTCCGCGTCATCATCCCGCTGGCCCTCCCCGGCATCGTCACGGCCCTGATCTTCACCTTCATCGCCGCCTGGAACGAGTTCATCACCGCCCTGACCCTGACCAACACCGACTCCAGCGAGCCCCTGACGGTCAAGATGAACACCTTCATCGGCCAGTACTCGACGGACTGGCAGCACCTGTTCGCCGGCTCCGTGATCGCCACCATCCCGGTGATCATCCTCTTCGCCTTCATCGAGGGAAAGGTCGTCTCCGGCCTCACCGCCGGCTCGGTGAAGTA
>DASTAE010000089.1:0-4431 GCA_035712985.1 Actinospica sp.
CCCCGGTCTGGAAGACTGACCTGCTATGGGACAGCAACTCGTCGAGCGGACCGCGGGCGTGGGTACCGGCCTCGCCACCGAGGACATGGTGCTCAACGTGGGGCCGCAGCACCCGGCCACGCACGGTGTGCTGCGGCTGCGGCTGACGCTGGACGGCGAGAAGATCGTCGCGGCCGAGCCGATCATCGGGTACATGCACCGGGGCGCCGAGAAGCTGTTCGAGGTGCGGGACTACCGGCAGATCATCATGCTGGCGAACCGGCACGACTGGCTCTCCGCCTTCGCGAACGAGCTCGGCGTGGTGCTGGCCGCGGAGCGGATGCTCGGCATGGAGGTGCCGGTCCGCGCGGTCTGGGCGCGCACGATGCTGGCCGAGCTCAACCGGGTGCTGAACCACCTGATGTTCCTCGGGTCCTATCCGCTCGAGCTCGGCGCGATCACCCCGATCTTCTACGCGTTCCGCGAGCGCGAGGAGATCCAGAAGGTGATGGAGGAGATCTCCGGCGGCCGGATGCACTTCATGTTCAACCGGGTCGGCGGCCTCAAGGAGGACCTGCCGGCGGGCTGGCTGGACCGCGCCAGGGCCGCGATCGACGCGGTGCGCGGGCGGATGGGGGACATCGACCGCCTCATCCACGGCAACGAGATCTTCCACGCGCGGACCAAGGGCGTCGGGGTGCTGACCGCCGAGCAGATCAGCGCGTACGGCGTGTCGGGGCCGATCGCGCGGGCCTCGGGCGTGGACTTCGACCTGCGCCGGGACGACCCCTACCTGGCCTACGGCGAGCTCGGCGACGTGCTCGAGGTCGTCGCCGGCACCGGCGGCGACTGCTTCACCCGCTTCGAGTGCCTGCTCGCGCAGACCTACAACTCGCTGGACCTGGCCGCCGCCTGCGCGGACCGGCTGGCCGCGCTGCCCGCCGGGCCGATCAACCTGCGGCTGCCGAAGGTGCTCAAGGTGCCCGAGGGCGAGACCTACGCGTGGACCGAGAACCCGCTCGGCATCAACGGCTACTACCTGGTCTCGCGCGGGGACAAGACGCCCTGGCGGCTCAAGCTGCGCTCGGCCTCGTTCAACAACATCCAGGTGCTCGCGGAGCTGCTGCCCGGCAACCTGGTGGCCGACATGGTCGCGATCCTCGGCTCGATGTTCTTCGTCGTCGGGGACATTGACAAGTAGTCAGGGACGAGTACTCAGGCGCGCGGCGTGGCCAGCTTGTTGTCACCGGACGAGGGCGGCGAGCTCGGCTGCTCCGGCGGGACCCGCAGCACCCGCTCGAGGAAGATCGCGGCGGCCATCAGGGCGATGCCGGCCAGCAGCGCGAACAGGCAGCGCAGCGCCTCGCTGCGGTAGGTCTCGATGTTCAGGTGGCCGAGCAGGGTCAGGCCGTAGCCGCCGTAGATCCCGCCGAAGACCGCGCCGACCAGGCCGCAGGCCTTGCCGAGCACGAGCGCGCGGGCCGCCTGCAGCGGGTCCAGCGGCTTGGGCACCCGGCCGCGCTTGTCCGTCCGCGGCTCGCCGCGCATCGCGCGCAGCCGGGCCTCGCGGTAGGCGTTCAGCCGGGCGCGCAGCCCCAGGGCCACGCCGAGAACCGCCGCGGCGAGCACCGCGAGCGTGATCGGGGCGGAGAGCGGCACCGGCGGCGGGGAGCCGAGATGCTGCCAGAACCGCAGGGCCGTGAACGCCAGGACCGCGCACACTGCGGTCAGTCCGGCGAGCACTCCGGGCCTGGTCGGTTTCACAGGATCAGTCTGACAGGAAAGCCGGTTCCGAGTCACACGTCCTTGGGCGAACAGTGTCGGATCACCACTGCAACAGAAGATCCGGACGCGGCTCTATCCCGTCCTTGGGCAGCTCGGCGAGCAGCTCGGCGATCGGCCCGCGGCCGGGGATCACGGCGTGCGGCTCGACGTCGTGCCACGGCCGCAGCACGAAGGCCCGCTCGTGCGCGCGCGCGTGCGGCACCGTCAGGTCCTCGTCGCGCAGCTCGAGGTCGTCGTACACGATGATGTCCACGTCGATGGTCCGCGCGGCCCAGCGCTCGCCGCGCACCCGGTGCAGCGCCTCCTCGATCGCCTGCGTGCGGATCAGCAGCTGATGCGGGGTCAGGTCGGTGCCGACCACGGCCACGGCGTTGAGGTACGCGGGCTGTCCGCTCAGGTCCTTCGCCTGGGGGTCCTCCGCCGCACCGCCGAAGGGCGCGGTCTCGTAGACCGGGGAGATCGAGATCGGCTGGATCCCGGGCGCGTCGCCCAGCGCGTCGAGCGCCGACTGCAGCGACTCCAGCCGGTCGCCGAGGTTCCCGCCGAGGGCGAGCACCGCGTGGTGGGCGGAATGGTTGGCGGTCATCCTACGTCCTCCCGCTCGCGTCGGATGGTCACGCTGACGTCGTCGAAGGGCACCGTGATCGGCGCGTCGGGCTTGTGCACGGTGATCCGCGCGGCGGCCACCGCGGGATCGGCCAGGCAGATCTCGGCCAGCCGCGCGGCGAGGGTCTCGATCAGGTTCACCGGCTCACCCTCGATCGTCGCGACCAGCTTCTCGGCGATGCTGCCGTAGTCGGCGGTGCGGGCCAGGTCGTCCCCGGCCGCCGCGGCCCGGGTGTCCAGCTCGAGCACGGCGTCCACCACGAAGGTCTGCCCCTCGGCGCGCTCGCGCGGGTAGACGCCGTGCCTCCCGCGCCCGCGCAGGCCGCTGAGCGTTATTCGATCCGATCCGACGCGCATGCTGCTGTGACTCCCGGCTGGTTCGCTGAGCGATTTTCGCTCTGGGAACCTACCCAATATCGGGAGGCCTGATCACCCGGGGCGGCCATCCGTGTCCCCGCGGTCGGAGGACGGGAAGACCGGCGCCGAGCTGTGCGTGACCAGCCGCCAGGAGCCGTCGTTCTCGCGTTTGAACACGTTGACCGCCTCGTAGTGGCTGCCGCCGAAGCCGAGCGAGTCCTCCTCCTGGCCCGGCAGCTCGGAGAGCACGTTCTCCACGGACGTGACGATCGCCACGTCGCCGACCAGCCGGACCCGGACGTCGGTGATGAAGAACTGGAGGTAGTTGATCCTGGAACAGACCACGGCCCAGGAGCGCAGTACCCGCTCCAGGCCGTGCACCGCGGGCTGGCCCGGGTGGACGCAGGTGGCCGAGTCCTCCTCGGCGGGGCCGACCCAGACCGCGCGCATCAGGTCCATGTCGGCGTTCTCGATGGCCTCGTAGAACTGCTCGTTCGCCTTGATGACGGCCGCCACGTCCTTCGTGGGCGGCTGCAGGTACGGGTCGGCGGTCATCGCGCCTCCTCCTCGTCCGCGCCCATCGCGGCCACCGCGCGCACGGCGTCGGCCGCGGCGGGCCCCGCGTGCACCCGGACCGCCCAGGCGCCGCGCGCGGCGGCCACCGAGGCCACCGCGAGCGTCGCGGCGTCCCGTTCGGCGGCCGGTCTCGGCACGCCGTGCTCGTCGGCCAGCAGCGCGCCGAGGAAGCGTTTGCGCGAGTGCCCGATCAGCAGCGGCCGGCCGAGCTCGCGCTGCAGCCGCCGCTGCCCGCGCAGCAGCTCCCAGTCGTGCTCGGCGTTCTTCGCGAAGCCCAGACCGGGGTCGAGCGCGATCCGCTCCCGTTCGATCCCGGCGTCCACCGCCGCGGCCAGCCGCTCAGCCAATTCCTCTCCAACCTCCCGGACCACGTCTCCGTATCTCGCCATGGAACCCATGTCCACACTGTGCCCACGCCAGTGCATGAGAATGTATGGCAGCCCGAGATCGGCGACGGTTCGGAACATTTCCGGGTCGGCCAGGCCCCCGCTCACGTCGTTCACGATCCGCGCCCCGGCCTTGGCGCACCGCAGGGCCACCTCGGCCCGCATCGTGTCCACCGAGACCAGGCCGCCCGCCTCGACCAGCCCCTCGACCACCGGCAGGACCCGGCGCAGCTCCTCCTGGACCCCGACCCGCAGCGCGCCGGGCCGGGTGGACTCGCCGCCGACGTCCAGCACGTCCACCCCGGCGCGCAGCGCGGCGATCCCGTTCTCGACGGCCGCCTCGGCGCTCAGGTTGACCCCGCCGTCCGAGAAGGAGTCCGGGGTCACGTTCAGGATCGCGAACACGGCGCAGCGGCCGAAGTCCGGCAGACCCTTGACCTGAGGGGGCGTCATGGACCGGCCGGCTCCGGCGCCTTCGGGCCGCGCTGCAGCAGCGAGGGCAGCACCAGGAAGGCCTCGGCCTCCAACGCGGCCAGCGCGATCCGGGGCAGGTCCCGGGTCTGCCGGAAGACCACGAAGCGCGGCTCCCAGATCGGCCGGAACTTCACGTTGAAGCGGTAGAGCGACTCGATCTGGAACCAGCGGGACAGGAAGACCAGCAGCCCGCGCCAGCGCCGCAGCACCGGGCCGGCGCCGATCCGCTCGCCACGCTCCAGGGCGGAGCGGAAGACCGCGAAGTTCA
>DASTAE010000090.1:0-22870 GCA_035712985.1 Actinospica sp.
CGGCGTTCGCGATGAACTTCGGGTCCTCGCTCTCGCGCAGTTCGGCGAGCTGCTCCGGGTGCTGGAGCAGGGCGAGCGTGCCCAGGCTGATCATCGTGGCGGTCGTCTCGTGCCCGGCGATGAGCATCGCGACGCCCATCGACACGGCCTCCTCGAAGGTCATCTCCCCGTTCTGCACGCGCTCACCCATCTCGGAGAGCACGGCGCCGTCGGGCTCGGCCGTCTTCGCCTTGAGGAGTTCGGCGAGATACCCCGCGAGTGCCCTACTCGCCGCCTGCGCCTGCTCCGCGGTCAGCGCGCCGTCGAGCACCTTGTTGCTGTTCTCCTGGAAGAACTCATGGTCCTCATACGGCACGCCCAGCAGCTCCGCGATGACCAGCGAGGGCACCGCGAGCGCGAAGGCGGTGAGCAGGTCGGCCGGGTTCGGGCCGGCGAGCATCTCGTCGATCAGCCCGTCCACGATCCCCTGCACCGCGGGCCGCATCGCCTCGATCCGCTTGACCAGGAACGGAGCGTTCACCGTCCGCCGCAGCCGGGTGTGCTCCGGCGCGTCGGTGTTCGTGATCAGCCGCGGCGTGTGCGGAGCGATCGCCGCACGGTGCGCGTTGACGTAGGGAAATCCCTCGATCCGGTCGTCGTCGGAAACCCGCTCGTCCGTCAGCAGCGCCCGCTGATCGGCGTGCCGCGTGATCAGCCACGGCGTGGAGCCGTTCCAGATCCGCACGCGGCCCAGCGGCCTGCTCTCGCGCGCCTCGCGCACCGCGGGCGCGGGAGCCAGCGGGCAGCGCGGGTCGCGCTGGAAGGGGTAGTCGGGAAGCTCGGGGACGGGGAGATCGCCAGTTGATGTGGTGGTGTCAACCATGGTCAAAGCCAAGCAGACCCGCCTGACGCGCCCCGGTCAGTTCCCTGACAGAACCCTGACGTGACGCAGGTCACCCGACGCCGCGGGCTCCCGGGCCGCCGCCGTCGTCCGGTGCGGGCCCGGGAGCGTCGAGCGTCGAGCGGATCACGCGCCGATGCAGGTGGCGAGCTGGTTGGCCCACAGGGCCGCGACGCCCGCGGCGCACGCGAGGCAGCCGCCGCCCGCGGTGAGCGCGCAGACGACGCCGCAGGCGACCCAGATGCTGTTGATGACCCAGCCGGGCACGCCCTGGTTGGTCAGGCAGTTCGCGACGTCGTCCCAGTAGTCGGCGTGGTGGTTCGCGCTCCGGGCGAGCGGCTTCACGGAGTCGGCCGCGGTCGCGGGCGTGTGCGGGTTGGAGACCTGGCCGCCGCCGGTCACGATCTTGTCCAGCGCGAGGGACCCGTTGCGCCACTGGGTGATCCGCCCCGAGTCGTGGCCGAGCGCCTGCCAGTGCGTCTCCACGGTGTACGTGACGGCGTCGTGGGCGCCGAGTTGCACGACGAACGCGCTCTCGGCCATCAGCCCGCCGCCGAGGATGTGCAGGATGACGAGCGTGCCGTCCTTACCGCTCAGCACCTTGGCGTTCCCGGCCGCGAGTCGCGCCCCCGTCGGAAGGTGGATGACCAACTTTCCGGTGCCGATGTCCGCCTTGACGGTGGCGAGCGCCTGATACCGCGCCACGCCCGTGACGGTGGTGGAGTAGTTGGACTTGAGGTACTGATAGCCGTCCTTCACCTTCTGCACGGCCTGCACCTTGTCCGGAACCGACGGGACGGACGGGCCGCTGACCTTCGTCGTGGTAGTCGTGGTCGTCGGCTTGGCGGAGGCGAGCCCGCTCTCGGCCGCCAGGCCGAGCGAGAGGACCGCGATCCCCAGCGTCGAGAGGGCACGCAATACGCGACGTGTCACAGTTTGCTCCAAGGGAGAGGTTCGGAAGATCCCGCCGTCTTCGGCGGGAGGCACTTCTTCACCCTCCGTCAGATCGATCTTGACGGCCCGTCGACTGCCGCCGTCCGGGTGGTCGCCTGACGCCGCGTCGGGCGCATCTCTCCCGGCGGGAGCTAGACCCCGCCCGGCCGGCCCAGCCAGTACCCGAAGCCTCGGCGGGTGCGGATGAGGGCGGGCTGGCGGTGGTCCACTTTCCGACGCAGCCGGGAGACGAGCTGCTCTATGGCGTTGTCGCCGCGCACCTCGCCCCAGACGTGGCGGCTGATCTGCTCCTTGGACAGGACGCGCTCGGCGTTGGCGAGCAGGTGGCGGAGCAGGCGGTATTCGGCGGGGGTGAGGTCGAGGATCACCAGGCCTCGGCGGGCGGTGCAGGTGGCGTCGTCCAGGACCAGGTCGGCGTAGGAGGACCTGCCGCGGTGGTGGGTCTCGTGGTCGCCGGATCTGAGCAGGACTTTGGCCCTGGCCAGGACCTCGGCGATGCGGATGGGCCTGGTGACGTAGTCGGCGGCGCCGGGGCCGAGTTCCTCGACGACGCCGGGGAGGGACTGATGCGCCGTCAGGAAGAGGACGGGCGGGCGTTCGGCGGGGGGCACCCGGCGGCCGTGGGCGAGGCCGGCGAGCCTCGGCAGGTCCACGTCGATGATGATGAGGTCGAAGTCCTGCTGGGCGAACAGCTCCATCGTGCGGGCCGCGTCGGCGGAGAGGGTGTGGCGGTAGCCGGCGAGTTCCAGGGTGGTGGCGACGAGCTCGGCCTCGCCGGGGTCGGCGACGGCTACGAGTACGCGCTGGCCCTCACCTCGCGGCAGTGGCGGCATCGGTTTCATCGCCCTGGCCTTCGCCCTCGCCGATGGAGTCTTCCGGCAGCTTGAACGCGATCTCGTCCTCGGCGTGGGTCACGAAGTCGTCCACCATGCGGCGAAAGAGCACCGCGAGCGTGGCCAGATCCTCGCGCGGCCATCCGCCGAGGACCTGCTGCATGCCGAGCGCCCCGGCCTCCCGGATCCGGTTCACGGTCCCGCGGCCCAGCGGCGTGAGCTTGATCAGCTGGGCCCGGCCGTCATCCGGGTCGGGGACGCGGGCGACGTAGCCGGTGCGCTCGAGCTGCTGGACCTGCCGGGTCACGTGCGAGGCCTCGACCGCGAGGCGGCCCGCGAGCTCTCCGGCGCGGATCGGCTCGGCCATGGCGAGCTGCCGCAGCAGCGCCGCCGCCGAGCGGTCCAGCGGCACGCCGGCGACGGCCATCAGCCGCTCGTGCTGGCGGGCGCGGCTGGCGAGGTAGGCGATCTCGGTCAGGGCCGTCTCGATCACGGCGATCTCGGCCGAGACCGCCGTGACCGGGGCCGCGGCGGCGGAGGGGGTCGCGGGCATGGCAGCCATCCTAGCAGCTGCTTGCCTAAGTCAAGTACTTTCGCGGGCTACGGAGCCGCGTCCCAGGTGACCGGGAGCTCGTAGACGCCGTAGACGAAGCCGTCGTGCTTGAGCGGGATCCGCTCGGGCGGGACGGCCAGCCGCAGGCCGGGCAGGCGGCGGTACAGCGTGCCGTACACCACCTGGAGCTCGAGGCGCGCGAGCGGCTGGCCGAGGCACTGGTGCACGCCGAAGCCGAAGGCCACGTGGTGGCGCGCCTCGCGGCCGAGGTCCAGCCGGTCGGGATCGGGGAACGCGTCGGGATCGCGGTTGCCGATGTCGTTGGCGAGGATCACGCCGTCGCCCGCGCGCAGCACCTCCCCCGCGATCTCGATGTCCTCGAGCACCATCCGGACCCGGCCGGTGTGCGTGATGTTGAGGTAGCGCAGCAGCTCGTTGACCGCGCCGGCGACCAGGGCCGGGTCGTCGGCGTCCCGGAGCCGGGCGAGCTGCTCGGGGTGTTCGAGCAGCGCGAAGGTGCCCAGGGCGATCATGTTGGCGGTCGTCTCGTGCCCGGCCACGAGCATGAGCACGCCCATCTCGGCCGCCTCCTGCCGGGTGAGCTCGCCGGCCGTGATCCGCGCGACCAGCTGGGAGAGCAGGTCGTCGCCGGGGTGCTCCATCTTCTCGCCGACCAGCGCGTCGAGGTAGTCGGCCAGCCGCTTGCGCGCCGCCGTCCGCTCCTCGGGGGTGACCGAGCGCTTGATCAGGACCTGGCTGTTCTCCTGGAAGAACCCGTGGTCGGCGTACGGGACGCCGAGCAGGTCGCAGATCACCCGGGAGGGCACCGGCAGCGCGAAGGCCTCGACCAGGTCGACGGGCCGCGGACCGGCGAGCAGGTCGTCGATCAGCTCGTCCACGATGCGCTGCACGGCGGGCCGCATGTCCTCGACCCGCTTGATCGCAAACCGGGCCGTCACCATCCGGCGCAACCGCGCGTGGTCGGGGTCGTCCATGCCGATGAAGCTGAGTCGCCGGCCGCGGGTGGCCGGGTCCATCGGCACGATCTGCGGGAAGCCGTCGAGCGTGGAGTCGGCGCTCAGCCGCGGGTCGCGCAGCAGTTCGCGCTGCTCGGCGAAGCGGGTGACGAACCACGGCGTGCTGCCGTCCCAGAGCCGCACCTTGGCGATCGGCCCCTGCCGCTGCATCGCGCCGAGCTGCGCGGGCGGGTCGAAGGGGCAGCCCTCGGCCTTGCGCATCGGGTAGGCGGGGATCGCCGTCTCCTGATCGATCGTCATCAGTCCTCCTGCACCGTGATCGCCGCGGCCGGGCAGACGCTCGCGGCCTCGCGGACGTCGCCGTGCAGCGGGGCCGCCGGGGTCTCGTCGAGCAGGACGACGACGGCGTCCTGCTCGCGCTGGTCGAAGACGTCGGGAGCGAGCACGACGCACTGCCCGGCGCCGCAGCACTTGTCCTGATCGATCGTCACTTTCATGCCCATGGGTACGGATCAGCTCCTCGTCGGAGAGGTTGTCGTTCCGTGTGCAGTCAACTCCGGGGCGTAGTGTTAAGTCAAGCGTCCGACTTAATTTTTTTCGCAGAGTTCTGACTATTGACAGAGGAGTCGCCGGGAAAGAGCAGTTCAGGGAGCAGATTTACTGCTGTCCGGGGCCAGCAGCAGGCCGGTGATCGCGTCCACCAGGAGTGTCGCGGTACGTGACCAGGCCCGGTTCGGCGGCTCGCCGGAGTCGGCGATGGCGCGCTCGCGGTCGGCGCAGGTGTGCATGAGCAGGCTGCGGACCATCTCGAAGCGCTCCCTGCGCACCTCCTCCGGCAGCGCGGCGAGCCCGTCGAGCAGTCCCTCGCCGATGCGGGCGAGCGCGGCCGAGGCGCGGATCTCGTCGGTGATGATCTGCCGGAGCACGGGGTCGGTGGTGACCTGGAGCGAGAAGCGCGCGTACCAGGAGGTGCGGCCGATCGCGGACAGGTGCTCGGTCAGCGGCAGCACCAGGCACTCGACCCAGGCGCGCACGTCGCCGGTCTCGCCGACCCGCTCGACGAGAGCGCGCCTGGACCGCTCGATCTCCACGTCGTGACGGTGCACGATCGCGCGGATCAGATCGGCCTTCGCGCCGAAGTGGTAGCCGACCGCGGCGTTGTTGCCCTGCCCCGCGGCCTCGCTGATCTGCCGGCTGGAGACGGCCGTCACCCCGTGCTCGGCGAACAGCCGCTCGGCCGTCGCCATGATCGCGTCCTTCGTGCCGCTCGCCTGACGCCCGCGTGTCACCACCATCGCACTCCCTCACCAGTGCCCAGCATCCTAGGGCTCAACGGGGGTAATTACTGCGAATGCCGTACGGCCGAGTAGCAGTACGCCGCCGTTGGGCAGAGGATGGCGAGAAGCGCGGTTCGCGCCGGTTCCGCACGGGCGTCGGGAGGCAGAAAATGACCAGCGGCACGGTGTTCGTCTCGGTCGAGCACGGAGTCTGCGCCCGCGACGCGGTGCCGCCCGCCGCGCACGCCGAGGTGCCGGCCTCGGCCGCCCGACGCGATCCGATCGCGATCCTGGAACGGCAGGCGACCAGCCGGGTCCCCGAACTCGTGCCGATCCGGCACGGCCGGATGCTCGCGTCCCCCTTCGCGTTCTACCGCGGCGCGGCGGCCGTGATGGCGACCGACCTGGCCGGCACGCCGAACTCCGGCATCGGGGTGCAGCAGTGCGGGGACGCGCATCTGGCCAACTTCGGCCTGTTCGCCTCGCCGGAGCGCCGCCTCGTGTTCGACCTCAACGACTTCGACGAGACCCATCCCGGCCCCTGGGAGTGGGACGTCAAGCGGCTGGCCGCGAGCCTGGAGATCGCCGCGCGCGGCAACGGTTTCGGGCGCAAGCACCGCCGGGCGATCCAGCTGGCCACGGTCCGGTCGTACCAGGACGCCATGCGGGACTTCGCCGGGATGCACGAGCTGGACGTCTGGTACGCGCAGGCGGACGTGGCCGATCTCAAGGAGACGCTGAAGGACCAGCTCAAGAAGGCCCGCCGGAAGGAGGTGGACAAGTCCATCGCCCGCGCGCGCACCCGCAACAGCCGCCGGGCCATGGGCAAGCTGACGAAGCTGGTGGACGGCCGGCGGCACATCGTCGCCGATCCCCCGCTCGTCGTCCCGGTCCGCGATCTGCTGCCCGAGCTCGAGCGCGCGGAATTCGAGCGGCGGCTGCGCGGGCTGCTGCACGACTATCGCAGGACGCTGCAATCTGATCGCCGGGCCCTGCTGGACAGGTTCGACTACGTGGACATGGCGCGCAAGGTCGTCGGCGTGGGCAGTGTGGGCACGCGCTGCTGGATCGCGCTGATGTACGGCCGGGACGACGACGATCCACTGTTCCTGCAGATCAAGGAGGCGCAGCGCTCGGTCGTCGAGGAGTACGGCGGGATCAAGCCGCTGCCGGAGCACAACGAGTGCCAGGGCAGGCGCGTCGTCGACGGACAGCGGCTGATGCAGGCGGCCAGCGACATCTTCCTCGGCTGGCAGCGGGCCGAGGGCGTCGACGGACAGCGGCGCGACTTCTACGTGCGGCAGCTCGCCGACTGGAAGGGCTCCGCGAACATCGAGGACATGGTGCCGAACGGGATGCTGGAGTACGGACGCCTGTGCGGCTGGACCCTCGCCCGGGCGCACGCGCGCTCGGGCGACCGCGTGGCCATCGCCGCGTACCTCGGCGACGACACGACGTTCGCGCACGCCATCGCCGAGTTCGCCGCCGCGTACGCCGACCAGAACGAGCGCGACTACGCGGCGATGCGGGCGGCCATGAGGTCGGGCCGCATCGCCGTGGAGCCGGACTGCCGCTAGGTTCCTTTCAGCTGCTGAGGGCTTGCTGGACCTGCTGGAGCTGTGCGGTCAGCCACTGCTGGAAGGTGGTTCCGGCGGGCTGGAGGGTCTCCGAGAGCGAGACCACCGGGATCTTGGCGGTGGACGCGGCCTGGAGCATCGTCGCGTCGCCCTTCGTGTCGCAGAGCAGCGCCTTGGTGCTGCCGGCGATCCGCTGTTGGGGCTTGAGGCCCAGGTCGGCGGCGACGTCCGAGGCCAGGCCGGCGCAGGCGGCGACCTTCGTTCCGGAGAAGCGGGACTTGATCGTGCCGGCCAGGGCCTCGTCGGTGGCCTGGGAGCTGCGTTCGAAGGCCTGCTCCTGCTGCACGAAGTACTGCGCGTCGGTGGGACGGAGCCGGGCGAAGGCGGCCTCGATGCGCTCGGCCGCCGAGGTGACGTAGTTCGGGTCGTACCAGAGGTAAGGGTCGCCGCTGCCCGGCGTGACGCCGACCTCGTCGCCGACGTTCACGTCCACGCGGCCGACGCCGGGATTCGCCGCCGCGTCCTCGCTGGCCCACGGATCGAGGCCGGCGCCGTTCACGATCAGCACCTGCGCTCCGGCGACGGTCTTCTTGTCGGCGGCCGTCGCGGCGAGCGTCGCGACGTGCACGTTCGGCCCTCCGATCTGCGTCGCGACCTCGGCCCAGACGCTCTCGGCGGCCACGACCTGGATGACGGTGAGGCTGTCGGTGGGGGTGGACGTGCCGGGGGAACTGCATCCGGCGAGGGCGCAGAGCAGCAAACCGACGGAAATCAGTGCGATTCTGCGGGTAACCATCAGGCCGCCTCAGGCGTGTATGTATCGATGACGTCGATCACGAACACGAGCGTGTCGTTGTTGTCGATGTACGGCGGTTCGGCCTGATCGCCGTAGGCGAGGGAGGGCGGAATGACCAGCAGTACCCGGCTGCCGACCGTCACACCGCCGAGCCCCTGCTCCCAGCCGGGGATCACCTGGCCCGCACCGAGCACGAAGGAGTCCGGAGTCTTCGTCGTATATGAGGAATCGAATACCTGTCCGCTGCGCCAGACGACGCCGGAGTACTGGACGACGACGGTCTGTCCGGACCTCAGCGGCGCTCCGTGGCCCTTGACCAGGGTTTTGACCGTCAGCTTCGTGGGCGGCGAGGTTTTCGGAGGGATGGTGATCTTCGGGCCGGCGGCCGACTGGGTGACCGCCGGGAGGGCCGCTCCCGGGGTGTAGGCGAGCTTCGTGCCGGTGGCGGCGGCGCTCTCGGGTACCGCGCTGAGGACGTCGAAGACGAAGACGAGGGTGTCGCCGCTCGCGATGTTCAGCTGCGAGTCGCCCTTCGCGCCGAAACCGGCGGAGGGCGGGACCACCATCATGACCCTGCTGCCCACGCGTTGGCCGGCGAGCTGCTTCCAGGCCGGGAGCACGCCGCCGGTGGCCAGGGGCACGGACTGCGGTTGGCGGTTGGTGTAGCTGTCGAAGACCTCGCGGTCCCCGGCCCAGACCTTGCCCTCGACGTAGACGAGCGCCAGGTCGTCCGGCGTGACCCGCGGGCCGTCGCCCTGAATCAGGGTGCGTACGACGAGCCCGCCGGGCGGGGTGCCGTCCGGGAGGGCGATCTGCGGGTCCGCTCCGTAGGCGCCGGAGACCTTGGGCAGGGAGGCTGAGTCGTCGGCAGAGTTCGACGAGCAGGCGGTGGCGCCCAGGAGCGCGCCGAGCAGCAGCGCCAGCGCGAGGAGGGGGCGCGCGGCCCGGTGGAGACCACCGGACCGCACGCTGTCTTCTCTCCCGATCACATCAGAATCCTGACGGCGGTTGGACGGTCGGGAAGAGGTAGGCGAAGGCGTCGAACGCGGTGGCCACGTCGCCCTCGGCCCAGAACCGGTGGTAGTCGAAGACCGGCGCCGACCCGCCGCCGAGGTAGGTCGCCACCTTCGACCACTGCGGGTCTCCCACGTACCACGGCCTGATGGACAGGAACGTGTTCGTGGCGGAGCTGAGCTTGATGCCGCCGGGGTACGTCCCGGTCCAGCCGGACGGGAAGTAGACGCCCTCGTAGTTCGTCGTGTTGTAGGCGGTGGTGAAGTTGGTGTAGTCGGTCCGCGTCTCGGGCGACGTGTAGCCGATCGAGTCGCCGTAGTACTTGTGGATGATGTCGATGATGTTCTGCGCGGCGGTCTTCGCGGTGGTGTCGCCGGACTTGGCCGCGTAGTACTCGTAGACCTTGGCCAGCGAGGCTGCGACGCCGATGTCCGTGTCGGTGCCGGTGGCCGTCACGTGCAGCCCGGTGTTCGCAGGGGGCTGCGAAGAGCTCGACGTGCCGGTGGTCCAGTTCTCGCCGGGTTGGCCGCTCCACGTCAGGGTCGAGGGCAGCAGCAGGGTGCCGGTGCCCGGGGTGACGGTGGTGACCGACTCGGCCCAGGCGATCCACTTGGCCAGGATCGACTGCGCCTGCGTGTTGCCGGTCTCGTAGTAGTACTCGGCGAGCCGCTCCATCGGCCACGTCTGGTAGCCGAACCACTGGTTGCTCGGCGGGTTGTGGTACTCGGGCTCGGGGTCGTAGTACATGCCGTCGAAGGTGGTGTCGCCGGACGGCGGCTTGCTGACGTCGCCGTAGTTGCCGCCCCAGCTGTTGGTGACGCCGCCCGCGATCGCGCCCTCGGAGGACTGCAGCCACGAGTACAGGTTGAGCTGCGTGGTCAGGCTCGTCGCCCAGTCGCCCTTCGCGGTCGGGGACAGCGGGAGCAGGTCGGAGTCGGTGCTCAGGGCGTACGCGGCGAGCGGGTTCTGGTAGCCCTCGTGGATCTCGGTGCCGCTGATCCGCCAGCTCCAGGCGCCCGTGGTCGAACCGCCCCAGGCGTCGTACCAGGAGAGCAGGTACGTGTCCTCGTTGGCCTTGCTCGTGCCGGCCGGGCAGGAGACTGAGCCGTCCTGGCTGCACGCGCTGCTGATCTGCTTGAAGTACTTGTCGAACATCGAGTAGCGCAGGAAGTCGCCGAGCTTCGCGGCCTTGGCCGTGGTCGCGGTGACGGACGAGGTCTTGCCCTGCGCCTTGGCGTAGGTGTCGGCCCAGAAGGCGGCCTGCACCATGCGGGCGTCCGCGTCGGGGGCGTCCGTGTACTTGTACTGCGCGGCGAAGTTGCCGCCGCCGTTGTTGAAGAGGTTCAGGAAGCCGTCGGAGCTGCCGTACTTGGTCATCGTGTCCCAGTCCGGCTGCGGCACGGTGTCCCAGACCGACTCCTCGGCGCCGCGCTGGTAGCTGTTGACCCAGCTCGGCGTGCTGGTGCCGTCCTCCTGCTGGCCGAAGCCGTAGCGGTTGTCCGTGTCCATGATCCACATCGGCTGGTACATGTCGCAGTTGCCGTAGGCGGACTTCAGCTCGGCGGACAGCGGGTCGGAGCCGACCGGCACCGAGGAGTTGAGGGCCACCGGGTAGTTGCTCGGCGCGGGCTCCTCGGGTCCGTAGGTCGCGGGCGACGACGGGTTGTACGAGCACTGGCCCGGCTGGTTCGCGTCGTTGGGGATCATGTAGGTCTCCATGTTCGTCCACGCATTGACGAACGGAGTCCAGTTGCCGGTAACGCGGCCGTAGTCGGCCTCCAGCCAGATCCAGTAGCTGTAGGTCTCGGAGGTGGTCTCGTGGCCGTAGTCGGGCGCCTCGACGATCAGCGTCTCGACCGAGTGGTACGGGATGCCCTTCGGGCTGAAGTAGCCGTTGGCCGGGTTCTTGATGTCGTCGTAGAGGTTCAGGAACCACTGGTTGTATCCGGACCCCGACTGCGCCTCGGTGACGGCGACCTTGCCCGAGGTGTATCCGGTGGCGGAGGCGGTGATCGTGCCGGCGGCTCCCACATCGGCGGAGGTGCTTCCGGAGGTCACGCTGACCTGCTGCGCGACGTTCCAGTTCGCCGTGGTGAAGGTCAGCGAGGAGCCCCCGGAGATGGACAGGTCCGAGTCGCCGCTCTGCGCGACCGCGACCGTGACGCTGGTGCTCGGCTGCGAGGAGAGCGCGACGCCGACGGTCGCCGTGGTGCCCTGGGCGACCGTGAGCACCGTCGGGTTGACGATGATCGTCGGGCCCTCGACGGAGATCGCGATCGGGTACGAGGTGGTGCTCTGGCCGAGGTTGTCCGTGGCGACGGCGGTGACCGAGTAGTTCCCGGCGGCGACGTTCGCCCACTGCACGGCCCACGGGCTCGACGTGGAGACGCCGATCTCGGTGTTGTTCCCGGGCCCGGTGCTCGCGTAGTAGGTCACGGAGCTGATGCTGCCCGAACTGCAAGCGGCGGCCTGGATGGAGATGTTCGACCCGGGGCTGAAGATCTCGCCCGCCGTCGGGCTCACCAGCGAGACGCTCGGCGCGAGCACGTTCGAGGAGCTGGAGCCGGGCACGACCGTGCACGGCGCCGGGGGCGTGGTGCCCGTCGAGGTCGGCGAGGCGCTGGCCGTCGACGTGGACGGGCTCGCCGTCGCGGTGCCCGTGCCGGTCGCGGTGCTGGTCGGCGTGGTGCTGGCGCTGGTCGTCGGGCTCGCCGAGGGGCTGCCGCCGGTGTTGCTGCTGCAGGCGACGCCGTTCAGCGTGAACGCGGTCGGGGTGTCGATCGACCCGGTCAGGTTGAAGTTGGCGCCGATCCCGGTGGAGCCGTTCGTGGCCAGGCTGCCGTTCCAGCTCTCGCTGGCGACGCTGACCGTCTTCCCGCTCTGCGTCCAGGTTCCGTTCCAGCCGCTGGACAGCGTCTCAGCGCCCGCATAGGAGTACTGCAGGTTCCAGCTGGTGATCGCGGGACCCAGGTTGGTGATGGTGATCTGCACCCCGAACCCGCTGCCCCAGTTCGAGCTGACGCTGTAGTTCACCGAGCAGGCGGCGCTCGCGGCCGCGGCCTGAGCCGCCGCGGCCGGTCCCGCGCTCGCCGTGTCGGCGGCGGCCATCGCCGCGGCCCCCGCGCCTCCCGCCGTCAACCCTCCGGCGACCAGCGCGGTGCATCCGGCCCAGAGCGCGGCCTTGCGCCATCGCCCGCGCCGGAGCTCTCGAGAGAGTATTCGCATGGATAGATAGACCTCCTTCTCCCTGCGCCCGCCGTCGGGCGATCAGGAGGCGCCGCACCGCCGTCAGCGCGAAGTTAGGTACGCCGCGCGGAGACCGTAAAGCGCGCGCCGCGCCGACCCGCCGGAGCTCCGGGCTCCCGCGCAGGTCAGCGGCGTCGCAGAGGACTGCGTCCAGCTGAATGTTTCATGAGGGGGCGGTCGCCCCGGCGGGGTGGTCTACCGCTCCAGCTCGGCGATCGCGGTCGCGGAGCCCGGCGCGATCTCGGTGAAGCCCGCGTCGCGGACCATCGGGAGCGCGTCGGAGGCGGCGAGCGCCGACCACTGCCCGGGCGCGGCCGTGCGGACGGCGAGCGGGAAGCCGTCGGCGCGCCACTTCGCGGCGCGGTCGGGGTCCAGGCGCCACCAGCCGAGCTGCGCGGCGTGGCCGGCCTGGGCCATGGCCTTGCCCGCGGTCATCTCGACGGCGGGATTCATCCAGATCACCGGGACGCCGGGCGCGGGCGGCGGGGGCGGCGCGGAGTCCCCGAAGTCGGTGCCGGAGACCTGCAGCCGCGCGAGGTCCTTCGGCCAGGCGTCGAGCGGGATCGGCGGGTAGACGCGGACCTCGGCCTCGTCACCCGTGACGGTGATTCCGGGCAGGAGCTCGGCGCGACGCCACTCGGCGCCGCGGGCGCGGCGCACCACCTTCCTGATCCGGGCGTCCTGCCAGGCGAGGACCGCCGCGGCCCACTCCCCCTCCGGCTCGGTGGAGCGCGGGTCCGACAGCAGCGTCAGCACCGCCCGGGCCGCGGTCTCGAGCGCGTCGGTGCGCTGCGGCGGCGCGTCGCGCTCCAGCCGCACCACGAGGGGCATGACGTACTGGGGCCGCTCGTCGCGCGGGTCGCCCACTGGTCCGAACGCCGACTCATCGACCGGCGTGGATTCACCTTCCTGCATGATCCCATTCTCCCGCATCCGCCAGGCGGCCTGTCGCGCGGGTGGAATCTGGCATGATGCCAGCCTGACGCTACGTCAAACGAGGGACTTATCGTGCCTGAGCTGGGCGGAACGGGTAAGTAGCTGGACGTCCACTGGTACAACAATCTGACTGGGGTTTGACCGTGGGAGCTGTATCGCGCAGGAACGTGCTGGTCGGTGGCGCGGCGGTGGTCGCGGGGGCGACCGTCGCCGGGGTCGAGGCGGAGCGGCTCGCCGGCCGTCCGGCCGGGGCGCAGGCCGCGCCGGCCAGGCCGCTGCATGTCGCCCCGCGGGTGGCGCCGCCGAAGGCGCAGATCAGACCGGCCGGGCGGCTGATCGGGGACGGTTCGACCTCGGACACCGGGCCGCAGCCGAACCAGCCGGTGCCGGAGCGGCTCGGCGCGGGCGAGCGGCCGCCGCAGTTCGTGGTGTTCTCCTGGGACGGCGCGGGCGAGGACGACAGCCGGCTCTTCTCGCACTTCCGCAAGGTCGCGCAGGAGACGAAGGCGACGATGACCTTCTTCCTGAGCGGCATCTACACGCTGCCGCGCAGCCAGCGGATGCTCTACGCCCCGCCCGGCAAGCCGCTCGGCGCCTCGGCGATCGGCTACCTCTCGGACGACTCCGTGCGCGCGACGATCCAGCAGGTCGGCGACGCGTGGCTGGAGGGGCACGAGATCGGCACCCACTTCAACGGGCACTTCTGCGACTCCGAGGGCGTCGGCACCTGGAGCGCGCGGCAGTGGCGCAGCGAGATCGACCAGGCGGTCGGCTTCGTGCACTCCTGGCGCACCAACACCGGGTTCGCCGACCTCGATCCGCTGCCCTTCGACTACGCGAAGGAGCTCACCGGCGGGCGCACGCCGTGCCTGCTCGGCCAGGATCAGCTGCTGCCCACGGCGCGCGCCCTCGGCTGGACGTACGATGCGAGCTCCCCCGGCGGCCTGCAGATCTGGCCGACGAAGCGGCAGGGCGTGTGGGACTTCCCGCTGCAGTCCATCCCGCTCCCCGGCACCGGCTACACGGTCCTGTCGATGGACTACAACATGATGGCCAATCAGTCGAACGCCAGCCCCTACGGCGCGGCGTCGATGCGGCCGTACTGGCAGCAGCAGGCCGCGAACGCCTACCTGGCCGGCTTCCACCGCACGTACACGACGAACCGGGCGCCGTACTTCATCGGCAACCACTTCGAGTCCTGGAACGGCGGCATCTACATGACCGCCGTCGAGCAGGCGCTGCGCGAGATCGCCGCGTACCCGGACGTGCGCCTGGTCTCGTTCCGCCAGATGGCCCAGTGGCTCGAGGCGCAGGACCCGCAGGTGATCGCCCGGCTGCGCACCCTCAACCCGGGGCAGGCGCCGAGCTCCTGGGCCGAGTACACGACCCCCGCGGGCGGTGCGACCCCCTCGGCGGCGGTGGCGAACCTGCGGGCCCTGTGACCTTCGGACAGGATCCGCCCTCAGGGCACGATGACGACGGGGCACGGCGCGCGGCGGGCGAGCCGGACCGCGAGGGAGCCGAAGCACCGGTGCACCCGGCTCTCGGGGGCGCCCACGACGAGCGCCGAGGAGCGCAGCTCGCGGGCCAGCCGGCGGATCTCCAGGACCGGCGAGCCGTCGAGCACCGCGAAGGCGTGCGCGGTGCCGAGCCGCTCGGCGCTCTCGGCCAGGTAGTCCCCCGCCTCCCTGGCCAGGTCGTTCTCGGCCACCTGCGCGTGGACGGACAGGCCGGGGGTGCCGAGCAGCAGGGAGTTGTGATGCCGCACGTAGACCCCGACGACGCCGACCCCGGTGCGGCACGCGAGCCCCGCCGCGTAGTCGGCCGCGCGCAGCGAGGTCCGGGAGAGGTCCACGGCCACCATCACGGAGTCGGGGGCGACGGTGCCGAACTCCGTACGGGTCGGTTGATGCAGAGTCATGTCGGTGGTCAGAGTACGGCGAGACATCCGTGACATGCGAGAGCTTCGGTCATTGTTTCTTCATCACGGCTCGTACCCACCCGCGGTCTCGCGCTATCGTTCGCAGCGGACGTGAGCCGGGTTCGCCCGGTCCCACCCACCTCCGTCCCGTTCTGCCCTAGTTCTGTGAGGCTTCACCATGCGTATGCGCAGATTCGCCGTGCCGCTCGCGACGTGCGCCGTCCTCGCCACGGCCCCGGGCGCGCACGCCGCCGCCCCGGCCGTGACCCCGCCGGTCGTGGCCTACGGCGTCTCCGGCTGGTCCGAGACCGACGCGGCGCTGCAGAGCACGCTCACCGCCGGCGAGGGCCTGGCCACCGTCGACCCGCCCGGCGGCACGCCCTACGTGCTCTACCGAGGCGCGGGTTCGGTCCCGATAGGACTCGCCGCCGCCGGCTGGACGCACATCGGCGACCCAGACTCGGCCGCCGGGTACGTCATCGACCCGTACCAGAACGCGAACTCCAGCTCCATCGAGAAGATGTTCCTGGTCACGACGCCCTCGGGCGCCACGTACCAGTACGTGCACACACTCGTGTCGGGCGAGATCTACAACAACTCCTTCGACGCGATCTCGCCGGACAAGCAGTGGATGATCTCCGGCGAGTGGGGCACGATGTCCCACCTGCAGATCTACCCGACGCCGCTGCTGAACCCGACGACCTCGCAGGTAGGCGGGCCGCTCGGTCTGTCCGGCTACATCCAGCTCGACCACAAGGTCAACGACGTGCAGGGCTGCGACTTCGTCACCGCGACGAGGCTGATCTGCGCCTCGGACGACAGCACGGAGACGCTGTTCTCGAACGACAAGCCGCTGCTCGAGGTGGACCTGTCCGCCGCGCCGAGCGGCGCGAACGTGACCGGCCACGTGATCGACCTCGGCTCGATCCCGCAGGAGAGCGTCTGCTCCGGCGGGTTCGAGGCCGAGGGCGTCGACTACGACCCGGCGAGCGGCGTGCTGCGCGTCGAGATCATCCAGCCGAGCGTGTGCGAGGTCGTCACCACGGTCTACCAGTACAAGCAGAGCGTTTCTTAGGAGCGGCCCCGCGCGATCCGCGAGGTAGAGCACAGCCACGCGCCGGTCAGCAGCTCCAGAAGCCGAGGTCGTGCCGCAGGCGCTTCTCCTGCGCGGCCACGGATTCGGAGGTGGATTCAGTGGGCTGATCCGATTGGACAATCGTGGACACGGTGAAACTCCAACTGTTTTCTCAACAAGAATTCGGGCAGCGCGACACCAGCGGAACGGGGAATTTCCGCGCGGCGACCGGAGTTGGATTCCGGTGACACCAGCCCGAATGAGAAGAACGCGGAGCACGCCGATGGCCGAACCGGATTCGACGACGGTGACGACGGCACGGCCGGAGGATCCCGCCGTGGCCCCGCTGATGGCGGGACTGCTTTCGGAATACACGCGGCGTTACGGCCCCGGCGCGGCCGCCGAGTTCACCAAGCACCCGGCCGAGCTCTTCACCGAGGAGCACGGCGGCGCGCTCGTGCTGCTCGTCGAGGGAGGCGAGACGATCGCGGGCGGCGCGCTGCGCGCGTTCGACTACGAGCTCGCCGCGAAGGGCATCCTGGACCCGGGCTTCCCGGACCGGCCCACCGCCGAGTTCAAGCGGATCTGGACGCACGCCGAGTACCGGCGCCGCGGTCTGGCCCGCCGCGTGCTCGAGGAGCTGGAGCTGCGCGCGGCCGGGCTCGGCTACCGGCAGGTGTTCCTGACGACGGGGCCGAGCCAGCCGGAGGCCGTCGGCCTCTACCTCGCGGCCGGCTACACGGAGCTGCCGGACCTCGATCCCGGGAACCGCGGCTTCGCCGTGCACCCCTTCGTCAAGGCCCTGGCTTAGCTCTCCCGGTCCTAGCGCGTGGCCCGTTCCTCCGCCAGGAGCTCGTAGGAACGGACGCGGTCGACGTGGTCGAGGGTCGCGATGGCCTTGGAGACGTGGAAGGGCTCGGTGCGGGTCGTGGTCACGGTCGACACGAGGCCGATGTGCCGCGTCACCGGCGCGACGCGGGCCGCGACGAGCGAGGCGTCCAGCCGCGTTCCCAGGAAACCGTCCTCGACGGTGACGAAGTCGAGCAGCCCGGCCTCGGCCTGCCGGACCTGGTCGAGCCAGTGGCGCGCGGTGAAGGCGTCGTTCGCGGGGGCGGCCGCCGGATGCCGGCCGGCGCCGTCCAGCGCGACGGCGAGATGGATCTGTCGAGAGCACATGAGGGTGGGTCTCTCCGAGAAAGGGGGGTCAGGCGGCGAGGCGGCGGTAGCGGCTGCCGTGGAAGACCAGGGGCGGGGTCTGCGGGTCGGTGCCGAGCCCGTGCACGTGGAGCAGCACGATCTCGTGGTCGCCCGCGCGGATCTCGCGCTCGACGGCGCAGTCGAACCAGGCGCTCGCGCCGTCGAGCAGGATCGCGCCGTCGTCCGTCGCGTGCCAGGACAGACCGGCGAAGCGGTCGACACCGCGAGAGGCGAGGCCGCGGCTCGCCTCCTCCTGCTCGTGGCTCAGCACACTGACGCCGAGCCGGGTGGCGCGGCGCAGCTTCGGCCAGGTCGAGGAGCTGGTGGCCACGCAGACCGAGACGAGCGGCGGGTCGAGCGACACCGAGGTGAAGGAGTTCGCGGCCATTCCGGCGGGTTCGCCGTCGACCAGCGCGGCGAGGGCCGTCACGCCCGTGGGGAACGCGCCGAGCACGCGGCGCAGCGTGGCCGGATCCAGATCCGGGGCCAGGTCCACGGCGGCGGTCATGCCGCACCGGCCGAAGCGAGGACGCGGGGTCGGGCGGAGGCGAGCCAGCCCTCGTACGCGGCCGGGTCGTCGTGCGCGCCGTCCAGCACGTAGAGCGCGCGGGTCGGCAGCAGGGCGCCGAGCTCGGCGAGCACCGGCTTGAGGAAGACCTCGGGCGCGAGCTGGTGCCCCGGTCCGGCGCCGAGCATCAGCGGCACGGCGACGACGCCGTCGAGCCCGTTCGAGGGGAAGCGGTCGAGGAAGACCTTGAGCAGGCCGGTGTACGAGGCCTTGTAGGTCGGGCTGGCGATGACGACCAGGTCCAGGCCGCGTACGGCCTCGACCGCGGCGCCGGCCTCGGCGTCTGAGGGGTCGAGCAGGCCCGAGCCGAAGGCGGCGAGGTCGAGGGAGAGTTCGGGCGCGGCGCCGGTCAGCCGTTCGACGAGGTGCGCGGCGGCCTGGAAGGTGCGCGAGGCGGGCTTCGGGTTGCCGACGACGACGCCGGCGCGCAGAGTATGAGAAGGCTGATTTGCTGGGGACTCGGTCACGGCGATCCTCACGGAGGCGGCCCGGAACGCGGCGCGCCGGGGCACGCCGCGCGGGCGGGGGGAAGACGGGTGGTCCGGAAGCGGGCGGTCAGCGACACAGCGCGCTGCTGACGCGCGCGAAGTCCACATGCCGCCGGGCGACCAGGCGGGGCGAGATCGGCGCGGCCGGACGCGACACGGTCCACGGCTCCACGACGACACCTCCGCTCCGCGAATAATCCCGATGAACGACTCTCCGCTTTCGAAGCTAGACAGCGGAGTACGGAACTGTCAATCTTCGTCCACACCTCGGTCCGCGGAACGCTCTCGACGCGCCGTCGAGCGACTCCCCGTCGTCGAGGCCGTACTCGTCACCGGTTATTCCGGAGTTTCTGAATAAACTCAGTCCTCATTCTTCCGGGGCGAATCCCCGACCCGAACCCGTCATCGGGCGAACCGGGACGCCGTGAGGGCGAACGTGGGGTGACATCTGGGTGGCTTCTGTCGCGCCGGTCTTTTCGGTGCCCACCGCCGTCGATACGGTCGCCGTGTGACCGGCAACGATACTTTGATGGCCCTGGTCGTCGTGACCGCGCTGGGCTTCGATTTCACGAACGGATTCCATGACACCGGGAACGCGATGGCGACCTCCATCGCCACCGGCGCCCTGCCGCCCCGGATCGCCGTCGCCCTGTCCGGCGTGCTCAACCTGGTGGGCGCCTTCCTCTCCTTCACCGTCGCCGCGACGATCGCCGGCGGCCTGGTGCAGACCCACCTGGTGACCCCGACCGTGGTCTTCGCCGGGCTGGTCGGCGGGATCCTGTGGAACCTGGCCACCTGGTTCCTCGGGATCCCGTCGAGCTCCTCGCACGCCCTGATCGGCGGGGTGATCGGCTCGACGATCGCCGCCGCGGGCGGGCACGCGGTGCAGTGGCACGGCGTGACCTCGAAGGTCATCATCCCGGCCGTGCTCTCCCCGGTGATCGCGGGCGGGATCGCGGCGCTCGGCACCTTCCTGGTGTACAAGCTCACCGAGAAGGTGCCCGCGGCGCAGCGCAAGCGCGGCTTCCGGATCGGCCAGATCGGCTCCGCCTCGATGGTCTCGCTCGCGCACGGCACCAACGACGCGCAGAAGACGATGGGCGTGATCACCCTGGCCCTGATCGCGAACGGCTCGCTGGCCGCGAAGTCCAAGGCCCCGATGTGGGTCATCGTCTGCTGCGCGCTGGCGATCAGCCTCGGCACCTACATCGGCGGCTGGCGGGTCATCCGCGCGCTGGGCAAGGGCCTGGTCGAGATCGAGGCGCCGCAGGGCATGGCGGCCGAGTCCGCCTCGGCCGCGGTGATCCTGATCTCCAGCAGCTTCGGCTACTCGCTGTCGACCACGCACGTGGCCACCGGCTCCATCCTCGGCTCCGGCGTCGGCAAGAAGGGCGCCGAGGTCCGCTGGGGCGTCGCCGGCCAGATGGCCACGGCCTGGGTGCTGACCCTGCCCGCCGCGGGCGTCGTCGGCGCGCTGGCCTACTACGCGGCGCACGGCATCGGCGGCACCGCGGGCGTCTCGGTGATCTTCGTGGCGCTGCTGGCCGCGTCGGCCGGGTTCTATCTGCGCTCGCGCAAGTCCGCGGTCAACCCGGGCAACGTCAACGCCGAGTGGACCGGCACCATCACCACCGGCCCGGCCGGCCTCGCCGCGCAGCCGGCCTGAGAGAAGGGGACGGTTCCGTCACCATGAGCTCCACCTCCTGGATCAACCTCGACGCGCTGTGGAAGATCATCGTCGTCGGTGTCCTGCTCGGCGCCGGCCTGCCCGCGCTGTTCGCGGTCGGCCTGCGCGCGCGCGGCCCGGCCGAGGGCGAGGCCCCGGCCGCGGGCGGCAGACCGGTCGGCAAGGCCGTCGCCGCGGTCTGCTTCGCCGTCGTGCTGGCGGCGATCGGCTGGGGCGTCTACAAGATCGTGCACCCGAACTGACGCCCCGTTCGCGCCTCGGGCCCGGCACCGCCGCACACGGTGCCGGGCCCGAGCCGTTCAGCGCAGCCGCTTCTCCACGGCGGCGAACTCCTCGGAGCCCAGCGGCCCGTGGTCCAGGGCCCCGACGATCTCCGCGACCTGCTGCGCGTTGCGGAAACCGGGGATCGGCACGGTGACCTCCGAGCGGGCCCAGAGCCAGGCCAGCGCGCCCTGGATCAGGGTCCTGCCGTTGCTCGCCAGGATCCCGCGCACCTCGTCGACCGCCGCGAGCCACTCGGGCGCGCCGCGTCCGTCCTGGCCGAAGTACGTCATCCAGGCGTGGCCCTGGCTGCGCACATCGCGCTCGCCGACGCTGCGCCCGTCGTGGTACTTCCCGGACAGCAGGCCCATCGCGAGCGGCCCGCGGATGATCGCGGCGAGACCCGCGGCCTCGCAGACCTCGATCATCGCCGGGGCGTCGCGCAGCACGGACATGTCGACCTGCACCGTCGCCACGTGCTGGCCGGCCTCGGCGAAGGCCTTCGCCCGCTCGGCGTCGTCGGTGCTCCAGCCGTAGGCGCGCAGCTTGCCCGCGGCGACCAGTTCCTCGAGGGCCGGGATCAGTTCCAGGGCCTGGTCGATCGGCAGGTCGCCGATGTGCAGCTGGTACACGTCGAGGTAGTCCGTGCCGAGCCTGCGCAGCGAGCCCTCGAGGCAGCTGCGCAGGTAGTCGACGCTCGCGTCCACGCCGATCGCCTCGCGCGTGGCCTCGTCGAAGGTGAATCCCCATTTGCTCGCGATCACGACGCGGTCGCGGCGGTCCCGGATCGCGCCGCCGAGCACGGTCTCGCTGTGTCCCGCTCCGTAGTTGCTCGCGGTGTCGAAGAACGTGACCCCCGCCTCGATCCCTCGGTGGATCGCGCGGACGGACTCCGCGTCGTCGACCGTTCCCCATCCGAACTCCGCTCCGCCCCCGGTCCCGGCGAACGGACCGCCGATCGCCCAGCAGCCCAGGCCGATCGCGCTGACTTCGATGCCGTTCAGTGTTCTTGGCTCCATGCCCACCACGGTGCCGCCTGGAGCGCGCTCCAGGTCAAGCCGCCGCGATCGCGGTCGCCCGCGGTCGACCCGATACAGCCGGGACCGGGACGCGACGGCATCCGGGGTAACCGGGTACCGTTGCGTCCCGACACCGTTGTTAACGTTCTCAACAGGAGCCACTCCGTGCCAGCCCCCGCCAGCGACTCCTTCGGCTCGCTCCCCGACGGCACGCCGGTCACCCGGTGGACCCTCGCCGACGCGACCGGCGCCAGCGCCTCGATCCTCTCCTACGGCGCGATCATCCAGGCCCTGCGGGTCCCCGACCGGACCGGCCGCGCCGCCAACGTCGTGCTCGGCTTCGACGACCTGACCGACTACCTGGAGCGCAGCCCGTACTTCGGAGCGCTGATCGGCCGCTACGGCAACCGGATCGCCGGGGGCGAGTTCGAGCTCGACGGCACGGCGTACCGCCTCGAGCAGAACGACGGCGGGCGGCCGAACTCGCTGCACGGCGGATCGCACGGCTTCGACAAGCGGACGTGGGAGCTCGCCGCCGCCGAGGAGGTCGAGGGCGGCGGCGCGGTCACGCTCACCCGGGTCAGCCCGGACGGCGAGGAGGGCTTCCCGGGAACGCTGGCCGTCTCGGTCCGCTACACGCTCGCGCACGGCCGCTTCACCCTCGACTACCGCGCCGAGACCGACGCGGCGACGATCGTGAACCTGACCAACCACGCGCACTTCAACCTGGCCGGAAGCGACTCGGGCACCTCGATCCTCGACCACGAGCTGTCGATCGCCGCGCAGGAGTTCCTGCCGGTCGACGCGTCGCTGATCCCGCTGGACAGCGCGCTCACGGTCGCCGGGACGGCCTTCGACTTCCGCGCGCCGCGCGCGATCGGCGCCCGGCTCGACGACGCGCACCCGCAGCTCGTCCTCACCGACGGATACGACCACTGCTACCTGCTGACCGGCGGGCGGACCGAGCAGCCGCGCAACGTGGGCTCGCTCAAGGACCCGCGCAGCGGCCGCACGATGCGGATCGAGACCACCGAGCCGGGCGTCCAGCTGTACATCTGCAGCCACTTCGACGGCTCGCTCGTCGGCGCGGGCGGCGTCGCGTATCCGAAGTACGGCGGCGCGGCGCTGGAGACCCAGCACTACCCCGACTCGCCGAACCGGCCCGAGTACCCCTCGACGGTGCTCAGGCCGGGCGAGGTCTACCGCTCCACGACGGTGCTGGACTTCGACCTCGGCTAGCGAGCTCAGCCGGCGAGCTCGCCGACGGGAACCTCGGCGTACTCCTCGCGGACCTGCTTCGGGCCGAAGGGCCAGGTCTTCTCGGCCTTCGACCAGCCGAGGTACGCGAGCACCCCGAGGACCACCCAGCCGAGGGACCACTCGATCGGGTGCACGCCCGGGTTCGCCTTGTCGGCGTACCCGTAGATCACGGCCCAGCCGGCCCCCGCGACGATCAGCGGCAGCGGGTAGAGGATGAGCTTGTACGGCCGCTTGAGGTTCGGCTGCCGCCGCCGCAGCACGACCACGGCCGCGATCTGCGCGAAGGACTGGATGATCACCATCACCGTGGTGAGCAGCGTGATCAGGATGGCGAGCGGCGGGTGCGCGGCC
>DASTAE010000091.1:0-61053 GCA_035712985.1 Actinospica sp.
CGGGCCCTGACCTAGACTCGGGGTTTGTGGCAGAGCCGGAATACATCGAGGTCGCTGAGGACGAGTCGGGCGCCGTCGAGTGGCTGGACGCACCGGAATCCCTGGAGGAGCACGCCGCTCGCCCCCGCCGCAGCAGGCGAAAGCTCGCCCTGACGGCGATGGCGGTGGCCGCCGTCCTCGCCACCTCCGCCCTCAACGCGTCCAACGACTACACCGTCATCGGCTCGACCGCCGTGTCCGCCGACTTCGGCCCCCATACGACGCTCGTCGTCAGCACGCTCTGACCCGTCATCAGGACCTCTGATCCTCCAGCGCGGGGGATCAGAGCGCCGAATCATGCCCGCGCAAAAGATGTTGCTCAAACCTCTTGCTGGATTGTTGAACGATCCCTAGATTCTTCGGCAAGCACCAGCAGACTTCAGCGAGCTTCAGCGAGGTGTCCCGTGACCGCAACGCCCACCGCACCATCCAGCCCCACGGCCGCCCGGAGTGCCGTGATCACCGGGCCCTTCGCCTGGTACCGCTCGCTCTCCCGGCCCGGCCGGCGCGCCTTTCTCGGGGCGTTCGGCGGGTACGGGTTGGACGCGTACGACTTCCAGGTGCTGCCGCTCGGGCTGACGGCGATCGCCGCTTACTTCCATCTGTCCAAGGGGCAGTCGGGGCTGCTGACGACCGTCACGCTGGTCGTGTCGGCGCTCGGCGGGATCGCGGCGGGGATTCTGATCGACCGCGTCGGGCGGTCGAAGACGATGATGATCACGATCGCGACCTACGCGCTGTTCACGGCGCTGTGCGGCTTCGCGTCGAGCTATCCGATGCTGCTGACGTTCCGGGCCCTGCAGGGGCTCGGTTTCGGCGGGGAGTGGGCGGCGGGGGCGGTGCTGGTCGCGGAGTACGCGTCGGCCCGGTACCGGGGGCGGACGGTCGCTTTCGTGCAGTCCTCGTGGGCGGTCGGCTGGGGGCTGGCCGTGATCGTGGCGACGATCTCGCTGGACCACGTGTCGGGCGGCCTGGCCTGGCGGGTGCTGTTCTGGACGGGGGCGCTGCCGGGGCTGATGCTGCTGTTCCTGCGGCGGAACGTCCAGGACGCGGAGGTGGCAGTGGTGAAGGAGGAGCGGCTGCCGCTCGGCGCCGTGTTCCGGGGGCGGCTGGGCCGGATCACGGTGTTCGCCGCGCTGATGTCGACGGGGGTCCAGGGCGGGTACTACACCGTCGCGACGTGGCTGCCGACCTATCTGAAGGAGAACCGGCATCTGACGGTGGTGGGGACCGGCTCGTATCTCAGCCTGCTGATCGGCGGGGCGTTCCTCGGGTATCTGTGCGGCGGGTACGTGTCCGACGGGCTGGGGCGGCGCAAGGCCATCGCGCTGTTCGGGGTGCTGAGCGGCGGGATCCTGTACAGCTACATCCACATCCCGGCGGCCGACAACCACGTGCTGCTGGTGCTCGGGTTCCCGCTCGGGTTCTGCTTCTCCGCGATCTTCAGCGGCTTCGGCTCCTACCTCGCCGAGCTCTATCCGCACGCCGTGCGCGGGACGGGGCAGAGCTTCACGTACAACGTGGGGCGCGCGGTGGGGGCGTTCTTCCCGACGGCCGTGGGCTTCGAGGCCGGGAGCAAGGGGCTCGGCACGGCGCTCGTCTACGGCACGGCGGGCTACGGGCTGGCCGTGCTGGCGTTGATCGGGCTGCCGGAGACCCGGCGTATCGCATTGGGCTGATTCGTCGGGGCGTGGCGCCGATCGCGGGCGGGCCATACGGCTCAGTACCCTTATGTCGTGCTCAAGCCCAGGTTAAGGGCGGGTCGCGTCGATCAGGTCTAGACAAATCCGAGCAAGATTGGTTTAGACCACTGTATTGACGCGGCCCGCGCGCGGCTGTACACGGATAGGGAGTCCACCGCACAGGCGCGCGCTGACGCTGGGACCGCAGGATAACCCACCCGTATCCAGCACCCAGGAGCACCATGCGAATACGTACGTCCAGAAGGACATCCATGCTCGGCCGCGGCAGGACCGCGGCGGTCGCGGTGCTGTGCGCCGCGCTGGCCGCCGCCGGCCTGGTCGCGGTCGCCACGGTCGGGGCCGGTCCGGCCTCGGCGCTCGACGTGGCCGGACGAGGCGCCGTTCCCGCGGCGGCGACCTCGGGCGGCATCAAGGTCGCGTACTTCGACCAGTGGTCCATCTACCAGAACGCCTTCTACGTCCGGAACCTGGACACCGAGGGCATCGCCGGCAAGCTCGACTACCTGATCTACGACTTCGAGAACATCAGCCCGACGGCGCCCTACAACTGCTTCGAGGCGGAGAAGGCCACCGATCCCGATCCGGGCGGCGAGAACGACCCGAACGCCGGCGACGGCGCCGAGGACATGGACGCCGACTACGGGAAGCCCTTCCCCGCGAACGAGGCCGTCAGCGGGGTCGCCGACAGCTCGACCCAGGCCATCGGCGGCAACTTCAACCAGCTCAAGGAACTGAAGGCGAAGTACCCGAACCTGAAGATCCTGCTGTCGATCGGCGGCTGGACCTACTCGAAGTACTTCTCCCCGATGGCGTCCTCGGCGTCCTCGCGGCAGACCTTCGTCTCCTCCTGCGTCAACATGTTCCTCAAGGGCAACCTGCCGACCGACTGCGACTACGGGCCCTGCTACGGCGGCGCCGGGTCGGCGGCCGGGATCTTCGACGGCTTCGACATCGACTGGGAGTATCCGGGGTCGACCGGCGGCCACCTCGGGAACATCACCTCGACCGCCGACACCGCCGACTACACCGCGCTGCTCGGCGAGTTCCGCGGCGAGCTGAACACGCTCGGCGCGAGCAACGGCAAGACCTACTACCTCTCGGCGGCGCTGCCGTCCGGCCAGGACAAGATCAGCAAGATCCAGACCAGCTCCATCGCCCAGTACCTGACCTTCGGCGACGTCATGACGTACGACATGTACGGGGCCTGGAACGCGACCGGACCGACCGACGAGCAGAACCCGCTGTTCGCCAACCCGAACTCGCCCGAGGCGAAGGTGGCCCCGGGCACCGAGACCTACAGCATCGACAACGGGCTGAGAGCCTGGACCGCGGGCGACGCTGCGTACGGGATAGCCGGCGGATTCCCGGCGAGCAAACTCACCCTCGGCGTCCCCTTCTACTATCGCGGCTGGACCGGCGTGTCCGCGGGAACGGAGCACGGGCTGTATCAGACGGCCGGTGGTCCATCCGCGGGAATGTCGGACTCGGGCAACGTGCCGGGAGTGGCGATGTACAAGGAGATCTCGAACATCGTCGCCAATTCGGCCGACACCTACTGGGATCCCGTCACCGATTCGGCCTACTTCTATGACGGGACGAACTTCTACGGCGGGGAATCGCCGCAGTCGATCCGGACTCAGGCCGACTACGCGCACTGCAACGGCTACGGCGGATTCATGATGTTCTCGCTCTACGACCTGGATCCCGGGGCCACGCTGTTCAACGACGCCGTGAACGACATCAACGGCTCGGCGAGCAGCTGCCCGACCCCGCCGCCCACGCAGAGCGCGAGCGCGTCGACCGGCACGCCGACGAGCACCGGGACGGGGACGGGCACACCGACCCCGACCGGATCGCCGACCGGAACCGGAACCGGAACGCCGACCGGAACGCCCACCGGACCGAGCGGCGGCAATCTGCTGGCGAACCCAGGATTCGAGACCGGGACCCTGTCGGGCTGGACCTGTTCGAGCACTGGCTCCGTCGTGAGTTCGCCGGTTCATTCCGGCAGCCACGCTCTGGCCGGAGCCGCGAACAACTCGGATGACGCCCAGTGCACGCAAACGGTCACCGTCACGCCGAACACCACATACACGTTCAGCGGTTACGTCGACGGCGCCTATGTGTTCATCGGGCAGAGCGGCGGTAACGATACCTGGACGCCGAGCACCAGCGGCTACCAGCAGTTGTCGATGAGCATCAACTCCGGTTCCGCGACCTCGCTGACCGTGTACGTCCACGGTTGGTACGGACAGGGAACCTACTACGCGGACGACTTCTCGCTCACAGCGGGCTGACGTGCGCGGCTGATCGCGTGGCGGTCCCCCGATCCGGAGGGCCGCCCACGCGATCGTCAAGAATCTGAGTAAGGTTTCTTGACAACCCGATGGTCTAGTCCAATCATCTGACTCACACCGGCCGGTGTCAGCACCCTTCCTGCCCCACGTCCTCAGGAGAGGCCCATGCTCCGACCACGCCGCACAGCCGCGGCACGCGCCTGCACCGCGTTCCTGCTCGCGACCGCCTCGCTCGGCCTGACCGCCCTCGCGGCGGCCGACGCGTCCGCCGCGACGACGAACACGCCGCTGCCCGCGCACGTCTTCGCCCCCTACTGGGAGGCCTACAGCGGCGACGACCCGCTCGCGGAGTCGCAGGCCTCCGGCGACAAGTACCTGACCGCGGCCTTCCTCCAGACCGCCTCGGCCGGCTCCTGCACCGCCTACTGGAACGGCTCGAGCAGCCAGCCGATCGCCGCCTCGACCTGGGGCAGCGACTTCGCGACCATGCAGGCGAACGGCGGCGACATCATCCCGAGCTTCGGCGGATACACGGCCGACCACGACGGGACCGACATCGCCGACAGCTGCACCAGCGTCAGTTCGATCGCCGCCGTGTACGAGAAGGTGATCACCACCTACAACGTCTCGCGGATCGATCTCGACATCGAGGACAACTCGCTGACGAACACGGCCGGCTACACCCGCCGCAACCAGGCCGTGGCGCAGGTCGAGTCCTGGGCGGCGGCCAACAACCGCACGATTCAGTTCTCGTACACGATGCCGGTCACACCCTCCGGGCTGACCTCCGGCGAGGTCGGCATCCTGCAGAACGCCAAGTCCGCGGGCGCCACGGTCAGCGTCGTGAACATCATGACCTTCGACTACTACATCGGGACCACGCAGGAGATGGCCACCGACACCGAGTCGGCGGCCTCGGGCCTGTACAGCCAGCTGCAGTCGCTCTACCCGAGCGACAGTTCGGCCCAGCTGTGGGCGATGATCGGCGTCACCGAGATGATCGGCATCGACGACTACGGCTCCGCGGAGACCTTCACCGAGGCCGACGCGTCCACGGTGCTGAACTGGGCGAACTCCAAGGGCATCAGCACCCTGTCGTTCTGGGCGCTGGAGCGGGACAACGGCGGCTGCGTCGGGACCGGCGGCTCCGACTCCTGCTCCGGGATCTCCCAGTCCACCTGGTACTTCAGCAACAAGTTCGCGCCGTTCACCAGCGGCTCGACCAGCCCGTCGAACGGCTTCTCGGTCTCCGTCTCGCCGACCTCGGCCTCCGTCGCCGCGGGTTCGAGCACGACGGCGACGGTGAAGACGGCCGTGACCTCGGGCTCGGCGCAGTCGGTGGCGCTCAGCGCGAGCGGCGCCCCGTCCGGCGTCACGGTGTCCTTCAGCCCGGGCTCGGTGACCGCGGGCAACTCGTCCACGGTGACGTTCGCGGCCGGCTCCTCGACCGCGAACGGGACCTACCCGATCACGATCACCGGCTCGGCGGCCTCGGGCACCCAGACCGCGACCTACACGCTGACCGTCACCGGCGGCACGAGCGGCGGCGGCGGTTCGCTGACCAACGGCAACTTCGAGACCGGCGGTCTCAGCCCCTGGACCTGCCAGTCCGGTGACGCGGTGCAGACCTCGACCGTGCACTCCGGCAGGTACGCACTCGAAGTCGTGCCGACCGGCAGCGCGACCGGCGAGTGCGACCAGGCCGTGACCCTGGCGCCGAACACGACCTACAAGCTCAGCGGCTACGTCGAGGGCGACTACGCCTTCATCGGCGTCTCCGGCGGCGCGACGACCGACACCTGGAGTTCGTCGAGCTCGTGGAACCAGCTCACGCTGAGCTTCACGACCGGCTCCTCCGGCGCGGTGACGGTCTACATCCACGGCTGGTACTCGCAGGGCAACGTCTTCGCGGACGACTTCACCCTGACCGCGGGCTAGCCCGCGGCTCCGGGCGACGAGGCGCGGCGGTCACGTTCACCGCGCCGAGTCGCCCGGAGCATCCAGAGCCTCCAGCGCGGCACGGACGACCTCGTGCGGCACGGTCTGCCGGTCTACCAGAACCCCGTGGCCGGCGCGCAGCGTCTCGGCCAGGCCCATCGCCCAGGTGTCCTCCCACACCATGACCGCGGCGCTGCTGCCGGGCGGCAGCGAATCGACCAGTTCCTCCAGGTCCAGCGCGCCGAGCAGGTCGACGAAGCGCGGATCCAGGGCGCCGTAGGCGGCGCGCTCCTCGGCGGGCAGCGTCTCCAGGCCGAGCGTGCGCAGGCTCCCGTCCGGCAGCCGCTCGACCAGGCGCAGGTCGATCAGCCGGATCACGCCGCGGCTGACCAGATCGCCGATCGCCGGCACCATCACCCCGGTCATCTCGCTGCCGGGAAAGGCGACGATCGCGTATTCGACGGGTCCGAGATCCACCGCCTCAGTCAAACACCCGAGTGGCCCAATGGCGCTGTAGATACCGCCATCCGGGCGCAGGATGGGCGTAGTTTGCCGCCGTCCCCTCGGAGCAACCCATGGCCTCCCGCAATGAAGCCCCCGCCCGGCCGCTCGCGAGCCCCGAGCGGGCCGAACCGGGGCTGCTGCGCAGGCTGGGCCAGTTCTCGGCGCGGCGCAGCGTGCTGGTCATCGTGCTGTTCCTGGCCGGGCTCGGCGCGCTGCAGGGGCTCAATCACTCGTTCGGCAGCACGTACTCGGACGACTTCTCGCTCCCCGGCACCCAGTCGTACGGCGGCTCGCAGGTGCTCCAGCAGCACGCGGCGAGCTTCGGCGGGACCGGCGCGCAGGTCGTGCTCTACAACGCCTCCGCCCCGCTCTCCGCGGTGCAGAGCCAGGTCGACCAGGCGGTCACCTCGCTCCAGCACCTCCCGCACGTGCTCTCCGTGCAGAGCCCGCTGCCCGGATCGAGCGCCCAGCAGAACGCGGCGGCGCTGTCCAAGGACGGCAAGACCGGGTACATCACCGTCCGCTTCGACGCGAACCCCACCTCGTACGGCGACGCGTACCTCGACGGCGTCGACTCGGCGGTCGCCCCGCTGCGCGCGGCCGGCGTCCAGGTCGAATACGGCGGCCCGCTGGGCGAGCTCGCGCGGCCCAAGGCGGCCGAGCTGACGAGCGAGGGCATCGGCTTCGCCGTCGCGATCATCGTGCTGCTGATCGGCTTCGGCAGCGTCATCGCCTCGGGCATCCCGCTGCTCACGGCGCTGATCAGCGTCGTCGCGGGCCTCGCGGCGCTCGGGCTGCTCGCGGCCGCGTTCACCTTCGCGAGCGTGTCGCCGACCCTCGCCACGATGATCGGCCTCGGCGTGGGGATCGACTACGCCCTGTTCCTGGTCACGAGGCACCGGCAGCAGCTCATGGACGGCGTCGATCCGGTCCACGCGGCCGGGCGCGCGGTGGCCACCTCGGGCCGCGCGGTCCTCGTCTCCGGCTGCACGGTGATCGTGGCGCTCGCGGGCCTGTACGTGTCGCGCATCCAGTTCATCGGCCGGCTCGGCCTCGCCGCGATGGTCACCGTCGTCACCGCGGTCATCGGCGCCCTCGTGCTCGTCCCGGCGCTGCTCGGGCTGATCGGCCGGCGCATCGACAAGGTCACCGTGCGCAAGCCGATCGCCGAGCGCGAGGAGGGCGAGGCGCAGGGCCTCGCGCACGGCCCGTGGCACCGCTACGCCCTGCGGGTGCAGAAGCGGCCGTGGTGGTTCCTCGCGGCCGGGGTGATCGTCCTCGGCGTGCTGGCGATCCCGCTGTTCTCCATCCAGCTCGGGCACATCGGCGACGGCGCCGACCCGACGAGCTTCACCGACCGGCGCGCCTACGGCCTGATCCAGACCGGTTTCGGACCCGGCGCGAACGGCCCGTTCACCGTGGCCGTGGACCAGAGCGCGGTCCCGTCCGCGGACCGCTCCGCGCTCGCGAGCAAGCTGCAGAGCTCGCTCGCGAACATCCCCGGCGCGGCCAGCAGCAGCCCGCCGCAACCCGTCGGGGACGGCGACATCCTCGTCTCCACGGTCATCTCCAAGACCTCGCCGCAGGACGCTTCCACGACGGCGCTGTTCAACGACCTCAAGAACGACATCCTGCCGTCGGCCGTCTCCGGGACCGGCGCCAAGGCCTACGTGACCGGCACGACCGCGGCGCAGATCGACTTCGAGGAACTCATCTCCAGCCGGCTGCTGCTGATCATCGTGGTCGTCGTCGCGCTGGCCTTCGTCATCATCCTGTGCGTGTTCCGCGGGCCCCTGGTGGCGCTCAAAGCGGCGGTGCTCAACCTGGTGTCGATCGCCGCGTCCTACGGGGTGGTCGTCGCGGTCTTCCAATGGGGCTGGGGAGGGCCGGCGCTCGGGGTGTCCGGCAGGGTTCCCATCGAGAGCTACGTCCCGATGATGATGTTCGCCATCGTCTTCGGCCTCAGCATGGACTACGAGGTCTTCCTGCTCTCCCGCGTGCACGAGTCCTGGAAGGAGACCGGCCAGAGCCGCGGCAGCGTGGCCCACGGCCTGGAGGTGACCGCCCGCGTGATCACCTGCGCGGCGCTGATCATGGTGAGCGTGTTCGCCGCGTTCCTGCTCGACAACAACATCGTGGTCAAGATGCTCGGCCTGGGGCTCGCCGTCAGCGTCCTGATCGACGCCACGATCGTCCGGCTGCTGCTCGTGCCCGCGGTGATGACGCTGATCGGCCGCTGGGCCTGGTGGACCCCGCGCTGGCTGGACCGGATCCTGCCGCACATCGACGCGGAGGGGACGGGCGTCGACCTCTCCGCGCCGACGCCGGCCGGCAAGCCCTCCTGAGCCCGGATTCCTCGCCGCGCGCCCCCGGACCGGCGCGCTTACACTACCCGCGTCAACCGCGCGACGCGCGGGCCTTGCCGAGACGGACGCAGCCGGACAGCCACGGATCCGCCACCCCAACCCCCGCGAGCCGCTGACCTCGCCGTCCCGTCCGGAGGTGGGAGATGACTACCCCGCACGCCGCTCGTCCCAAGATCTACGACCCCGACGCGCACCCGGAGCTCGCCGAGTCCCGGCGCGGGCCGCGTCCCTGGTTCGTTCCCCTGCTTGGCCTAATCTTCGTCGTGATGCTCGGTGTCTCGATCGGCCTGACCTCGGGGACGCCCGACAGCAGTTCGAGCGGCGCCACCGTGGTCCGCTACTACAACGACCACACGGGCCAGTTGAACACCGCGGCAATCCTGAACGCGTGCGCCGTCGTCGTGGGGATCTTCTTCTTCACACTGCTGCGCGAGTACCTGCGCAGGTCCGAGCGGGCACGGCCGTACGCGACGGTCGCCCTGGCCGGCGCGATCCTGTTCGCCGCAGGCGGCCTCGTCTCGACCGGCCTGACGTTCAGCCTGACCGACGTGCCGAACCAGCTGACCCCTGGCGCCGCGCAGGCGCTCAATCTGCTGAACAGCGACCTGGTCTGGGGCATGTCGCTCGGCGCCCTCGGCACCATGCAAATCGGGTTTGGAGTCGCGTTCCTGGTCGGCAAGGCCTTCCCGACCTGGCTCGGCTGGGTCTCGATCGCCATCGGAGTAGTCTCGCTGGCCGGCCCGCTGGCCTTCATCGGCCTGCTGGCGACCGGTATCTGGGTGCTGATCGTCAGCGCGATGCTCTACCCGAAGCTCAACGCGGCCGAGAACCGCTGACGAGGAGGATCACGTCGAGGGTGCGCGGCCCGTGCACGCCCTCGACGCGGTCGAGTTCGATGTCGCTGGTCGCCGAGGGCCCGGAGATCCAGGTCAGCGGCCTGCCCGGGTCCAGCCGCGGAAGGGCGGTCGGCAGTGAGGCGACGAGCTGCTCCGGCACCCGCACGACGCAGACGTGGTGATCCGGGACCAGCGTCAGTGCCCTGCGTCCCTGGCCGGGGCCGGCGTCGAGCACGATGGTGCCGGTCTCGGCGATCGCGAGCGCGCAGCCGGTGATCACGGCGTCCGAGAGCGGCTCGTCGACCACGGCGGCCGTGGTCAGCGCGCTGATCCACTCGGCGGGCAGGTCGTGGGGCACGGTCACGCTCTCGCCCCCGACCAGCCGCGCGACGAGCCCGGCGACGTTGTCCGGATCGGCGCGGTGGACATGAGCCCGGTAGTCCGTGAGGTTCTCGGCCAGCAGGTCTACGAGCTCGTCCGGGGTGCCCGGGTGGTGAACCGTGGCGTAGTCGCGGGCGACAGGTGCCGGTTCGGGTGCGCCGGCCACGGCGGCGCGGATGCGGCCGAGGATGCGGTCGCGGTCGGTCGTCGTCATGAGCGGTGCTTTCTCCACCAGGCGCGGAACGGTTCGGCCGGCGCTTCGGGCAGGTCGCGGGTCTCGGTCCACGGATTGGCGATCTTGCGCGGATGAAGCTTGCGGGTCGCCGACGCGGCGCGTTCGGCGGCACCGAGAGCGGCCGGGTGATCGAGCAGCCAGGTGGCCGCGCGCATCACCGCGTGCTCGGTCCGATGCCCCGGCTGCTCGGCGACCTTCTCCCGCAGGTGGACGAGCACCTCGGGGATGTCGATCGCCACGGGGCAGACCTCGTAGCAGGCGCCGCACAGCGAGGACGCGAAGGGCAGCGACGCGTCGACCGGGTTGCCGGTGCCGCGCAGTTGCGGGCTGAGGATCGCGCCGATCGGTCCGGGGTAGACCGAGCCGTACGCGTGGCCTCCCGCGCGCTCGTAGACCGGGCACACGTTCAGGCAGGCCGAGCAGCGGATGCAGCGCAGGGCCTGCCGCCCCACCTCGTCGGCGAGGGAATCGGTCCGGCCGTTGTCGAGCAGGATCAGGTGGAAGTCGGCCGGTCCGTCGCCCGGGGTCACGCCGGTCCACATCGAGGTGTACGGGTTCATCCGTTCGGCGGTGGAGGAGCGCGGCAGCAGTTGCAGGAAGACCTCGAGGTCGCGCCAGGTGGGCAGCACCTTCTCGACGCCCGCGACGGTGATGAGCGTGTCGGGCAGGGTCAGGCACATCCGGCCGTTGCCCTCGGACTCGACGACGACCACGGTCCCGGTCTCGGCGATCAGGAAGTTCGCGCCCGAGACGGCCACTTTCGCGCGGAGGAACTTCTCGCGCAGGTGCAGCCGCGCGGCCTCGGCGAGGTCGGCCGGACGGTCGGAGAGATCCTCGGGCGCGGGACGGCCGTACGCCGCCATCCGGGTGCGGAAGATCCGCTGGATCTCGTTGCGGTTGCGGTGGATCGCGGGCACGAGGATATGCGAGGGCCGGTCGTCGCCGAGTTGGACGATCAGCTCGGCGAGGTCGGTCTCCCAGGCGTCGACGCCCTCCGCGGCGAGCGCCTCGTTGAGGCCGATCTCCTGCGTGGCCATCGACTTGACCTTGACCACCTCGGTCGCGCCGGTCGCCTTGGTGAGCTCGGCGACGAGCCGGTTGGCCTCGGCCGCGTCGGAAGCCCAGTGCACGTGCCCGCCCGCCTCGGCGACCTCGGCCTCGAGTTGCAGCAGGTATCGGTCCAGGTGCCGCAGCGTGTGGTCCTTGATCGCCTTGCCCGCCTCGCGGAGTTCGGACCAGTCGTCGAGCTCCGCGACAGCCCTCGCGCGGCGGTCGCGGATCGTGTGCGTGGCGCGGCGGAGGTTTTCGCGCAGCCGCTCGTCGCGCGTCGCGGCTTTGGCGGCAACCGGGAAGGCGGGCATGCCGAGATAGGTGTCCGTCATGGAGCGCTCTCCTCGGTCGCGGCGAGGATCTCGGCCAGGTGCACCGGCCGCAGCGGCGAATCGGCGCGGCGCAGCATGCCGCCGAGGTGCATCAGGCAGGAGTTGTCCGCGCCGCACAGCACCTCCGCGCCGGTCTCGGCCGCGTGCGTGATCTTGTCCTGGCCCATCGCGGCGGAGACGTCAGGGTTCTTCACAGCGAACGTTCCACCGAAACCGCAGCACTCGTCGGCCCGCGGCAGCTCGACCAGCGTCAGACCCTTGACCGCCTCGAGGAGCCTCCGCGGCCGATCGCCGAGGCCCAATGTCCGCAGGCCGTGACACGACGGGTGATAGGTCACCGTGTGCGGATAGTACGCGCCCACGTCCGTCGTCCCCAGCACGTCTACCAGGAACTCGGTCAGCTCCAGCATGTTCGGCAGCGTCCCTAAGCCGATGCGCGGATAGTGCGCGCGGACCATCGCGACGCACGATCCCGACGGAGTGACGACGTAGTCGTACTCTGCGAAGCTGTCCACCATGCGTCTGACCAGCGGCTCGATCTGCTTTCGGTAGCCGGTGTTGTATTGCGGCTGGCCACAGCAGGTCTGCGACATCGGGAACTCGACCGTCACGCCGAGCCGTTCGAGCAGCTGAACCGTGGCGATCGCCGTTTGCGGGTAGAGCGCATCGTTGACGCACGTGGCGAAGAGGGCGACGCGCATCAGCCGATCACCCGCTTGGCCGCGGCGTCCCACGCGGCCCGGTTACCGGCCGGCTCGTAGCGCGCGGTCGGTTGAGTCGACGCGACGAGGTGACGCATCGCGGCCCGATCGGCGCCGACCACGCCCCGGGCACGCGCCTGAATCAGCACATTGCCGAGCGCCGCCGCCTCCGCGGGACCCGCGACGACCGGGAGGCCGCACGCGTCGGCCGTGAGCTGGCACAGCAACGCGTTCCGCGCGCCGCCCCCGACGATGTGGACGACGTCGACCCCGGTGCCCGAAAGCCGCTGCACGTCCTCGATCGCGTGGCGGTGGGCAAGGGCGAGGGAATCGAGAATGCAGCGCGTGAACTCGCCCGAGCCACTCGGCACCGGCTGACTCGAAGCACGACAAGCCGCCGCGATCCGCTCACTCATACGGCCGGGGGCGAGGAACACGGGATCGGCGGCGTCGATGACTGAGCGCAGGGGAGTGACGTGGCCGGCAGCGTCGAGGAGCGGCCCGACGTCCGTCACGCCCCACTCCCGCATGCACTCCTGCAGCAGCCAGAGGCCCATGATGTTGCGCAGGTAGCGCACGGTGCCGTCGATGCCGAGTTCGTTGGTGAAGTTCGCCTCCCGGCTCTCCTCAGTCAGCACGGGAGCGTCGAGTTCGAGCCCTGCGAGCGACCATGTGCCGGTGCAGATGTACGCGAAGCGCTCGTCCTCGCGCGCGGGAACGGCCGCGACGGCGGACGCGGTGTCGTGCGACGCGACGGTGGTCACCGGCACGGGGCCGGTGAGCCCCGTCGCCTCCAGCACGTGCGGCAGCAGTTCGCCCGCCGGGTCTCCAGGAACGCGCAGCGGGGGGAAGACGCTGAGATCGATGCTCGCGGCCGCCGCGACGCCGTGCGCCCAATCCCGCGTCACGGGATTGATGAGCTGCGTGGTCGAGGCATTGGTAATCTCAGTGCCCTGACGGCCTGTGAGCCAGTACGTGATCAGATCGGGGATCAGCAGGACGCGCTTCGCGGCGTCGTACTGCGCGGTGCGTGCCGCGGCCATGAGCTGATAGAGCGTGTTGAAGGGCACGTGCTGGATACCGGTCGAGAGGTAGAGGTCTTGCGGACCGAGGACCACGTTCAGCCGCGCGGCCATTCCCTCGGTGCGCTGATCCCGGTAGTGCACCGGGTTGCCGAGCAGCGCTCCGTCGGCGTCGAGGAGGCCGTAGTCGACGGCCCAGCTGTCGATACCGACGGAATCGACGTCCCCGGCTGCCCGCAATCCGTCCAGCACGCCCCGGTAGAGCGCGAGTACGTCCCAGTGCAGAGTTCGCCCGATCCGCACCGGCCGGTTGGCGAATCGGTGCGCCTCGGTGAGTTCGAGGGTCTTCGGCCCGACGCGGCCGAGCATGACGCGCCCACTGGACGCGCCGAGATCGACCGCGGCGAAGGACTCTGTTTTCCCGCTCATCGGAGGAAGGCCGCCGCCACACCCGCGTCGACCGGGATGTGCAGTCCGGTGGTGTGGGTCAGGTCGCCGCCGGTGAGAGCGAACACCGCATTGGCGACGTGATCCGGCAGGACCTCGCGCTTGAGGATGGTGCGCTGGGCGTAGAACTCGCCGAGCTTCGCTTCTTCGATGCCGTACGTGGCGGCGCGTTGCGCACCCCAGCCGCCTGCGAAGATGCCCGAGCCGCGCACGACGCCGTCGGGGTTGACGCCGTTGACGCGGATCTGGTGTTCGCCGAGTTCCGCGGCGAGCAAACGCACTTGGTGTGCCTGGTCGGCCTTCGTGGCGGAATAGGCGATGTTGTTGGGTCCGGCGAACACGGAGTTCTTGGAGGCGATGTAGATGATGTCGCCGCCGAGCTGCTGATCGATCATCACGCGTGCTGCTTCGCGGGAGACGAGGAAGGAGCCGCGGGCCATGATGTCGTGTTGCAGGTCCCAGTCGCGAGTCGTGGTCTCCAGCAGCGGCTTGGAGATGGAGATGCCCGCGTTGTTCACGACCAGGTCCACGCCGCCGAAAGCGAGGACCGCGGCGTCGAAGGCTGCCTTGATCTGCGCCTCGTCCGTGACGTCGACCGTCACCGCCGTCGCGTGGTCCGGTCCGCCGAGCTCTTCGGCCACCGCGGCGGCCGCGTCGGCGTTGAGGTCCGCGATGACGACGCAGGCGCCCTCGGCCACCAGCCGGTGCGCGATGGCCTTCCCGATGCCCGAACCCGCGCCGGTCACGAGTGCGACCCGGGTGGCCAGCGCCTTGGGCTCGGGCATCCGGCGGAGTTTGGCCTCCTCCAGCGCCCAGTACTCGATCCGGAACTTCTCGACTTCTGGAATGGGGGAGTAGGTGGAGACCGACTCGGCCCCGCGCATGACGTTGATGGCGTTGACGTAGAACTCGCCGGCCACCCGCGCGGTCTGCTTGTCCTTGCCATAGGAGAACATGCCGATGCCGGGGATCAGGATGATGGCCGGATCGGCGCCGCGCATCGCGGGCGTGTCGGCTGTGGCGTGGCGCTGATAGTAGGCCGCGTACTCGGTACGGTACTCGGCGTGCAGCTCCTTGAGCCGTGCGACCACGTCATCGAGGGCTGCGGTCGCCGGAAGGTCGAGGACCAGTGGGCGGACCTTGGTGCGCAGGAAGTGATCAGGGCACGAGGTACCGAGCGCGGCCAGGCGCGGGTGCTCGGCGCGGGCGAGGAAGTCCAGCACGACGTCCGTGTCGGTGAAGTGCCCGACCTGAGGCTTGTCCTGCGACGCGATCCCGCGCAGGTAGGGGGCCAGCGCCGCCGCACGCGCGCGCCGCTCGCCCTCCGGCAGCGCCTCGTACCCGTCGATGACCGCGCCGAACGGCTCCGGACGGCCGCGCTCGGCGAGGAATGCCTGCGCGGTGCTGATGATGCGCAGCGAGTTCGCCTCGCACTCCTCGCTCGTCGTTCCCCACGCGGTGATGCCGTGCCCGCCGAGGATGCAGCCGATCGCCTCGGGATGCTCGGCCTTGATCGCCGAGATGTCGAGTCCGAGCTGGAACCCGGGGCGTCGCCATGGCACCCACACGACCGCGTCGCCGAAGCACTCGGCTGTCAGCTTTTCTCCGTCCGCGGCGCAGGCGAGCGCGATACCGGAGTCAGGGTGCAGATGGTCCACCTGCGCGGCGTCCACGAGCCCGTGCATCGCGGTGTCGATCGACGGCGCCGCGCCGCCCTTGCCGTGCAGGCAGTAGTCGAACGCGGCGACCATCTCGTCCTCGCGCTCGACTCCCGGATACACGCCCGCCAGAGCCCGAAGCCGGTCCACGCGCAGCACCGCGAGCCCCGACGCTGTGAGCGTGCCGAGGTCGCCGCCGGATCCCTTGACCCACATCAGTTCGACCTCGGTCCCGGTCACCGGGTCCACGTCGGTGCCCTTCGCCGACGTGTTGCCGCCGGCGTAATTCGTGTTGCGCGGATCGGCGCCGAGCCGGTTCGAGCGGGCCAGGAGTTCCTCAACAGTCGTGTTCATCGTCTTAGGCTCCCCATCCGGCCTGCGTGCCGCCGACCCGCTCGGCGATGATCATCTCGGCGTATCCGGTGGCGCGGTACGCGGCCAGCGGATCGGGGTCCATGCCCATCTGCTCGCGCACCTCGCGCAGCAGCGGCCGCACATCGGTGTTGTACGCGTCCATCAGCACCGCGTTCGCCCCCAGCACGTCGCCCGCCGCCTGCGCGGCGCGCAGCGCGTCGAGGTCGACCAGCAGTGCCTTGGCCGTGGCCTCCTGCACGTTCATCACGCTGCGGATGACCGCCGGGATCTTCGCCTCGATGTTGTGGCACTGATCCAGCATGAACGCGACGCCCGCCGCCGGCTCGAACCCGCCGTTCTTGGCCACCTCGTGAAGTATGCGGAACAGCTGGAACGGGTCGGCCGCGCCGACCATCAGGTCGTCGTCCGCGTAGAACCGGGAGTTGAAGTCGAAAGCGCCGAGCTTTCCCTCGCGCAGCAGGAACGCGACGATGAACTCGATGTTCACCCCCGGAGCATGATGCCCGGTGTCCACCACGACCTTCGCCTTCGGCCCCAGCTTCAGGCAGTGCGCGTAGCTCGTTCCCCAGTCCGGCACGTCCGTGGTGTAGAACGCGGGCTCGAACAGCTTGTACTCCAGCACCATCGACTGTTCGTCGCCCAGCCGCGCGTACACCGCGGCCAGTGCCTCCGCGAGCCGGTCCTGCCGGGCCACGATGTCGTCCTGGCCCGGGTAGTTCGTGCCGTCCGCGAACCACAGCTTCAGCGTGCTGGAACCGGTCGCGTCCATGATGTCGACGCATTCCAGCAGGTGATCCAGGGCCTTGCGACGCACCGCCGGATCCGGGTGGCAGACGCTGCCGATCCGGTAGTCGTCGTCCTGGAACGTGTTCGAGTTGATCATGCCGATGCGCACGCCGAGATCCGCGGCGTGCTCGCGCAGCTTGCCGTAGTCGGGCACCCGGTCCCACGGGATGTGCAGCGAGACCAGCGGCGCGACCCCGGTCACCGCGTGCACCTGCGCCGCGTCGGCCAACTTCTCGAAGGGATCACGCGGCACACCCTGCTGCGCGAAGACCTTGAACCGCGTCCCCGAGTTCCCGTACCCCCACGAGGGAGTCTCGATCACCTGGGCCCGCAGCGCCGCCTGCACGGCCGGAATCTCAGACATGCTCACTCTTCTCACGGTCCGGCTCAAACTGTGAATCGTTTCAGCAGATGGGGAGGCTACCGGTCCTCGAAACGGCCGTCAAGGCCCGTTTCGGCCGCGATGGCGCCTCGGGATTGAACCTGTTTCACGAGTGTTCAGCAGCTTCGGCCGATCGTCAACCTGCGAGTTCTACCGCCATCCCTTGACGGACCTCGCCGCTGGAGCTAGGGTCGCGGCAATTCCTCTGAAACCTTTCACTTCCAAGCCCAGGAGTTGTGTGCAATGACGCATCAAGTCCCGGAGCCGGCCTCGGTTCCGGTGCTCGCGCTCGAGGGGGTGAGTAAATCCTTCGGCGCCGTGCGCGCCCTGCGCTCGGTCTCCCTGGAGCTGTTCGCGGGCGAGGCGCACGCGCTGGCCGGTGAGAACGGCGCCGGGAAGTCCACCCTCATCAAGGTGCTGGCCGGGGTGCACCGCCCGGACGAGGGCACGGTGCTGCTCGACGGGGCGCCGGTCGAGTTCGCCGGACCCGGCGACGCGCGGGACGCGGGCGTGGCCGTCATCTACCAGGAGCCGACCCTGTTCCCCGACCTCTCGGTCGCGGAGAACATCTTCATGGGCCGCCAGCCGAAGCGCTCCCTCGGCCGGGTCGACCACCGCGCCGTGCGCGAGGCCGCCGCCGCGCTCTTCGCCCGGCTCGGCGTCGCCATGGACCCGGACCGCCCCGCGCGCGGCCTGTCCATCGCCGACCAGCAGCTCGTCGAGATCGCCAAGGCGCTCTCCTTCGACGCCAGGGTGCTGATCATGGACGAGCCGACGGCCGCCCTGACCGGCAGCGAGGTCGCCCGGCTCTTCGCCGTCGTGCGGACGCTGCGCGAACAGGGCGCGGCCGTGCTCTTCATCTCGCACCGCCTCGAGGAGGTGTTCGCCCTCTGCCAGCGGGTCACCACCCTCCGGGACGGCGCCCGGGTGGCCGGCGAGCCGGTCGAGGGCCTGACCGAGTCCGACCTCGTCGAGCGCATGGTGGGCCGCGCGCTCGACGAGCTCTACCCGAAGCAGGACACGACGGTCGGCGAGGTCGCCCTGCGGGTCAGCCGGCTGACCCGGGAGGGCGTGTTCACCGACGTCTCCTTCGACGTGCGCGGCGGCGAGATCGTCGGCCTGGCCGGACTGGTCGGCGCCGGACGCAGCGAGGTGGCCCGCGCCGTGTTCGGCGTGGACCGCTGGGACGCCGGCAGCGTCACCGTCGGCGGACGCGAGCTGCGGCCCGGCTCGCCGAGCCTCGCGATGGCCGCCGGACTCGCGCTCGTGCCCGAGGACCGGCGCGCCCAGGGCCTGGTCATGGAGATGACGATCGAGCGCAACATCGGTCTCAGCGGCCTGAAGGCCACCTCCCGGGCCGGGCTGATGAGCCGCCGCGCCGAGCGGGACCGCGCCCTCGACTGGGCCACGAAGCTGCAGGTCAAGTACGCGCGCCTCGGCGACCTGGTCGGCACGCTGTCCGGCGGCAACCAGCAGAAGGTCGTGCTGGCCAAGTGGCTCGCCACCAACCCGAGCGTGCTGATCGTGGACGAGCCCACGCGCGGCATCGACGTCGGCACCAAGGCCGAGGTGCACCGCCTGCTGTCCTCGCTCGCCGCCGAGGGGGTCGCGGTCCTGATGATCTCCTCCGACCTGCCCGAGATCCTCGGCATGGCCGACCGGGTGCTCGTGATGCACGAGGGCCGGATCGCCGCTGAGATCCCGCGCGCGCAGGCCACCGAGCAGTCGGTGATGGCCGCCGCCACCGGGATGACGAACAGGAGCGACGCGTGACCGCCACGCTGGAACCCGTGCACCTGGCCGTGAGCCCGCAGCGCGCGCTGATCGACCGGGTGCTGCGGATGCGCGAGCTGGCCATCCTGGCCGTGCTCGTGATCATGCTCGCCGCCACCCAGGCCGACAACACCGCCTTCCTCTCCGAGCAGGGCATCAAGGACCTGCTGCTGAACGCGACGATCCTGGTGCTGGTGGCCGTCGGCGAGGCCGTCGTCGTGATCACCCGCAACGTCGACCTCTCGGTCGGCTCGGTGCTCGGCGTCACCGCCTTCGCCGCCGGCGACTACCTCCAGGGCGGCGGGAACCCGGCTGTGGCGATCCTGATCGCCATCGCGGTCGGCGCCGTCTTCGGAGTGCTGAACGGACTGCTCGTCGGCATCGGGCAGGTGCCCTCGCTCGTCGTCACGCTCGGCACGCTGTACATCATCCGCGGCCTCGACTCCGTCTGGGTCGGCTCCCGTGAGATCACGGCCGGCCGGCTCTCCTCGGGCTACGTCAGCTTCGGGCACGACGGTGTCTGGGCCGTCCCGTACCTCGGCATCCTGGCCGCGGTCGTGCTCATCGCGGTGGCCTACTACCTGAAGAACTACCGCAGCGGACGCGAGTGCTACGCGCTCGGCTCCAACCCGCAGGCCGCGGCGCTCGCGGGCGTCCCGACCCGCAAGCGCGTGCTCGGCGCCTTCATCCTCTGCGGGGCGCTCGCGGGCCTGGCCGGCGCGCTCTACCTGGCCCGCTTCGGATACGCCGACGCGAGCACCGGCACCGGATACGAGCTCACCGTGGTCAGCGCCGTGGTCGTCGGCGGCGTCGGCTTCACCGGCGGCACCGGCAGCGTCTACGGCGCCGCGCTGGGAGCGCTGTTGCTGACCTCCATCAACAGCGTCCTTCCCGCGATCGGCGTCAGCTCGGTCTGGGTCGAGGCGATCGACGGAATCCTGCTGCTCCTGGCGATCTCGCTCGACCGGGTCGTGGCACTGCGCGTCGCCGGCCTGCTGCGCCGGCGGGCCCGAGAGGCGAGGAGCGCCGAGAATGGCTGACCCCACCACATCCCACGTCCGCAGGCTGGGCGGCGGCGCGGTCCGCTGGGACACCGCCGTCGGCGCCCTGCTCGTGCTGCTGATCGCGCTGTCGTACTCCTTCGTCGGCGACTTCGGCAACGCGCTGAACCTCAGCTTCCTGATCGGCAACACGCTGCCCATCGCGGCGATCGCGCTGCCGATGACGATGCTGGTGGCCTCCGGCGAGATCGACCTCTCGGTCGGCTCCACCGTCGGGCTCTCCGGCTCGGTGATGGGCGCGCTGTGGAACGACGGGATGAACATCAACATGATCATCCTGATCTGCGCCGGGATCGGCGTGCTCTGCGGGCTCGTCAACGCCCTGCTGGTCACGCGGCTCGGGCTGCCGTCCCTGGCCGTCACCATCGGCACGATGGCCGCCTACCGCGGCATCGCGCAGATCGTGCTCGGCTCGAACTCGGTCACCGACTTCCCGCAGAACTACCTGAACTTCGGCTCGGGACGCATCGCGGGCACCTTCATCCCGGACGCGGCGATCCCGTGGCTGGTCCTGGCGATCCTCTCGGTCGTGGTGCTGCACGCCACCGGCTTCGGCCGCTCGGTCTTCGCCGTGGGCGCCTCGCAGGAGGCCGCCTGGTTCGCCGGCCTGCGGGTCAAGCGGATCAAGCTGTCCCTGTTCGTCGCCACCGGCCTGATCTCCTCGCTCACCGGCGTGTTCTGGGTGCTGCACTACGCCAGCGCCACCTACGACAACGCCACCGGCCTCGAACTGTCCGTCGTCGCGGCGGTCCTGCTCGGCGGCGTCGACTTCGACGGCGGCCGCGGCACGCTCGGCGGCGCCATCGCCGGGGTCTTCCTGCTCGGCACCCTGCAGAACGTGATGAGCCTGGTCAACGTCTCGGCCCAGTCCCAGACCGTGGTCACCGGGATCCTGCTCGTCATCTCCGTCCTCGGACCGCGCGCGGCGAAGCAGTTCGCCACCGCGCGGGCCCGACGCACCAACCGCTCCATGGCACCGACACCGTCGTCAGTCCTGTGAAAGGAACCGTCATGACCTCCACCCTCCGTCGGCCGCGGCTCGGCGCCCGTCTGATCGCGACAGCCGCAGCGGGCAGCCTGCTCGCCCTGGGACTGACCGCGTGCAGCGGGGCCACCAAGAGCTCCACCGACGCCGCCGCGTCCACGGCCGCCGCGGGCTCGGGCGCGTCGGCGAACTCGAACGCGCCGACGAAGACCGGCCTGACCGTCGCGTTCCTGCCGAAGCAGGTCAACAACCCGTACTTCACCACCTCGGACACCGGCGGCAAGACCGCGCTGACCGCGCTCGGCGAGACCTACAAGGAGGTCGGCACCACGAGCGCGACGGACACCGCGGGTCAGGTCTCATACGTCAACACGCTCACCCAGCAGCAGGTCTCTGCGATCGCCGTGTCCGCGCAGGACCCGGGCGCGCTGTGCACGGCGCTCAAGCAGGCGATGAGCAACGGCGTCAAGGTCGTCACCTACGACTCGGACACCAACGCCGGCTGTCGGCAGCTGTTCATCTCCCAGGCCAGCGCCGAGGCCCTGGGCCGCTCCGAGGTCGATCTGCTCGGCAAGCAGCTGAACTACACCGGCCAGATCGCCATCCTCTCGGCCGCGCAGACCGCGACCAACCAGAACACCTGGATCGGCTACATGGAGGACGAGCTGAAGAAGCCGCAGTTCGCCAACATGAAGCTGGTGAAGATCGCGTACGGCAACGACGACGCGCAGACCTCCTTCCAGCAGACCCAGGGCCTGCTGCAGCAGTACCCGAACCTCAAGGGGATCATCAGTCCCACGACGGTCGGCATCAAGGCGGCCGCGCAGTACCTGGACGGCTCGCAGTACAAGGGCAAGGTCATGCTGACCGGCCTCGGCACGCCGAACGACATGCGCGCCTACGTCACCGACGGAACCGTCCAGGCCTTCGAGCTCTGGGACCCGGCCAAGCTCGGCGCCCTCGCCGCGTACGCCGCCGTCGCGCTGGCCTCGGGTCAGATCACCGGCGCCCAGGGCCAGACCTTCAAGGCGGGCAGCCTCGGCAGCTTCACCGTCGGCGCGCAGGGCGTCGTGACCCTCGGCCAGCCGACCGTCTTCGACAAGTCCAACATCGGCCAGTTCGACTTCTGATCCGGCCCGGTCGCCGTATCGGTCCTCACGGAGGAAGGACGAGAGTTGCAACGCGTCTGCTTCACGCTCCGCGTCAAACCGGAGCACCTGGACGAGTACCGCCGTCGGCACGCGCAGGTCTGGCCGGACATGCTGGCCGCGCTGCGGGCGACGGGCTGGGGCAACTATTCGCTCTTCCTCCGGGAGGACGGCCTGCTGGTGGGCTATCTGGAGACAGAGGACTTCGAAGCGGCCCGCACGGCGATGGCCGAGACGGAGGTCAACGAACGCTGGCAGCGCGAGATGGCCCCCTTCTTCGAGCTCGACGGCTCGGCGCCCGACGCGGCTATGGCACCATTGCCGGAGATCTTCCACCTTGACATGATTGGCTGAAGAGACCCATGGTCGGGATCAAGGACGTCGCGCGGCACGCGGGGGTATCCGTGGGCACCGTCTCGAACGTCATCAACCGCCCCGACTCCGTGACGGAGCCGACCCGCATCCGCGTCCAGGCGGCCATCGCCGAACTCGGATACGTGCGGAGCGAGTACGCGCGCCAACTGCGGGCCGGCCGGAGCCGCATCATGGGTCTGCTGGTGCTCGACATGGGCAACCCCTTCTTCGTCGACGTAGCCCGAGGCGCCGAGCGCACCGCCCGCAAGGCGGGCATCGGCGTCATGGTCTGCAACAGCAACCAGAGCACCCGCGACGAGGCCGAGTACCTCGCCCTCTTCGCCGAGCAGCGCGTCCGCGGCGTCCTGCTCACCCCCGCCGACGACAGCGGCCACACCGCCGACAACCTCCGCCGCAACGGCATCCCCTTCGTCCTCGTGGACCGCGTGGGCCCGAACGAGGAGGGCTGCTCCGTCTCGGTGGACGACGTGGCCGGCGGAGCCCTCGCCGTACGCCACCTGATCGACGCCGGCCACCGCAACATCGCCTACGTCAGCGGCCCGGCGAGGCTGCGCCAGATCCGCGACCGCAAGGCCGGGGCCCTGGCGGCCCTGGCCGAGTCCGGCCTCGGCCCCGAGGCGCTGACCGAACTGCCGACCGAGACCTTGGACGTCGCCGCCGGCCGCGACGCCGGAGCCCGACTCCTCGGCCTGATGCGTCGCCCGACAGCCGTCTTCTGCGCGAACGACCTGCTGGCGCTGGGCGTCCTCCAGGCCCTGTTCGCGGCCGGGGTGGACGTGCCGAGAGACATGGCCATCGTCGGCTACGACGACATCGAGTTCGCATCCGCGGCCGCCGTCCCGCTGACCTCGGTCCGCCAGCCCGCGGCGACGATGGGAAGCCTGGCGGCCGAACTGCTGCTCGAGGAGACGGACGCGGTCGTGGCGGGGGACGGCCAGGAACCGGCGTCGAAGCAGCCGCATCAGCACGAGCACCGGCAGGTCGTCCTCCAGCCCGAACTGGTCGTGCGCGGATCGACCCTCCTGGGCCGAGGCCGGCCGTCGCGGTGAGAGCCCGCGCGGATGCGAGGGCTCTCACGTCCGGAAAATCGCCGTTTCAGCGGTTCCCCATGGCCTCGTACTCGGCGCGGGAGAGCTGGTACACGGCAACCCGTCGGCCGCTCGAGGGGACGACCGTCTCGTGTCCGAAGCGGAGTCCGAGCTTCTCCATGACATGGTGCGACGCGGTGTTCTCGATGTCCGCGATGCTCACGAGCTGCTCGAGCCCGCAGGCGGTGAAAGCGTGGTGCAGGAAGGGGCGCGCGGCCTCGGTGGCATAGCCCTGGCCCCAGTGCTCGCGCCGGAAGCGCCACCCGATTTCGACGGTCGGCATGACCTCGGGCAGGAATGCGGGCTCGGCGAGGATGACCCACCCGAGGAACTCGCCGGTCTCCCTGGATGTGACGGAGAGCCAGCCGAGTCCGCGTTCCGCCCACTTGCGAGCGGTGGCCGCGACGAATCCGGCGGTCTGTTCGCGGGTGCGCGGGTGCACCTTCCCGTCGCCGATGTAGCGCATCACCTCGGGGTCGGTGTCCATGGCGTCGAGCGCGTCGATATCGGCTTCCTCGGGCAGCCGCAGTACGAGGCGCTCAGTTTCAATCCTCGGCATCCGGCCATCATGCCCGACCTGTCCCGAGCCGCCGCGCATTTCGTGTCGTCGACGTGCGCGCGGACGTGTCCCATCCAGGGGCGATGCCGGACTTGCGCGGTAGCAGTTCTGTGACGTGTCTGGCATCGGAGCGCCGCGCGGGTGCCGCTAGCGTCGGTGTCGTGATCGTATGGCTCAACGGGACTCATGGCGCGGGCAAGACGACGACCAGTGCGCTCGTGCAGAAGCTGCTCCCTGATTCGCGGGTGTTCGACGCCGAGAAGGTAGGCGAGGTGCTCATGGACATCTCGCCCTCGCTGCCGCATACGGACAACTTCCAGCATTGGCCACCGTGGCGGCCGCTCGTGGTCGAGACCGCTTGGCGCTTGCTCGATTACGTCGGCGGCACGCTCGTGGTGCCTATGACCGTGCTGGTCGAGGAGTACTGGCGTGAGATCAGCGCAGGCCTCGCCGAGCGCGCGATCCCGGTGCGGCACTTCGTGCTCCACGCCGATCAGGACACCCTCCGCGGACGCATCGCGGGGGACACGGTCATCGGGCCCGACTCGCCGTTCCGCCTTCGCTACCTCGAGCCTTACGCCGAGGCGGCCCGCACGTGGCTGCACCGCGAGGCCGAGGTCGTCGACACCACGCACATCACGCCCGCCGAGGCCGCCGCGCTGATCGCGGAGGCTGTCGGGAACTGAGTCACTCGGCGGCTTTCGAAGCGGGCCGCGGGGAATACCTCAGGCGCCGTCGTCGGGGGCGGGCTGCCAGAGTTCGATGCGGTTGCCCTCGGGGTCGGTGACCCAGCCGAAGCGGCCGATGCCCTCCATGTCCTGGGTCTCCTCGGCGACGTTCGCGCCCTTGCCGCGGAGCTGGGCGAGCATCGCGTCGAGGTCGCGGACGCGGAAGTTGAGCATGGTCTGCTGGGCGGGGGAGCCGAAGTAGTCGGTGTCCGACTCGAAGGGGGCGAACACCGTCGGGCCCGCCTCCTGGTTCCACAGGCCGGTGGCCTCGGCGTCGAGGCCGAGGTGCTCGCGGTACCAGGCGCCGAGGGCGTCCGGGTCGGCGGCGCGCATGAAGTAGCCGCCGATGCCAAGCACACGTTCCATGTCGCCATCCTGCCATCACCCCCGCCGTGCGCGGCGTCGGTACACGCCGCCGTGCGCGGGGCCGGGGGTCACGCGTAGGCCGTCGAATGCTCACAAACCGGCGTCAGATTTGCGACCGCGCCTCCGGTGGATCTTGCGAGCTGAGGCAAGAACTGGCGTAATTTTCGTTCTGATATTGCGGAACGATGTCCGCGGCGTTACGGTCCTCCTTGCTACGACACCCTCTGTCCCACCTCCATACCGGATCCGCGCAAGGAGTCTGAGGTGTCTCTACCTCCATCCATTCGTACGCTGCGAAGGTCGCTCGCGGCCGTCGGCGGCACGGCCCTGCTGGCCGCCGGGCTCGGCGGCCTCACGGCGACGAGCGCCGCCGCTGCCGCCGGCGCTCCGCATGCTGCCACGGCGGCGGCCGCCGTCCAGGCCGTGACCGGCGGCAGCGGCGCGAGCCTGCCGTATGTCGAGGTCCAGGCGGAGAGTTCGCCGACCAACGCAACGATCATCGGGCCCAGCTACACGCAAGGTCAGTCGGCCGACGAGGCGTCGGGGCGGGAGGCGGTGAGCCTGTCCGGCACCGGCTCGTACGTCACCTTCACCACGCCGATCGCGACGAACTCGATCGACTTCCGCTACAGCATCCCGGACTCGTCGGGCGGGTCGGTCTACACGGCGCCGCTCTCGATGTATATCAACGGGACCAAGTCGACCGACTTCACGCTGACCAACGCCTACAGCTGGTACTACGGAAGCTACCCCTTCACCAACACGCCGAGCAGCGGGAATCCGCACCACTTCTACGACGAGGTGCACCGGCTCTTCAGTACCACGTATCCCGCGGGCACGACCTTCAAGCTGCAGGTCGACTCCGAGGACACCGCCTCCTCGTACACGATCGACCTGGCCGACTTCGAGGACGTGGCCGCGCCGCTGAGCCAGCCCGCGGGCTCGGTCTCGGTGACCAGCGAGGGCGCCGACCCGACCGGCGTCGCCGACGCGACGAGCGCGTTCAACGCGGCCATCGCGGCCGCGGGCTCCGGCGGGACCGTGTGGATTCCGCAGGGTACGTACAACGTCCCCGGCCACATCAGCGTCAACAACGTGACGATCGCGGGCGCCGGCATGTGGTACTCGACGGTCGCGGGCAGCGCGCCGGGCTTCTACGGCAACTCGGCGCCGAATCCGAGCACGAACGTGCACCTGCAGAACTTCGCCATCTCCGGCAACGTGCAGCAGCGCGACGACAGCGCGCAGGTCAACGGCATCGGCGGGGCGCTCAGCAACTCGACCGTGTCGAACATCTGGATCGAGCACATGAAGGTCGGGGCCTGGATGGACGGGCCGATGACGAACCTGACCTTCAGCGGCATGCGCATCCGGGACACGACGGCCGACGGCATCAACCTGCACGGCGGCGTGACCGGCTCGACGATCACCGACAGCGACATCCGCAACACCGGTGACGACGGCATCGCCCTGTGGGCCGACTCCGGCCTCGGCGCGGACGCGCAGGACACGATCTCGAACAACACCGTCCAGCTCCAGCAGCTCGCCAACGGCATCGCGGGCTACGGCGGCAACAACAACACGATCAGCGGCAACCGGGTCGTGGACACCGGTATCACCCAAGGCGGCGGCATCACGGTCGCCCAGCGCTTCAGCTCCACGCCGGTCGGCCTCTACACGGTCTCGAACAACACCATGATCCGGGACGGCGACCTCGACCCGAACTGGCAGTTCGGCGTCGGCGCGCTGTGGTTCGACGGCAGCCAGGGCGCCATCACCGGACCGATCAACGTCAGCAACGCCCTGATCCAGCAGAGCCCTTACGAGGCCGTCCAGTGGGTCGAGGGCACGGTCAGCGGCGTCAACCTGAGCAATGTCAGCATCCAGGGCACCGGCACCTTCGCCCTGCAGGAGCAGACCGGCGGCTCGGCGTCCATGACCAACGTGGTCGCCACCGGCGTCGCGCAGGCCAACGAGGGCAACGCGCCGAGCTACAGCTGTGAGGGCACGTCCTTCGCCATCACCGACGGCGGCGGCAACTCGGGCATCAGCCCGACCCAGTGCAGCGGCACCAACCCGACCCCGGTCTACCCGCCGTTCCCCGCCTCCTCGGTGCAGGTCAGCCCGAGCGCGCTGAACTTCGGCTCCGAGGTCGTCGGGCAGACCAGCGCCGCGCAGACGGTGGCGGTCAGCAACCCGACCAGCTCGGCGGCTTCGGTCTCCTCGATCTCCGCCGGCGGCGACTTCGCGGAGACCGACAACTGTGGCTCGTCCATCGCGGCGAACGGCAGTTGCTCGGTGAGCGTCACCTTCAACCCGACCGCCTCGGGCAGCCGCACCGGCTCGCTCACGGTGAACGCCGGCGGCGTGACGGACACGGTCGGCCTGTCCGGCACCGGCACCGCCGCGGGACCGATCCTGAGCACCAACCCCGGCGCCCTCAGCTTCGCGGGCACCATCGTCGGCTCCGCGGCGACGAGCCAGTCGGTGACGGTGACCAACACGGGCACCGCCTCGGCGACCGTCTCGGGCGTGACCGCCGGCGGCGACTACAGCGAGACGAACAACTGCGGCTCGCTCGCGGTCAACGCCTCGTGCACGGTGACGGTCGGCTTCACCCCGACCGCCGCCGGCAGCCGCACCGGCACGCTGACGATCACCAGCAACGCCAACAACAGCCCGACCACCGTGGGCCTGAGCGGTACCGGCATCGGCTCGACCACCAACCTGGCCGCGAGTGGCACGCTGACCGCCAGCAGCAACGCCTCCGGATACCCGGCGGGCAACGCCAACGACGGCAACTCCAGCACCTACTGGGAGTCCACCGACGGCGCCGCGTACCCGCAGACGCTGACCGCGAACCTCGGCAAGTCCTACCCGCTCGGCTCGGTCACCCTCGACCTGCCGCCGTCCTCCGCCTGGTCCACGCGCACCGAGACCTTCTCCGTGCTCGGCTCGACGAACGGCAGCACGTGGACGACGCTCGTCGGCTCGGCCGGGTACACCTTCAACCCGTCCACCGGAAACACCGTCAGCTTCAACCTGCCGTCCGGCACGAACGACCAGTACCTCGAGCTCTCCTTCACAGCCAACACCGGTTGGAGTGCCGCGCAGATCTCCGAGTTCGAGATCTTCTCGGGTACCACCTCGGGCGGCAACGGCGGTGGCGGCACGACGCCGACCGACCTGGCGCTGAACGCGCCGATCTCCGCGAGCAGTTCGACGCAGACCTACGCGGCGGCCAACGCGGACGACGGCAACACCAGCACCTACTGGGAGAGCACGAACGGCGTGTGGCCCGCGACCCTGACCGTGAACCTCGGCGCGAAGGATTCGCTGAGCTCGGTCATCGTCGACCTGCCGCCGTCGAGCGCCTGGCAGACCAGGACCCAGACCTTCTCGGTCCTGGGCAGTACCGACGGCAGCACCTGGACCACGCTGGCGGGCTCGGCGACGTACACCTTCAACCCGTCCACCGGGAACACGGTGACGATCAACCTGCCCAGCGGCACCGGCGATCAGTACGTCGAGCTCAGCTTCACGGCCAACAGCGTGCAGAACGGCGCCCAGGTCTCCGAGCTCCAAGTGATGGGAACCATCGCGTAGTCAACCGAACGGTGGATATCCCGGCTCAGCCGAAAGACTAGAGATCGGCGGCGATCGGATGGTCGCCGCCGGTCAGGCTTTTTTAGGGTTCGAAGAGCTGTGATGCTCGAACCATGAAACTCACTTGGCGCAGGAAGTCATTGGTCGTCGCCGTCGCCGGCGTACTGGTCGGCGGCGTGTGGGCAGGGCCGGGACAGGCGGCTTCGGGGTCCGGCGAGGACACCGCGCCGCAGGTCACGATGGCTCAATGGTTCGCGACCGTGGCAGGGGTCGATCCGGGGCTCTTCGGCACGAGCCTCGAGGGCGCGGCGTTCGACGGTCACGGGAAGTTCTATTTCGTCGACACCACAGCCCCGGCCGGAAAACCGAAGTTGATGAGCCTGGACCTGAACACCCGTAAGGCCACGGGGCTTTACACCGATTCCGCGAGCATGCTCAACTGCGTCGGTTTCGGACCCGGCGGCGCGATGTATCTGTGCGATCTCAAGGGCGGCCGGATCGTGCGCTACGACCCGGCGACGCGGACGATCTCCAACGTGCTCACCGAGGTCGGCGGGACCCCGTTCGTGCCAGACGACCTGGCGATCGACAAGGCCGGCGACATGTACATCGCCGACTATCAGGGCACGCCCACCTCCCCGGCCGGACGGATCCTGCTGCGCGGGGCCGACGGCTCGGCCGAGGCCGTGCTGACCGGCGTGGCGCACCCCAACGGCATCGCGCTGACGCCGGATCAGACCGCACTGTGGATCGACGAGGACCTCTCCGGCAGGCTCGACCACGTCGCCCAGGGGCTCTCCTCGCCTGCCAGCACGACGCCGGTCGTCACGCTGCACACGGCGTCCTATCTCAGCCTCGGCGCGAACGCCTACACCGACTCGCTCACCGTGGACGGCCGCGGAAACGTCTACCTGGCCGTGTACGGAGCGGGCGAGGTGCTGGAGTTCGACCCCGACGGCGTCGAGGTGGGCCGGGTCGTCATCCCGGGGGACGCGCCGAAGGTGACGCACGTCGCGATCCAGCCGGGGACCACCCGCGCGTTCGTCACGGCCTCCGGTCCCGGAGGCGGGTATATCTACACATTCCGGGCACTTGCGGCGGCGCCGGCCGGACAGCCGAACGGGGGCTGACGCCCCCTCAGGCCGGACGCGGCGGGAGCAATTGGTCGAGACCATTGACTTCGGTTGGAGGGTAACGCTACTTTCCAAGGAAAGCTGTAACGGTACTTTCCAAGGAAAGTCCCGCTCCCGCCGCGACCACCCACGAAGCAGGCCATGGAATCACTGCGCACCACCGGAAAGGCCAGCCCGGCCGATGTGCGCGCCGTCAACCGGCGCCTGCTGCTGCAGCACATCAGCAAGGGCCGCGGCCGCGTCTCGCGCGCGGATCTGGTGCGTCTGGCCGGGCTGAACACGGCCACGGTCTCCGGCCTGGTGGCCGAGCTGCTGGAGCAGGGCCTGGTGCGCGAGGTCGGGCTCGGCCCCTCGGTGGGCGGCAAGCCGCCGACCCTGCTGGACCTCGACGAGCGCCTGTTCGCGGTGCTCGGCGTGCAGCTGATCCGCGACGGCTTCCGGATCGCCGCGCTCTCCCTGCACGGCCGCATCATCGAGCAGCACTTCGAGGTGGGCGACGACGCGGGCCTGATGCTCGACGCCCTCGTGCCCGCGGTGCGCAAGATGGCCGAGGGCCTGGGCCGCACGGTGCTGGCCGTGGGGGTCGCGGTGCCCGGGATCGTGGACCAGAGCGGCGTGATCGCGCGCTCGGTGCTGCTCGGCCGCGACGATTTCGACCTCGGCGGCTGGCTCGTCGAGCAGCTCGGCTACCCGGTCCACCTCATCAACGACAGCGACGCCTGCGCGCTGGCCGAGGTCGCCCTCGACGAGGACCCGGCGCCGACCCTGCTGTCCCTCTACCTCGGCGACGGCGTGGGCGCCGGGCTGATCCTGTCCGGCGCGCTCTTCCAGGGCGAGACCTTCGGCGCCGGCGAGGTCGGCCACCTGAACCTGCGCACCCATCAGCTGCGCTGCGAGTGCGGCCGCACCGGCTGCCTGGAGGCCGCCGCGCGCATCAGCGTGCTGACCGGCCGCCACCAGTCGCTCCAGCTCTCGCCGCGCGGCGAGGAGCCCGAGGGACACCTCGACGACGTGGCCGCGGAGCGCGCCGGACGCAATATCGCGGCGCTGCTCGAACTGGTCAACGAGCTCATCGACGTGCGCCGCACGATCATCTGCGGCCCGGTCTGCGCGCTGGGCTCCGGGCTGCTGGACCACGTCCGGCACGCCCTCGCCGACTACGAGCCCTACCTGGGCGGTCACCTCACGGTCGAATACTCCAGGCTCGGCTGGGACGGCACGCTGCTCGGCGCCGCCGCCTCCGCCGCGCACAAGGAGCTCGGCCTGCTCTGGTCCATGATCGAGAATCGGGAATAGGGGGAAGACGCATGGAGACACTGCAGGTCGAAGGCGTGCGCGAGCCGCGCTACCTCAAGGTGAAGGACCATATCGTCGAACGGATCAACCAGCTCAAGCCGGGCGTGTCCATCCCGGCCGAGCGCGACCTCGCGGTGGCCTGCCGCACCTCGCGCACCACGGTGCGCAAGGCGGTGACCGAGCTGGTCGCCGAGGGCCGGCTGGTGCGCCGCCAGGGTTCCGGCACGTACGTCGCCGAGCCCAAGCTCGCCTGGCCGCTGATGGTCTCCGGCTTCACCGAGCACGCCGAGGCCGAGGGGCTGCAGGCGCGCACCTCCCTGCTCGGCGCCGAGTACATCGCCGCCACCGACGAGCTCGCCGAGCGCCTCAACGTCCGGCCCGGCGCCCGGGTGCTGGCCATGGAGCTGCTGCGCTCGGTGAACGACGCCCCGATGGCCATCGAGTGCGTGCACGTCTCCGCGCGCCGCTTCCCCGGCCTCGAGGCCGCCGTCGCGCGGACGGGCTCGGTGTACGAGGCGCTGCGCGAGAAGTACGACGTCAACGTCGCGCACGCGGTCGAGACGATCGAGACCGCGCCCGCCGCGCCCCGCGAGGCCGCGCTGCTCGGCACCGAGATCGGCACCCCGATGCTGCTGGTGAGCCAGCACAGCCACACCGCCGAGGGCGAGCCGGTGGAATGGGTGCGCACCTGGTACCGCGGCGACCGCTACTCCTTCGTCGCGCACATCACCCGGCCGACGAACGTCTGACAGGCGGTCACGGCGGCCCTCGCCGAGCCGGTCTCCCCGACGCGCGCGTTCGACGCGGGCGTGGCAGGCTGAGACCGAGATCGAGTCGAGGAGATGCCGCTCATGGCCGCGCCGCCGCACGCGCATCCCGTCGCCGGACCCGCCGTCGATCCGCTCGGGGGCGTGGCGCTGGTGACCGGGGCGTCCTCGGGGATCGGCGCCGCCATCGCGCGCTCTCTCGCCGCCCAGGACCGCTGGACCCTGCTCGTCGCCGGCCGGGACCGCGATCGCGTCAGCGGCGTGGCCCGCGAGACCGGCGGGACCCCGCTGATCGGCGACCTGTCCACCCCCGACGGCGTGCGACGGCTGGTCGGCGAGGCCGTGGACACGGCCCGGCACGTCGATCTGCTGGTCGCCTCCGCGGGCGTCGGCTGGGCCGGCCCCTTCGCCACGATGCCGCCCGACGCGGTCGACGAGGTGCTCGCGGTCGATCTCGCGGCCGTCGTCCGGCTGGTCCGCCTCGTGCTGCCGCACATGCTGCTGCGCCGGCGCGGCCACCTCGTGCTCATCGGCTCCGTCGCGGGCTGCCTCGGCGTCGAGGGCGAGGCGGTCTACTCGGCGGCGAAGGCCGGACTCGGCGCCTTCGCCGACGCGCTGCGCTACGAACTGAAGGGCGCCGGCGTCCGGGTCACGCACGTGGTCCCCGGCGTCGTCGACACCCCGTTCTTCGCCCGGCGCGGCGCGCCCTACACCCGGCGGCACCCGCGGCCGATCCCGCCGGAGCGGGTCGCCCGCGCCGCGATGCGCGCCATCGACCACGGCAGCCGCGAGGTGTTCGTGCCGCGCTGGTTTCGCATCCCGGCCGAGATCAGGGCGCTGGCCCCGGCCGCCTACCGGCGGCTGGCCGCGCGCTTGGGGTGAGTCAGCCGTCGAGCATCGATTCCAGCGGGCCGACCGCGTCCGCCCCGAACAGCTCGCGACCGGCGGCGATCCGGCGCTCGCGCTCCGGCCCCGGCGGCACGAGGCGGTCGAGCGCCTCCAGCAGCTGGTCCGGGGTCCGCGCGTAGTCGCTGAGCCCGAGCTCGGCCATCCGGCGCACGCCCGCGGCGCCGTGCCCGGGGATCGGCCGCCAACCGACCACCGGAACGCCGACGGCGAGCGCCTGAAGCGCCGTCTGGCCTGCGGCGTTGTCCAACAGCGCGGCCGAGGCGGCGAGCAGTCCCGGCATGTCCTCGACCCAGCTGAGGGCCGTGACCCCGGGCCTCGCGTCCAGCCGGTCGCGCAGCCGCTCGTCGCGCCCGCAGAGCACGACCGGCTGGTAGCCGCCCTCGAGCAGCGCGTCGGCCGTCCGCGCGAAGCCGCTGCCCGCGCCCCACGCGCCCGCCGACACGAGGATCGGATCCCGGCCGAGGCACGCGCGCCACTGCGCCTCGCTCGCCGGACGGGCGCGGAAGCGCTCGGGCACCAGGGGCCCGCAGACCGCCGCGGGACGCCCCGACGTGGCCCGAACCCGACCCGCGTCCGCCTCGGTGAGGCAGAGGTTGAGATCATTACCCGGGTGAAGCCATTGGCGGTGCACGGCGAAGTCCGTCACCAGGGTCGCGCACGGCACCGTGAGCCGACCGCGCGCCCTGGCCCTCCCGGTGAGCTGGGCGGCAAGGTGGAAGAGCGAGACGACCGCGTCGCTGCGGGTCCGCGCGACGGCGTCGAGCAGCCGGTTCTCGGCGAGCGCGGCCAGCGGGGCGCTGCCCGGCCGCGGCCCGGCGCCGGGCCGGAAGAACGCCGCGTAGACGCCGGAGTAGACGATCGGGGCGCGTCGGATGATCAGATGGTAGAAGCCGCGCACGCCGCCGCCGAGCGGCCCCGGCAGCAGGCTCAGCACGTCGGCCTGCTCGGTCGTGTGCCCGGCCGCGCCGAGGCGCCGGGCCAGCTCCGCGCCGGCCGCGTCGTGCCCGGCGCCCATGCTCGCGCTCAGCAGCAGGAAGCGGCTCACGGCCACCAGCTTCGCATGATCTTGACGGTAGGTCGTGGATGAACGCGCTCACGGTGCTGACGGCCCTGCTCTCCGCGTTCTCCAACGCCGCGTCCCTGGTACTGCAGCGCCGCGCGTCGGTCGGGCTCAAGCCCGTGGAGGGCACGGGCATCCGGGCCGCCCTCACCCGTCTGCTGCAGCCGCTGACCCGCGTGATGTGGTGGTGCGGCGCGATCTCGACCCTCGCGTCGGCCGCGTTCCAGGTCATCGCCCTCGACAACGGCGCGCTCTCGGTCGTGCAGCCGCTGCTCGCCTCCGAGCTGCTCTTCTCCCTCCTGCTCGGCGCCCTCGTCTTCCGCCACCGCCCCACGCCCGGACTCTGGCGCGCGTTCGTCATGCTCGCCGGCGGCCTGGCCGTCTTCCTCATCGCGGCCTCGCCCTCCGGCGCCCGCGACACGGCCCCCGGCATCCGCTGGCTCCTGGTCGGCTGCGTCCTGGCCGGCGTCCTGACCCTGCTGATCCTGATGGCGCTGCGCGCGTACGGCACGGTCCGCGCCGCGATCCTCGGCTCCGCGACCGCCGTCTGCTTCGCGACCACCGCCGCGCTCATCAAGGAGGTGACGGCGCGCTTCTCCGGCGGCGCCCAGGCCGTCCTGACGACCTGGCACACCTACGCGGCCGCGCTCGTCGGCCTCCTCAGCGTGCTGCTCCTGCAGTGGACGCTGCGCTCCGGCAGCCTCAGCGGCTCGCAGCCCGCGCTGACCCTCGGCGACGCGCTGCTCAGCGTCGCGCTCGGGGTCTTCCTGTTCGGCGAGAGCATCAACCTCGGCTGGTACGTGGTGCCCGAGCTGCTCGGCGTCGGGCTGATGGGCTACGGCGTGCTGGGCCTGACCGGAGTGCACGCGGCGACGGCCGGCGAGGTGGACTGGGACGACGCGCCGCCGTGATCCGCGCGAGGACCGGCGCCGTGATTGGCCTGGGAGCGTGATCGGCCGTATCGTGCGAACGTGGATTCGATCGAGGCCGCTGAGTTCGCCCTTTCCCTGCCCGAGGTGGATCCGGAGAAGCCGAGTCCGGCCCGGATCTACGACTTCTGGCTGGGCGGCAGCCAGAACTTCGAGGCCGACCGGGAGGTCGGCCGGCGCGCCGCCGAGGCGATGCCCACGCTGACCGCCGCGATCCGCGCCAACCGCGCGTTCCTCGGCCGCGTCGTGCGCGAACTCGTCGAGGTGCGCGGCATCGACCAGTTCCTCGACCTCGGCTCCGGGGTGCCGACCGTCGGGAACGTGCACGAGGTCGCCCTCGAGCAGAACCCGGACGCGAAGGTCGTCTACGTCGACATCGACCAGATCGCCATCGCGCACGCCCGCCACCTGCTCGCCGACGTGCCCGGCGCCGTCGCGATCCTCGCCGACCTGCGCCGGCCCGAGGCCGTGCTCGAGCACCCGCTGACCCGCGGCACGCTGGACTTCAGCCGGCCGGTCGCGGTGCTGATGAACGCGGTGCTGCACTTCATCCCGGACGAGGAGCAGCCGGACCGGATCGTCGCCGGGTACACGGGCGTGCTCAGCCCCGGCAGCTACCTGGCCCTCTCGCACGCCGCGCCCGACCTGCGGCACCCGGGGGAGCAGGACGAGATGCTCGCCGACTATCAGCGCTCGACGAAGGTCCCCTTCATCAACCGCGAGCCCGAGCAGATCGCCACCTGGCTGGGGAACCTGGACATCCAGGAGCCCGGACTGGTCACCGTCGACCAGTGGCAGCCCGAGCCCGGCATCCGGGAGAAGCCCATCCTGCGCACCTACGGCGTGCTGGCCCGCGTCCCCTGACCTCTGCTCGGGCCCGGACCCGTCAGCGTTCGAGCATCCCGGGGTGCAGCCCCGGCGGACTTCCGCCTTGCTCGATCCGCGCCCGCGCCAGCTTGCCCAGCAGCCCCAGCAGCTGCTCGCGCTCCTGCGCGTCGAGCGGCTCGCAGGTGCTCGCCTCCACCCCGAACGCGGCCTGGAACGCCTGGCCGAGCGCGGTGTTCCCCGCCTCGGTCAGCGCCAGCGCGTGGGCGCGCCGGTCCTCCGGATGCGCGCGCCGCTCGACGTAGCCCTTCCGCTCCAGCCCGTCCACCAGCGTGACCATCCGGTTCGGCGGGATCCGCAGCATCGTCCCGAGTGCGCGCTGCGAGTGCCCCTCCTGGTCCGCGAGCAGCCGCAGCAGCCCGAACTCCCGCTGCTCCAGGCCGCGGGCGGCCAGCGCCTCGCCGAGCTCGCGGCTGACCTCGAACCCCAGCCGGGACAGCAGAAACGCGACGCTCGGCGGCAATTCGCCGACCGTCAGCGGCAGTCGCGGCGCGGGCGGGGTCACAGGTATCTCCCAGGTCGTTCCCAGCCGGTATTATTCCACCGCTCATATAGTACCAACCATGGAACGATATTCCGCGGAGCCTGACCGGGCGCGGGTGCGCGCCTCGGACGCGGAACGCGACGAGGCCCTGACGGCGCTCGCCGCGCACTACGCGGACGGCAGGCTCGACCAGCCCGAATTCAACCGACGCGCGGACGCGGCGCTCGCCGCCGTCACCCGGGAGCAGTTGCGCGGCCTGTTCACGGACCTGCCCGCCGCGGAGCGCCGGCGGCAGAGCCAGGCCGTCCGCCGCCGGCCGGCGCGGGCACTGCCGATCCCGCCCGCGCTCCTCGCCGTGCTGCTCGCCTTCGCCGTGATCGCCGTGCTGCACGGCCTGCCGCCGTTCCCGCTCTTCGCCCTGCTATTCATCCTCAGCCGCCGGCGTAGGCGCTGGCACCGGGAGACCAGACCATGGACCTGACGAGCCTCAGCCCCGCCCCGCCCGCCTCCCGCAGCGCCGCGGAGGCCCGGCTGCGCCGGATGAGCCTCAGCTCGCTGTTCGCCCTGCTGATCCAGTACGGACTCGGCATGGGGGTGAACCTCTTCGTCAACGTCCCGGACGCCGACCAGGGAAAGGGCACGGGCTCGGCCGTCGGCAAGGCCCTGAGCAACGGCCCGGCCGCGCTGTCCGTGCACGCGGGGATCGGCCTGCTGCTGATCCTGAACGTGATCTCCGTCCTCGTCTACGCGATCCGCACCCGCATGACCTCGATGATCGTGAGCGCGGCTGTGGGCTTCCTGTGCGTCGTCGGCGCGGCCATGTCCGGCGCCGCGTTCGTCGACAAGGGCGCCAACGGAGCGTCGATGACCATGGCCGTGCTGACCGGCGTCGCCATCGCCACCTACGGCATCAACCTGTACGTGCTCGGCGGAAGGCGCGAGGTGTGATCCGCACGTTCTCGCGGACTGACGACCCATCAATCGCCCCCAGAGCGCGGCGTCTGTGGAATCATCCGGTGCGGCAGTTGGAGACGCACGAGCGGGAAGGCAGACGATGGCGAGCGACGCGCACCGCGGTTCGGCGGCGGACACTCTGGTCGACTTCGGGATCACCGGGGACCTCGCGCGCAAGATGACCTTGCGGGCGCTGTACCGGCTGGAGCGGCGGGGTCTGCTCGACTGCCGGATCATCGGGGTGGCGTCGCAGGACTGGACGGCGGCTCAGCTGGTCGAGCACGCGAAGAAGGCGATCGCGGAGAGCGGCGAGACGGTCGACGACGCGATCTTCGAGCGGTTCGCCAAGCGGCTGTCCTATGTGTCCGGTGACGTGACGGACGACGCGCTCTACACGAAGCTCGCCGAGGAGCTCGGCTCGAACGCGCGCGCCGTGTACTACCTGCAGATGCCGCCCTCGCTGTTCGGGCCGATCGTCGAGAAGCTCGGCGCGCACGATCTGCTGGGCGACGCGCGGGTCGCGGTGGAGAAGCCGTTCGGGCACGACCTCGAGTCGGCACGCGACCTCAACGCGCGGCTGCGCGCGGTGCTCGAGGAGGAGCAGCTGCTGCGCGTCGACCACTTCCTCGGCAAGGCGCCCGTCATCGAGGTCGAATACCTGCGCTTCGCGAACATCGCGCTCGCCGAGCTCTGGGACCGCAAGAGCGTGTCGGCCATACAGATCACGATGGCGGAGAACTTCGGCGTCGAGGACCGCGGCGGGTTCTACGACCCGGTCGGCGCGCTGCGCGATGTCGTGCAGAACCACCTGCTGCAGGTCCTCGCGCTCGTCGCGATGGAGCCGCCGGTCGGCCCCGGCGCGGACGACCTGCGTGACAAGACCGGGGAGCTGCTCAAGTCGGTCACGGCCGCCGACCCGAAGCACTACGTCCGCGGCCAGTACGCCGGCTACCTCGATGTGCCGGGCGTGCGCAAGAACTCGGACACCGAGACCTTCGCCGCGCTGCGCCTGGAGATCGACAACTGGCGCTGGGCCGGCGTGCCGATCTTCCTGCGGGCCGGGAAGGCGATGGCCGAGCGGGTCACCGAGGTCCGGCTGCACCTGCGCCGCTCCCCGCGCCTCGCCTTCCTGCCCAAGGTCCAGCAGGCCGAGCAGAACCAGATCGTGCTGCGCATCGACCCGGAGCCCGGCCTGCGGATGGCGCTGACCGCCAAGGACAACGACGGCGGCTGGAACCCGCTCACCCTCGACGCGAGTTTCAACCGCGAGCTCGGCGAACCCTTCGAGCCCTACGAGCGGCTGCTGCACGGCGCGCTCGTCGGCGACGCGAGCTCCTTCGCCCGCGAGGACAGCGTCGAGGAGTCCTGGCGCATCGTGCAGCCGCTGATCGACGCCCCGCCGCCGGTGCACGTGTACGAGCCCGGCGGCTGGGGTCCGGCCGAGGCGGCCGACAAGCTCGTGCGCGGACACGCCCGCTGGCACAAGCCCTGGACCCCCGACGAGGTCTGAGCCCTCCTACGAACCGGGTTCCGAGGGGGGCGCCGCGAGCCGCGTGCGCCACTCCTCGGGCCACGGCTCGCTGCCCTCGCCGCCCGCCGGAACGTGCACGGTCACGAAGCGGCCGTGGGCGGCGAGGCTGCGCGGGTTCTTCCCGTGCTCCTCGCCCCACACCTCGAACCCGAAGGTCATCGAGGAGGTGCCGATCCGCTCCAGCACGAGCGTGACGGTCACCTCCTGTCCGAACCACAGCTTCGACGGGAACGACACCTCGTAGCGCACCCGCGGCGAGATCCCGAAGTACTCGGCCACGCCGTGCTCCCGCATCAGCTGCGCCTCGGCCGACTCGACGAAGCGGGTGATCGTGCTGTTGTGGTAGTGGCCGGAGGCGTCCGTGTCCATCCATTCGACGCGCCCGCGGTAGACGGTCCCGGCCGCCTGCGCGGCCGGGCCGCCGTCGGAGTCCGCCGCGTTCGTCTCAGGCTGCTGCATGCTCATGCTGGGGCTTCCATCGCAGGTGAAGGGGCTGTTCCGCGTCCTGGCCCGCGCTGCGCAGCAGTTCGAGCCGGGGGCGCACGGCGTCCGTGCGCGCGGTCGGCGGCTTGCGGCGCCCCGCCGCGTACGGCAGCGGCCACTGCGCGCCCGCGCCACGGTACTCCTGCTCGGCGGCCGCGTGCAGCGTCCAGTGCGGGTCGTACAGGTGCGTGCGGCCGAGGGCGCACAGGTCGGCGCGGCCCGCGAGCAGGATCGAGTTCACGTCGTCGTACGAGGCGATCGCCCCCACGGCGATGACCGCGGTGCCGGTGGCCGCCGCGACCTCGTGCCGGATCCGGTCCGCGAACGGGGTCTGATAGGAGCGGCCGAACGCGGGACTTTCCTCCTTCGCGACCTGCCCGGACGACACGTCGATCGCGTCCGCTCCGTGCGTGATGAAGGCTCGCGCGATCTCGACGGCGTCGTGCTCGGTGTTGCCGTCCGGGAGCCAGTCGGTCGCCGAGATGCGCACCGCCGTCGGCCGTTCGGCGGGCCAGGCGGCGCGCACGGCGTCGAAGACCTCGAGCGGGAAGCGCAGCCGGTTCTCCAGCGAGCCGCCGTATTCGTCGGTGCGCCGATTCGAGATCGGCGAGAGGAAGGAGGACAGCAGGTAGCCGTGCGCGCAGTGCAGCTCGAGCAGGTCGAACCCGGCCTCCGCGCCGCGCCGCGCCGCCGCCGTGAAGTCGGCGACGACCTGGTCCATCTCGGCCCGGCCGATCTCGCGCGGGAGCGCCGAGCCTGGCCCGTAGGGCACCGCGGACGGAGCGACCAGCGGCCAGTTTCCGGCGGGCAGCGGATCGTCCATCCCCTCCCACATCAGACACGTCGAACCCTTGCGCCCCGAGTGCCCGAGCTGCAGACCGATCCGCGCGGTGCTCCGCGCGTGTACGAACTCGACGATCCGCGCCCAGGCATCGCGCTGCCCGTCGGTCCACAGCCCGCCGCAGCCCGGCGTGATCCGACCCTCCGGCGACACGCAGACCATCTCCGTCATCACCAGCCCCGCGCCGCCCATCGCCTTCGAGCCCAGGTGCACGAGGTGGAAGTCGCCGGGCACGCCGTCGACCGCCGAATACATGTCCATCGGCGAGACGATCACCCGGTTCCTCAGCTCCAGCGAGCCGAGCCGGAAGGGCTGGAACATCGCCGGGGCCACGGTCTCGAGGTTCTGGGACGCGGCGAACGCGGCGTCCACCCGGTCGGCGAACTCGGGGTCGCGCGTGCGCAGGTTCGCATACGTGATCCGGCGCGAGCGAGTCAGGAGATTGAAACAGAACTGCGTCGGGTCCTGATTCGCGTACATGCCGATGTTCTCGAACCACTCCAGCGAGGCCTGCGCGGCCCGCTGCGTCGACTCGACCACCGGCCGGCGCTCGGTCTCGTACGCGTCGAGGGCGGCCTCGATCCCGTCGTGCTCGTGCAGGCAGGCCGCGAGGGCGAGCGCGTCCTCCATCGCGAGCTTGGTGCCCGAGCCGATGGAGAAGTGCGCGGTGTGCGCCGCGTCGCCCAGCAGCACGAGGTTCCCGTCGTGCCAGTGCTCGTTGCGGACGGTGGTGAAGCTCAGCCACTTCGAGTTGTTGGCGTACAGCTCGTGCCCGTCGAGCTCCTGCGCGAACAGCTCCCGCAGTCGCGCGACGGCCTTCTCGTCCGAGACGCCGGCCCCGAACCGCGCGTCCTCGGTTTCATCGAACCCTGCCGCGCGCCAAACGTCCTCGTGCATCTCGACGATGAACGTCGATCCGGTATCGGAGTACGGATAGCCGTGGACCTGCATCGTGCCCCACGGAGTCTGCTTGATGAAGAATTGGAAGGCTTCGAATACGCGGTCGGTGCCCAGCCACATGTACTTGTTGCCTCGGCGATCCAGGCTCGGCCGGAACACGCCGGCGTGCGCGGCCCGGGTCGCCGAGTTCACCCCGTCCGCCGCCACGACCAGGTCGTTCGTCACCCGCAACTCCTCGAGATCCGGCGCCGCCGTCGAGAACAGCAGCCGCACGCCCAGCTCCCGGCAGCGCTCCTGCAGCAGGTGAAGCAGATCCTTGCGGCCCATCGCCGCGAAGCCCTGGCCGCCGACGGTGTGCCGGACCCCCCGGTAGTGGATGTCGATGTCCGTCCAGCGCGCGAAGCGCCGCGCCATCGTCTCGGCGAACTCGGTGTCCGCGTTCTCGATGCCGCCGAGGGTCTCGTCGGAGAAGACCACCCCGAAGCCGAAGGTGTCGTCGGGCGCGTTGCGTTCCCAGACGGTGATCTCGTGCCCCCGGCTCAGCTGCTTGAGCAGCGCGGCGAGGTAGAGGCCGCCGGGGCCGCCGCCGATGATCGCGATCTTCACGGGTGGTTCCTTTCGTGCTCATCCTCGACGATCCGGCGCAGCGCGAAACGCTGCAGCTTCCCGCTCGCGTTGCGCGGCAGGCCGTCGGTGAATCGGATGTCGCGCGGGTACTTGAACGGGGCCAGCGTCCGTTTGACGTGGTCCTGGATCTCCTTGGCCTTGGCCGGCCCGGCTTCCACGCCGGGCCGCAGCACGACGAACGCGCACACCACCGAGCCGCGCTCGCGGTCCGGCCGTGGCACGACGGCGCATTCCAGCACGTCCGGGTGCGTCTCGACGGCGCCCTCGACCTCGGGCCCGCCGATGTTGTACCCGGAGGAGACGATCATGTCGTCGCCGCGCGCGTGATAGTAGAAGTAGCCGTCGGCGTCGCGGTGGAAGATGTCGCCGGTCACGTTCCAGCCGTTGGCCACGTAGTCCTTCTGCCGCGGATCGTCGAGGTACCGGCAGCCCACCGGCCCGATCACGCCGAGCCGCCCCAGCTCGCCGGGACCGAGCTCGGCGTCGTCCGGGCCGAGGATCGTGGCGCGGTACCCGGGAAGCGGCCTGCCGGTCGCGCCGGGCCGGATCTCGTCCCCGGCCGCCGAGATGAAGATGTGCAGCAGCTCCGTGGCGCCGATCCCGTCGATGACGCGCAGCCCCAGATCGTCGCTCAGCGTCTGCCAGACGTCCTCGGTGATGTGTTCGCCCGCTGATACCGCGGCGCGCAGCCCGCGCAGCAGCTGATCCCGTCCGCCGCGCACGATCGCCCGATACGCGGTCGGCGCCGTGGCCAGCACCGTCACCCCGAGATCGGCGACGTACCGCGCCAGCTGATCCGGCGTGCTCGACTCGATCAGCAGCGCGCAGGCGCCGGCCCGCAGCGGGAAGACGACGAGCATCCCGAGGCCGAAGGTGAAGGCCAGCGGCGCCGTGCACGCGACCGTGTCCTCGGGCCGCAGCCGCAGCGTGTGGCGCCCGAAGGTGTTGTCGATCGACAGCAGGTCGCGGTGGAAGTGCATGGTGATCTTGGGGACGCCGGTGCTCCCCGACGTGGGCCCGAGCAACGCCACATCATCCGCGGCCGTCTGCACATCGGCGAAAGCCCCGGACTTCGCAGCCGCCCGGGCAACTAGATCCCCGTCGCCGTCGCCACCGAACTCGAGGATCCGCAACGAGGGCGCGGACGCGACCCGCACGGCATATACGTCCTCTGTGAATCGATGGTCCACGAGCGCGATCGAGGGTCGAGTCCGCTCGACGATCGGCGCCAGCTCGCGCGTGCGCAGCGCGGCCATCGTCGTGACCACGACGCCGCCGGCCTTGAGCACGCCGAGCCACGCGGCGATCGTCCACGGATTGTTCGGCGATCGCAGCATCACGCGTTGCCCGGGCACGAGCCCCAGATCCTCGGCGAGCACCTGCGCGACCTGATTCGCGCGCGTGCGCAGCTCGCCGTAGGTCCAGGTCACACCGTCGGGAGTGCGGAGCGCCGGCCGGTCCTCGCCGAAGGCCGCCGCGGGAACATCGATCAGTTCGGTTCCGGCGTTGAGCCGGTCCGGATATCGCAACTCGGGCGTGGCGAACTCGATCGTCGGCCATTCCCGCTCCGGTGGCAGGTGGTCGCGCGTGAAGGAGTCCGCGTGGGCGGAAGGAGAGAGGAACATATCAGTGCACGAATCCTTTCAAGCCGGGCGGATCATGCCCTCCTGCGCGACGGTGGCCACGTGGCGTCCGTCCCTGGTGAAGAAGCGTCCGGTGCCGAGGCCGCGGCCGTGCTCGGCCGCCGCGGCCTGCTGGACGTAGAGCAGCCAGTCGCCGAGCCCGGGCGGCGGCGTGCGGTGGAACCACATCGCGTGGTCCAGGCTGGCGGTGACCAGGCCGGGATCGGCCCAGGCCAGGCCGAGGACGCGGAGTACGGGTTCGAGGACGGTGTAGTCGCAGACGTACGCGAGCGCCGCCAGATCCCGCTGCGCGTCGCTGAGCCCTGAGACCCTCCGCAGGGCGTCGAACGGCCTGATCCACACCCCCTGGCACGGGTCCCGGCCGCCCTCGACCTCGAGGTAGACCGGCCCCGGAACGTGCCGCATGTCGAAGCCGCGGCCGCCGGACCAGTAGGCCTTGGACCGCTCCGTCATCGTGCCACCGTGACGCCCGTCAAGGAACTCCGCCGAGCTCGGCAGCTCCTCGGGCCCCATGACGCCCTCGCTGAACTCGGCCGCGTACGACGCCGCGCCCTCGTCCCCCGAGGCGAAGTTGGCCAGGCAGACGTACAGCACCTTGCCGTTCTGATAGCCGCGTACCTGCCGGGTGCTGTAGCCGCGACCGTCGCGCAGCAGCTCCACCTCGTAGCGCACCTCGGCGCCGATGTCGGCCGGGCGCATGAAGTAGCTGTGCATCGAATGCAGGGTCTTGCCGTCGTCGACCGAGCGCATCGCCGCGGCGGCCGCCTGCGCGACGAGATCGCCGCCGTACGCCTTGGGCCACGGGCACGGCTGGGTCACCGCGCTGAACGCGAGGTCGAAGTGCTCTGCCTTGGCGTCGTCGAGCGCGAGCGCCGCGGAGACGATCTCCGAGGTCGCCGGCTCCGTCGTGCCTCTCACCGGTTCAACCACGGTTCAGCCAGTCGCGCAGCTCGTCATCCGGGATGTCGGGCAGGTTGACCACGATGTTCTCCGGGGTGCGCGTGGTCAGCCAGACGAGCGGCCTGCTCCGCGAGAGATTGCACTCCACATGCGGCATGAAAGGCGGCACGAAGACCCAGTCGCCCTCCTCCATGTCGAGGTAGTCCTCGAACCGGGCGCCGAAGTAGATGCGCGCGCGGCCGGAGAGCACGTAGCCGCCGGTCTCCGCCTCGCCGTGGTGATGCGACACCGACCGGTACCCGGGCTCGTTGCTGACCTTGCCGTACCAGAGCCGCCGGGCCGGCGTGTGCTGGATGCTCACGCCCGAGACGCGGACCGCGCCGCCGGAGTCCGCCGTGTTCCCGTGCTCCGCGCCGGCCCGGGTCACCACCGGCTCGACCAGGCCGTTCGGCAGCCGGTACTGCGCGTTGTCCCCCTCCAGGCGGTACTTGCTGAAGTCGGGCTCCATGACGCGAACTCCGTTCGATCGACCGCTGTTGTATCTCGTATTTTTCACGACCGTCAGGTAAAGTCAATACACATGACGCCCATCCCCGTGAATCCCGCGTCCCTGCCGACCCCCAGCGGCTACTCCCACGGCACGCTCAGCGGCACGACGCTGTACCTCGGCGGCCAGACGGCGCTGGACGAGCGGATGCGGATCGTGCCCGGCGGCATCGTGGAGCAGTTCCGCCAGGCCTTCGGCAACGTCCTCGCGACGCTGCGCGAGGCGGGCGGCCTGCCCGAGGACCTGGTGAGCGTGACGATCTACCTCACCGACATCCCCGACTACCAGGCGCACGGCAAGGAGATCGGCCGCGTGTGGCGCGAGCTGGCCGGGCCGGTGTACCCGGCGATGGCGGGCATCGGCTGCACGGCGCTGTGGCAGCCCGAGGCGCTGATCGAGATCCTGGGCGTGGCCGAGATCCCCGAGGACCGGCTGCGCGTGCCGGGCCAGTAGGGTGGGCGACCGTGACGACCGAGCCGACGCGGACCGCCGACCCCGACGCGACCTCGCGGGACGGCGCGGCCGCGCGGGGTGACGCGATCTCGCAGGACGACGCGACGCTCCAGCAGGCCGCGTCCTCACGCCTGGGCCCGGTGATCCTGACCCTCTTCGGCCTCTACGCGCGCAGCGAGGACAACTGGCTCTCCGTCGCCGCGCTGATCCGCCTCATGTCAGACCTCGGATTGGACGACCGCGCCGTGCGGTCGGCGGTCTCCCGCCTCAAGCGCCGCGACGTGCTCACCCCCGTGCGCCACGGAAAGGCCGCGGGCTACGCCCTGGACGGCGCGTCCCTGGAGATGCTCGCCGAGGGCGATTCGCGCATCTTCGAGCACTCCCGCGCCGAGGTCGAGGACGGCTGGCTCCTCGTCGTCTTCTCCGTCCCCGAAACCGAGCGCGACAAGCGCCACGAGCTGCGCGCCGCCCTCACCCGCCTCGGCTTCGGCACCGCGGCCCCCGGCATCTGGATCGCCCCGGCGACCCTGGCCGCCGAGACCCGCCGCACCCTGGAACGCAGGGGCCTGTCTGCGTACGTGGAGATATTCACCGGCCGCCACTACGCCTTCGGCGAGCTCCGCGCCAAGGTCCGCGGCTGGTGGGACCTGGACGAGCTCACCAGCCTCTACGGCGACTTCCTCCGCCAGTACCGCCCCGTGCTGGAGCGCGTCGCGAAGTCCGGAGCCGCCCCGCTGGTCGCGTACCGGACCTATATCCCGATGCTGACCGAATGGCGCCGCCTCCCGTACCGCGACCCGGGCCTCCCGCTGAAGCTGCTCCCGCCGGGCTGGAGCGGGGAGACCGCCTGCGTGCTGTTCGACGACCTGAACCGCCTGCTGAGCGGCCCGGCGCGGGAGCACGCGATGGGCGTGATCCACGGGGGTTAGTCCGCCCTCGCCCAAGGAGAATCGCCGCTTCGCGACTGTAGGAATCAAGCACGCCCGATCCCCGCACGCGCGAAGCGGCGGTTTTCCTAAGACGCCGCCTCCCATCGCGCCCGCACATCCGCGGCGCCGCGCTCCGTCAGGACGCCTTGGACGCGGAGGCGGGCTATCCCGCCGTCGGGGTAGGCGTCGAGGCGGAGGTGGGTGGCGGGGCGGGCGGAGTCGAAGCGGAAGCGGTGGAGGGTGTCGGGCTGGACGCGGGTCTCGGGGATCAGGGTGAACCAGTCACCTTCATCGGTGCGGCCCTTGAGGGTGATGTGGTCGGGGGCGTTGCCCTTGTAGTTGGCGGTGTCGATCTCGACGACGCGTGCCTCGCCCTCGCCGACGAGTCGCACCTCGATCCAGTCGTTGCCGGAGTCGCGGCGGCGGGCGGTTTCCCAGCCGTCGCCCATCACCCTCGACTCGCCGGGCATCAGGGCGGCGATGGCGGGGGAGAAGAAGGCGTTGCTGCTGTCGGTCACCCGGGCGCCGTTGCGGGCGGCGGCCAGGTCGCACTGCAGGCCCACGGTGAACTCGGGGTCGGGGAGCACCTCGCCGTACACGCGCAGGCGGGCGATGCCGCCGTCGGGGATGCTGTTCAGGCGGATGTGGGTGAAGCGTCGCTGCCGAAGTCGCCGGTCCACGAGCTCGAAGTGGTTGTGGGTGTCGCCGGCCAGCTTGCTCTCGGGGATCAGGGTGGTCCAGTCGGCCGCCGCGAGCTCCTGGGGGCTCGGGTGGCCGGGGACGTCGGCCGCCTCCACGGAGCAGGCGGGCGGGAAGTTGCCGACGAAGAACGAGGTGTCGACGGTGACGCCGCGGATCAGGCCGGGGGCTCCCAGCCGGAGGATCGCGGAGTCGAAGTCGGTGCCCGCGACGTTGGGGCCGCCGGGGCGCCTTCGCCGCGTCTCCCAGCCGTCGACGATCTGGCCCTTGAGGTCGAAGGTGTGCGGGCTGAAGGTCGGCGGCGCGGGGGTGACCAGGTTCTCCTTCATGCCGAAGAACTCGTCGTTGGCCCAGACCACGGCGCCGCCGAGGGCGCGTGAGGCGAGGTCGAGGTACCGCGCGGCGTCGGGGGAGGGGGCGGACGGAGCGGACGAGGTCATCGGTGCGTCTCCTTCGTGAGAAGTCGTCCGGAGGGGGCGCCTGGGTCCACCGGCGCTCCGGCCAGGTACGTGGAGGTGACGGCGCCGCGGAGGGTCAGGCCGTCGTAGGGTGTGACAGGGTTCTTATGGGCCAGGCGGAGGGCGTCGACCGTGGTGCGCGCGTCGGGGTCGAAGACGGCGAAGTCGGCGTCGCAGCCCACGGCGATGCGGCCCTTGGTGCCGCCGAGGCCGACGAGGTCCGCCGGGCGGCGGGACATCCGGTCGGCCACGTCGTAGAGGGTGAATCCGCGTTCGGCGGCCGCCGTCCAGATCGCGGAGAGTCCCAGTTGCAGCGAGGAGATTCCGCCCCACGCCACGCCGAAGTCGCCGGTGTCCCGACGCTTGAGCTCCGCCGTGCACGGCGAGTGGTCCGAGACGACGCAGTCGATCAGTCCTTCGCCGAGCGCGGCCCACAGTCGTTCGCGGTTCTCGGCGTCGCGGATCGGCGGGCAGCACTTGTGGTCGGTCGCTCCGTCGCGGATGGCCTCGGCGGCGAAGGTCAGGTAGTGCGGGCACGTCTCGACGGTGATGCGCACGCCTTCCGCCTTGGCGCGCGCGATGAGCGGGAGCGCGGCTGCCGAGGCCAGATGCAGGATGTGGGCGCGGCCGCCGGTGCGGCGCGCGGCTTCGATGACGGCGGCGATGGCTGCTGTCTCGGCCTCGGGCGGGCGGGAGGCGAGGAAGTCGGCGTAGCGCGGGCCGGTGGGGTCGGGGGAGTGGCCCAGGGTTTCCGCGTCCTCGGCGTGGACTATCAGGAGGCTGTTGAGGTCCGTCGTCGTGCGGAGGGCTTCTTCCAGCTCTGTGCGGCTGAGCGGGGGGAATTCGGGGACGCCCGAGTCGGCCAGGAAGCATTTGAAGCCGAAGACGCCGCTCTCGTGGAGTGGGGCCAACTGCGGGGCGTTGCCGGGGACCGCGCCGCCCCAGAAGCCCACGTCCACGAAGCACTGGTCCGCGGCGGTCTTGCGCTTCACCTCCAGCGCGTCGGGGTCGAGGGTCGGCGGGAGGCAGTTGAGCGGCATGTCGATGATCGTGGTCACGCCGCCCAGCGCGGCCGCGCGGGTCGCCGACGCGAAGCCCTCCCATTCGGTGCGGCCGGGCTCGTTCACGTGCACATGGGTGTCGACGAGGCCGGGGAGGAGGGCGAGGTCGCCGAAGTCCAGGTCCTGGGCGGCGGGAGCGAGGTGGGCGTCGTAGGGGGCGATGGCGCGGATCACGCCGTCGCGGATCGCGAGTGCGGCCGCGCGCTCGCCCTCGGGGAGGATCGTGCGGCGGGAGCGCAGGACCAGGTCGACGGTCATGACCGTGCTCCGTTCGGGAGGCGGTGTGGAAGGAGGTGGCGGCGGGCGATGCGCGCGGCGAGGGTTTCGAGGAGAGGGCCGGCGTGGGCGATGCAGCGGTTCACGTCGGGCTCCAGGGCGGTGAGTCGGTACGCGGCGGTGAACCCGGCCTCGCGGAGGTCGGTCCGGGATAGGTCACAGATGCCTGATACAGCGACTACGGGCACGTCCAGTGCGGTGGCGGCTCGGGCTACGCCGGCGGGGGCCTTGCCGCGGAGGCTTTGGGCGTCCAGGGAGCCTTCGCCGGTGATGACGAGCCGGCTGCCGCGTGCCAGGTCGGTGAAGCCCGCCAGCTCCAGCATCAGTTCGATGCCGGGACGGAGGCGTGCGCCTAGGAGGGACAGCGCGGCGAAGCCGATGCCGCCTGCCGCGCCCGCGCCGGGGGCCGTTGCGTATTCGGTGGTGGAGATCGACTGGGCTACGAGGCGCGACCAGGTGGCCAGGGCGCGATCCAGGGCGAGGACGTCGTCCGGGTTGGCGCCTTTCTGGGGGCCGTAGACGGCCGCGGCCCCAGTCGGCCCTAGTAAGGGATTGTCTACGTCGCAGGCTACTGTGACGTGGATTCCGTTGAGGCAGGCGGTGAGGGGAGCGATGTCTAGGGTTGCGAGGGTGGACAGGGCGGCGCCGCCTTGGCGTACCGGGACGCCGTCGGCGTCCCGGAGGCGGGCGCCGAGCGCCTGCGCCAGACCGGCGCCGCCGTCTGTGCAGGCGCTGCCGCCCAGGCCCAGGACGATGCGGGTGCAGCCGGCGTCGATGGCTGCCCCGATCAGCTCGCCGACGCCGTAGGACGTGGCGGTGAGCGGGGCCTTTTCGCCGTCCGGGAGCAGCGCCAGGCCGCAGGCCTGGGCCGACTCGATGACCGCGGTGTCGCCGCGTACGGCGAAGCCGGCGGTCACCGGGCGGCCCGTGGGCCCGGACACCAGGGCGCGGAGCCTGCGGAAGCCCGCGGTGGCGACGACGGCGTCGATCGTCCCCTCGCCGCCGTCCGCCACCGGGACGGACGCGACGGCGATCCCCGGGACCGCCCGCCGCAGCCCGGCCGCCAGCCGGGCCGCGACCTCCGCCGCGACCAGGGAGCCCTTGAACTTGTCCGGGGCCAGGATGACCCGGCCCGCGGAGGATTCGGCTGCCACGCGGGTCATCTGCTCACGCCTCCGCGAGCTCCGGGAGCGGTTCGAACTCCTTGACGGCGTCGATCCGGACGCCGTGGGCGGTGTTCGCCTCGCGCTCGATCATGATCTCGACGAGCACGGGCCTTGAGCTGGCCACGGCCTCCTTGCGGGCCCACTCGATGGCGCCGGCGATGTCCTCGGGTTCGAAGACACGGCGCCCCTGGCAGCCGTACGCCTCCATGATCTTGACGTTGTCGGAGCCGTAGGCGTCGTAGTGGATGTCGACCTCGTAGTTCATCCCGTAGCCGATCTCCGCCTGCCGGATCAGGCCGAGGTACTCGTTGTTCAGCATGATCAGCACGAACGGGACGTTGTACTGCGCGGCCACGGCCAGCTCCTCGACCAGGAACTGGAAGCCGTAGTCGCCGACCACGCCCACCACCTCGGCGTCCGGGTCCGTGGTCTTCAGGGCCTTCTTGACGCCGATCGCGGCCGGGATCTCCCAGCCGAGCGGGCCGGCCTGGCCGCACACCTGGTAGCGCCGCGGGTGGCCGCCGCGTTGGAACTGGCCGCCCCAGATCTGGTAGAGCCCGATCGCGGTCACGAAGTAGGTGTCCGGGCCGAACGCGGCGTTGATCTCCCGGTACACGCGCGGGGCCTTGATCGGCACGTCGTCGAAGTCGTCCCGGCGGGTCAGTGTGTTGCGAAGGTCGGCGATACGCGAGGTCCACGCGCCGGGGCCGCGGCGGGCGTCGCGGCGCCGGGCGGCGGCGAGCAGGGCCCGCAGGAACAGCTTCGTGTCGGAGACGATGCCGAGGTCCGGTTCGAAGACCTTGCCGAGCTGCGTCGGCTCGATGTCGACGTGGATGAACGTGCGGCTGCCGCGGTACGTGTCGAGGTCGCCGGTGTGCCGGTCGCCGAAGCGGGCGCCGAGGGCGAGCACGAGGTCTGATTCGAGGAACGAGGCGTTGCCGTAGCGCTGGGAGGTCTGGATGCCGGTCATCCCGGCGAACAGCGGGTGCGACTCGTCGATCGAGCCCTTGCCCATCAGCGTGACCTGGACGGGGATGTTCAGGTACTCGGCGAGTTCGACCAACTCGGCGTGGGCTTCGCCGATGATGACGCCGCCGCCGGACAGCAGCAGCGGGCGCTCGGCGGCGAGCAGCAGGTCGAGGGCGCGTTCGACGCGGGGGAGCTGCGGTTCCACCGTGGCGAGGGGCAGCGGGGCGTCGATCGACGGGTCCCAGACGATCTCCTGGCGCTGCACGTCGATCGGCAGGTCGATCAGCACCGGGCCCGGGCGTCCGCTGCGGGCGATCCGGAAGGCCTCGCGGAAGATCCACGGAGCCTGCGCCGCCTCCTTGATCTGCACGGCCCACTTGGTCACCGGCCGGGCGATCTCGACGATGTCGACGGCCTGGAAGGCCTCCTGGTGCAGCTTGTTCGAGGCCGCCTGCCCGGTGATGCAGATGATCGGGATCGAGTCGGCCATCGCCGTGTAGAGGCCGGTGATCATGTTGGTGCCGGCCGGTCCCGAGGTGCCGATGGCCACGCCCACGTTGCCCGTGGTGCGCGCCCAGCCGTCGGCCATGTGCGTGGCGCCCTCCTCGTGCCGCACGATGAGGTGCTCGATCGAGCTCCCCTCCTGCTCGAAGGCCTTGTACAGCGGGAGGATCGCGGCGCCGGGGCAGCCGAAGACGGTGTCGACGCCCTCCGACTTGAGCACTTCCACGACCGCCGACATGACGGGGATCTTCTGCGCGGTCATCTGGCTACCGGGCCTTTCCGTTGAGGTTCTCGATGACGGCCAGCAGGGCCGAGTGGTCCCGGTCGCCGAGGCCCTGGGCCCGCGCGGCCTGGACGAGCCCCGCGACCTGCAGGCTCAGCGGCAGCGCGACCTCGGCCTGCCGGGCGGCGCTGACGACGGTGTCCATGTCCTTGTGGTGCAGGTCGATGCGGAAGCCGGGCCTGAAGTCGCGGGCCAGCATCGAGTCGCGCTTGAGGTCGAGGATGCGCGAGGCGGCCAGGCCGCCGGCGAGCATGTCGAGCCCCGCCTTGGCGTCCACGCCGAGGGCCTCCATCAGCACGATCGCCTCGGCGACCAGCGCGTAGGTGCCGCCGACGACGAGCTGGTTGGCCGCCTTCACGGCCTGCCCGGCGCCGTGCGGGCCGCAGAGCGCGCTGGTCTTTCCCACCGCATCGAAGATCGGCCGGGCCGCCTCGAAGTCCGCCGCCTCGCCGCCGACCATGATGGAGAGCACGGCGTCGATCGCGCCCTTCTCGCCGCCCGAGACCGGGGCGTCCAGCACGCGCACGCCCTTGGCCTGGCCGGCCCGGGCGACCTTCTGCGAGGTGCCGGGCTTGACGCTGGAGAAGTCGATGAGCAGCGTGCCCGGCTTGGCGTGCTCGAACACGCCGCCGGTGCCGAGGACGACGGCCTCCACGTGCGGATCCGCCGGAAGCATGGTGATCACGAGGTCGGCGCCCTCGACCGTCTCGGCGATCGACGCGGCGCGCCGACCGCCCTGCGCCTCGAGTTTCGCCAGCGCGGGGGCCGACAGGTCGTAGCCGACGACCTCGTACCCCGCCGTGACGAGGTGCCCGGCCATGGGGGAGCCCATGATGCCGAGCCCGATGAATCCGATCTTCTGAGACGACATATACAGCCTTCGTGTTCGTGTGCTTACAGGTCTTCAGCCGCGCCAGGCGCGGTCTTCGGCCGGGAGCCAGTCGAAGTGGTGGTCGGCGGCCTTGTATTCGAGCCCGATGGACCCGAGGCCCTCCTCGACGCGGTAGTCGGCGGCCTCCAGCGCGGCGAGCAGCGCGCGGTGGTCGAGGCCGCCTGTGCCAGGGGCTCCGCGGTCGGGCACGTCGGCGATCTGGACGTGGCCGATACGCCCGGCGTGCTTGGCGATGACCGTCGTGAGGTCCTCGCCCATGCGCGCCATGTGGTAGAGATCGAGCAGCAGCGCGAGGTTGGTCGCGCCGGTGGCGTCCTCGGTCCGCTCGATGACGTCCAACGCGGATTGCGTGGAGGTGAGCGGGTAGAGCGGGGATTCGATCGCGTTCAGGGCCTCGATCAGGACCGTGCCGCCGATCTCCGCCGCGGCCTTGCCGGCGAGGCCGAGGTTGGCCACGGCCAGCTCGTCCTGGAACGCCGGATCGACCTCCGGGATCCGATTGCCGTAGAGGGCGTTGAAGTTCCGGCAGCCGGTGCGCCGCCCGATCTCGACGGCCACGGGGAGCGCGTCGCGGAAGCGGCCCGCGTGCTCGGGCACGGAGACGATGCCGCGGGAGCCGACCGAGAGGTCGTCGAGGAGGTTCAGGCCGACGAGCCGCACTCCGGCCGCGTCGAGGGCCGCGATGAACTCGTCCACCTGACCGCCGCTCGGCTGGGCCTGCGTGCCGAAGGGCCACCAGAACTCGACCGCGCCGAAGCCGGCGCGCGCCGCCGCGGCCGGGCGGTCCAGCAGCGGGAGCTCGGTGAAGAGTATGGACAGGTTGACGTCGTAGCGCAGACTCATGCTTGCAGTTCCTCGGGATGAGATGCGGTCAGGGTGTGCCGGTAGGCGTTCCAGTCGGGCGCGCTCGAGATGTCGCGCAGCGCGCCGGGCTGCTCGCGGTACGTGCGCCGGCGGATCATGGACAGGCAGCCGGTGCCGTCTTCGAGCTCGATGACGCCGAGTTCGAGCTCTGCGGGCTCCGTCGGCAGCAGCGTCTCGCGCAGCACGGACCAGTCAGCGTCGTAGAGCTCGCCGCTGACCGACACCCCGCCCGCCGGCACCTCGTCGAGCGCCGGGAACCGGTCCCGGACCGAGTAGAAGCGGTAGCGCGCGGCCGTCCGCACCCGGCCGACCAGCGGGGAGTCGAGCAGGAGGTGGTTGAGCGGGCCGCCGCGCATGGCGCCGCCGTTGAGGAAGATCAGAGGCATACCGGCTCCTTCAGGTCGTGGGCTCCGTGGATGGGGGTGGTCACCGCGCCGAGCCGGCGGCCGGAGCCGCCGTGCCGCGCGGCCACGATCTCGGCGACGATCGCGATCGCAGTCTCCTGCGGGGTGCGTCCGCCGAGGTCGAGGCCGATCGGGGAGTGCAGCCGCGCCAGGGCCTCGTCGGAGAGTCCCTGTTCGCGCAGGCGGTCGATGCGCTGGGCGCAGGTGCGGCGCGATCCCATGGCGCCGATGTAGCCGACCGGCATACGCAGCGCCGTGCTCAGCAGCGGGATGTCGAACTTCTCGTCGTGCGTCAGGACGCAGACGGCGGTGCGGCGGTCCACGTGCTGCGTGGCGAGGTGACGGTGCGGCCAGTCGACGACCACCTCATCGGCGTCCGGGAAGCGCGCGGCGGTCGCGAACACCGGCCGCGCGTCGCATACCGTGACATGGAAGCCGAGGAACTTACCCGCTGTGACCAGCGCCGCCGCGAAGTCGATCGCGCCGAACACGAGCAGCCGCGGCGCCGTGCCGTAGGACTCGGCGAACACGGTCAGCGGCTCGCCGCACTCGCCTCCGTCCGCGCCGACGGTGAAGGTGCCGGTCCGGTCGGCGTCGAGCATCGCGCCCGCGCGGCCCGCGACGGTCCGGTCCAGCTCGGCGCCGCCGAGCGTGCCGACGCCGCGCCGGGACGGGGCGTCGTCGCCGGTCAGCATGGTGGTCGTCACGACCGAGCCCGGCGGGCCGAACAGGGGCTCCGGTTCCGCTGCCTGGACCGCGAGCGCGCGGCCGAGGAGGGCGCGGGGGCCGGCGACGACCCGGGCCAGGGCGACGCGGGCACCCTCGGCGATCGCGTCGAGTACCGTGCCGAAGGGATCGCCCGCGCCGCCGGGGGTGACCGGCTGCACGAACACGTCCAGCTCTCCGCCGCAGGTCAGGCCGATGGCAAAGGCGTCATCGTCGCTGTAGCCGAAGGATTCGAGCACCGGGGTGCCGTGCTGCAGGGCCTCGCGGCACAGCTCGTAGACCGCGGCCTCCACGCAGCCGCCGGAGACCGAGCCGGCCGCCTCGCCGTTCGCGTTCACGGCGAGGGCCGCTCCGGGCCGGCGCGGCGCGCTTGCGCGCACGCCGACCACTGTGGCCAGGGCGTACGGCTGACCGGCCCGGTGCCACGCGGCGAGCTGCTGTGCGATGTCCTGCATGATTTCCGCCTCCCTTACAGGGTGTGCTGAATTCCGCTGATTGCGAAGAAGATCGCGAAGATCACGGTCACGCCCCAGATGAACCAGCCGGGTTCGCGCCACTTGCCGACGGCGACCTTGATCACCGTGTAGGCGATCAGGCCCGCGCCGACGCCGTCGGTGATCGAGTAGGTGAAGGGCATCAGGACGACGGTGAGGAAGGCCGGGACGCCCACCTCGAAGTCCGTGAAGTCCACGTGCCGGATCTGCGCCATCATCAGCGCCCCGATCAGCACCAGCGCGGGCGTCGTCGCCTGCGCGGGGACGATGGTCGCGATCGGCGTGAACAGCAGCGTCGCGGCGAAGAGCAGGCCGGTGACGATCGAGGCGATACCGGTCCGCGCGCCCTCGCCGACCCCGGCCGTGGATTCGACGAACACCGTGTTCGCCGACGCCCCCGAACCGCCGCCGACCACCGCCCCGACGCCGTCCACGAGCAGGATCCGCGCGATGCCCGGCAGCCTGCCCTCGGCGTCGGTGAGACCGGCCTCGCTGGTCACGCCCATGATCGTGCCCATCGCGTCGAAGAAGCCGGAGAGCACGAGCGTGAACAGCGCGATCGTCGCCGTCGCCGCGCCCGCCCTCGCGAAGCCGCCGAACAGGTCCACGTGGCCGAACAGGCCGAACCGCGGCGCGGACAGGAACGTGGTGGGCACCTTCGGGACGACCAGGCCCCACACGGCGTCCGGGATGTGCGCGATCTTCTCGACGGCCACCGCGAGCGCGGTCGAGGCGACGATGCCGATCAGGATCGCACCCGGGATCCGCCGCGCCATCAACGCGATCATCAGCAGCAGGCCGAAGCAGAACACGAACGCGGGCCAGCCTTCCAGGTGGCCGCCGGCGCCGAGTTGCACGGGAACCGTCGTGTGCGCGGCGTCCGGCTGCCGGGTGACGACGCCCGAGTCGACCAGCCCGATCAGCGCCACGAACGCGCCGATCCCGACGCTGATCGCGTGCTTGAGCGGCAGCGGGATCGCGTTCATGATCGTCTCGCGCAGGCCGGTGACCACCAGAAGGATGATCACCACGCCTTCGAGCACCATCAGGCCCATCGCCTGCGGCCACGTCATATGCGGCGCGATCTGCGAGACCACGACTCCGCTGGTGCCGAGGCCGGCCGCGAGGGCGAGCGGCGCGTTGCCGACGAAGCCCATCAGCAGCGTGGTCACGGCCGCGGCGAAGGCGGTCGCCGTCGTCAGCTCGCTGAGCGAAAGATGCGCTCCGGTCACGTCGGCGGCACTGCCGAGGATGATCGGGTTGAGCAGCACGATGTAGGCCATCGCGAAGAACGTGGTCAGTCCGCCGCGCACCTCGCGGCCCACGGTGGAGCCGCGTGCGCCGAGCTGGAAGTGCCGGTCAAGTCTCCCGGCGGTCCGGACCGCCGGGTCCGGGGGCGCCACGGGGGCTTGTACTTGGGTCATCGCTCTCTCTCCTGATTACGCCGTCGTAGTGGTGGAGGAGTGTGCCGGGGTCCTTATCCGGTGCCTGTGATGTCCTCCGGCCCGATCGGAACCTTGGTCAGGTCCCGGCCCAGCGCCGCGCGGATGGCGGCGGCGACGGCCGGAGTGGAGGAAAGCGTCGGGGGCTCGCCCGCGCCGCGCAGGCCGTAGGGCGCGCGGGGGTCGGGATTCTCCAAGATCTCCATGCGCATCGGGGGCATGTCGAGGATCGTGGGGATCAGGTAGTCGGTGAACGAGGGATTGCGCACGATGCCGTCCCGGACCTGGATCTCCTCCATGACCGCGAGGCCCAGTCCCTGCGCGCTGCCTCCGTGCAGCTGGCCCTCGAGCGAGAGCCGGTTCATGATGCGGCCCACGTCCTGGACGAGGTCGAGCGCGACGACCTTGACCAGGCCGAGGTCCACGTCCACGTCGACGACCGCCCGGTGCACGGCGAAGGCCAGCTGCGTGTGCGAATTCCCCTGGCCGGTCACCGGATCCATGCCGGTGGTCGGGTGGTGGTGGAACTCGCGGGTGAGCTCCACGGCCTCGTCGCCGAGCAGCTCCGCCAGGCCGATGACGACCCCGTCGGCGGCCGACACGACGTTTCCGTCCAGCAGCGAGAGGTCGTGATACTCACGATCGAGTCTCGTCGCCACGCGCTTGAAGACCTCGGCGCGCACGGCCTCGCAGGCCGCCTTCACCGCGCCGCCGGTCATGTAGGACTGCCGGGAGGCCGAGGAGGAACCCGAGTTGCCCACCTGGTTGTCGGCGGGGTGGATGGTCACCCTGGACACGCCCAGCTCGGTGCGCGCGATCTGGGCCTCCAGGGTGACCAATCCCTGCCCGACCTCCGCCGCGGCCGTGTGGACCAGGGCCACCGGTTCACCCGCGATGGCCTCCAGCCGGATCCGGGCCGTCGAGTAGTCGTCGAAGCCCTCGGAGAAGCAGATGTTCTTCACGCCGACGCCGTAGCCGACGCCGCGCCGCACCCCCTCGCCGTGCGTGGTATTGGCCGTCGAGCCGGGCAGGTTGCGCGGATCGCTCGCGTCCAGCGGGGCCGGGAGCGGCATGGAGACCAGTTGATCGAGCATCTCGCGCAGCGGCGCCGCGGCCTCGACGACCTGGCCGGTGGCCAGCAGCGAGCCCTGCGATACGACGTTGAGCTGGCGGAAGCGCACCGGATCCATGCCGAGCCGGTCCGCGATCTTGTCCATCATCGACTCGTAGGCGAAGCAGGCCTGCACGGCGCCGAAGCCGCGCATCGCGCCGCAGGGCGGGTTGTTGGTGAACACGCCGTACGCGTCGATCTCGATGTTCGGGACCTCGTACGGACCGACCCCGAGCGAGGCCGCGTTGCCCACCACGTTCGGCGTCGCGGACGCGTAGCCGCCGCCGTCGAGGATGATCTCGACGTCCGCGTAGACGAGCTTGCCGGCGCGGGTGACGCCGTACTCGTAGTGCATCGTCGCCGGATGCCGGTGCACGTGTCCGAAGAAGGACTCCTGCCGGTTGTAGACGATCTTCACCGGCTTCCGCGTCCGCAGCGCCAGCATCGCGGCGTGCACCTGCATCGACAGGTCCTCGCGTCCGCCGAACGCGCCGCCGACGCCGGCCAGCGTCATCCGGATCTTCTCGTCGGGCAGGGCGAGGCAGGGGCCGATCTGCAGCAGGTCGTTGTGCATCCACTGCGTGGCCACGTACAGCTCGACGCCGCCGTCCTCGGTGGGGATCGCCAGGCCGGACTCCGGGCCGAGGAAGGCCTGGTCCTGGATGCCGACCTGGTAGTCGCCCTCGACGACCACCTCGGCGAGCGCGCGGACGGCCGGATCGTGCACGTCGCCGCCGAAACGCACCGGCTGGTGGCGCACGACGTTCCCGCCCGGATGCACGCTCGGGTACTCGGGATCGAAGGCGGCGCGCCGGGCGTCGGTGATCGGTTCGAGCGCCTCGTACTCGACCTCGATGAGCCGCAGCGCCCGCCGGGCGGTCTCCGGATGATCGGCGGCGACGAGCGCGACCGGTTCGCCCTGGTAGCGCACCTCGTCGACCGCGAGCACCGGCTGATCGCGGTGCTCGAGCCCGTAGAACTTGTGGCCGGGCACGTCCTCGTGGGTGAGCACGGTGCAGACGCCCGGCAACGCGAGCGCCCGCGCGAAGTCGATGCGGTGAATGCGGGCCCTGGGATGCGGGGAACGGAGCGTGGCGCCCCAGAGCATCCCGTCGATCGACAGGTCCGAGGAGTAGGCGAACTCTCCCTTGACCTTGAGCGTGCCGTCGGGGCGCAGCGGGCTCGCGCCCACGCCGTCGCGGGCCGACTGGGTGACCTGGCGGGGTCCGCGGGTGAGAGTGCTTTCGCTCATCGGCCGCTCACCAGCTTCCGAGCCGCGGCGCGGCAGTCGCGGGCGAGCCCCGCCTCGTCGGCGGTGACCAGCTCGTGGTCGCGGACCACGGTTCGGCCGCCGACGGTCAGCAGCCTGACGGGCGCGGGCGGCCCGAAGACCAGCGCGCCGACCGGATCGGCGATGTCCGCGTGGCCGAGGCCGGTCAGGTCCCACAGGGCCAGGTCGGCGAGCTTGCCGGGCTCCAGCGAGCCGATCTCGTCCTGCCGGCCGAGGTTGCGCGCGCCGCCGATCGTGCCGATCCGCAGCGCGTCCCGGGCGCCGAGCGTCTCCGCGGCCCGCGAGTTCCCGGCGCGCAGCCGCGAGGCGTACATCGCCTGACGCAGCTCCTCGACCATCATCCCCGACTCCTGCGAGGCCGCGCCGTCCACGCCGAGCCCGACGGGCGCGCCCGCGTCCAGCAGCGCGCGGATCGGCGCGTGGCCCGAGCCGAGGCGCGCGTTGGAGGAGGGGCAGTGCGCGGCCCCGGTGCCGGTGGCCGCCATCTTCTTGATCGCCTGGTCGGACAGGTGCACGGCGTGCGCGAACCACACGTCGTCACCGAGCCAGCCCACTGATTCGGCGTAGTCGACCGGGGTCATCCCGTGCGTGGCGAGGCAGAACTCCTGCTCGTCGGCGGTCTCGCACAGGTGCGTGTGCAGCCGGACGCCGTTGGCCCTGGCCAGTTCCGCCGAGGCCCGCATCAGCTCGTCGGTCACCGAGAACGGCGAGCAGGGCGCGAGCGCGATCCGGACCATGGAGTCGAAGCGCGGGTCGTGGAAGCGGTCGATCGCGTCCTGGCCGGCGCGCAGGATCTCATCGACCCGCTCGACGCACTCGTCCGGCGGCAGGCCGCCCTGCGAGCGACCCCGCGACATCGAGCCGCGCGTCGGGTGGAAGCGCAGGCCGATGGTCGCGGCGGCGTCGATCTCGGCGGCGAGCAGGTCGCCGCCGTGCTTCGGGAAGACGTAGTGGTGGTCGGCCGAGGTCGTGCAGCCGGTCTTCGCCAGCCAGGCCAGCCCGCCGCGCGCCGCCGCGCCGACGGTGTCCTCGTCGATGCGCGCCCAGACCGGATAGAGCGTGGTGAGCCAGCCGAACAGCGCCTCGTTCTGCGCGAGACCGCGGGTGACCCACTGGTAGAGATGGTGATGGGTGTTGACGAGGCCGGGGGTCAGGAGGCACCCCTCGCCGTCGACGACGGTGACGTCATCCTCAGGGTTCTGCCCGGGCGCGTCGCCGGCACCCACAGCGTCGATCAACCCGTCGCGTGCCACGAGGTGGCCGCGCCCGTACTCGGTATCGCAGACGTCGACCGTCGCGATCGCCGCGTTCTCGATGATCAGTACCTTGCTCATCGCGCACCCGCCTCGACCTTCACCGCGGCGCGCACGGCGTCGAGGATCTTCTCGTAACCGGTGCAGCGGCACAGGTTCCCGGCCAGCGCCTCGCGGATCTCCGCGTCCGAAGGATCCGGTGTGGTCTCGACGAGGTGGTGCGCCTGCACGAGCAGGCCCGGCGTGCAGAACCCGCACTGCACCGCGCCGGCCTCGAGGAACGCGCGCTGGATCGGGTCGAGCGCCGCGTCTCCCGTGCCGTCGGCCAGGCCCTCCACCGTGCGCACCGCCTGCCCGTGCGCCTGGCCGGCCGCGACGAGGCACGAGCAGACCGGCACGCCGTTCAGATACACCGTGCACGAGCCGCATTCGCCCTGCTCGCAGGCGTTCTTGGAGCCCGGCAGCCCGAGCCGCTCGCGCAGCGCGTACAGCAGCGACTCGCCCTCCCACACGTCGTCGGCGGCGCGGTCCTCGCCGTTGACGTTGATCACTAGCCTCATGTCAGTTCCTTGCCGTAGTCGTTCCAGCACCACCGCAGCGTCCGGCGCGCCATCACCTTGAGCGCGTGCCTGCGGTACGCCGCCGTGCCGCGCACGTCGTCGATGGGGGAGGCGGCGGCCGAGGCCAGCTCGCCGAAGTGCTCGGCCAGCTCCGGGTCCAGCGGCGTACGCGGCGAGTCCCAGGGCAGCTCGTCGGCCAGGAACCGCTCCGCGTCCCGCGCCCGACGCGGAGTCGGCGCGGCGGAGCCGATGCCCGTGCCCGCACTGCGCGCCTTCGCGTCGAGGGCGAGGGCGAAGGAGCACACGGCGATGACCATCGCGTTGCGGGTGCCGATCTTCGAGAACTGCTGCGGGCCGTCCGCGACCGGGATCCGCACCGCGCGGATCAGCTCGTCCGGCTCCAGGCTGTTGCGCTTGACGCCGACGTAGAAGTCGTCGATCGCGATCAGGCGGGTGCCGCGGACCGACTGCGCCTCGACGTAGACGTCGCGTCCCGCCGCCAGCAGCGCGGGGTGGGCGTCACCGGCGGGCGAGGCACCGCCGAGGTTGCCTCCGACGCTACCGCGGTTGCGGATCTGCGGGGATCCG
>DASTAE010000092.1:0-5087 GCA_035712985.1 Actinospica sp.
GTTCTCCTCGTGGTCGCGCACGGCGTGGCAGGTGTTCTGGCACAGGAAGCACTCGATGCACTTGCGGAACTCCTGCGAGCGCTCGACGTCCACCTGCTGCATCCGGTACTCGCCGGGCTTGAGGCCCTCCGGCGGCTCGAAGGCCATGATCTCGCGGGCCTTCGTGTAGTTGAAGGACACGTCCGTCACCAGGTCCCTGATCACCGGGAAGGTGCGCAGCGGCGTGACGGTGACCGTCTCCTCCTCGGTGAACGTGGACATCCGCGTCATGCACATCAGGCTCGGCTTGCCGTTGATCTCGGCCGAGCAGGATCCGCACTTGCCGGCCTTGCAGTTCCAGCGCACGGCCATGTCCGGCGCCTGGGTCGCCTGCAGGCGGTGGATGATGTCCAGCACGACCTCGCCGTCGTTGACCTCGACGTCGTAGTCCTCGAGATCGCCCTTGCCGGCGTCGCCGCGCCAGATCTTGAACTTGGCCTTGTAGCTCACTTGGCGTCCTCCAGACCCTCGAGCTCCGCGTCCGTCATGTACTTCTTCAGCTCGGACAGCTCGAACAGCTCGAGGAGGTCCTTGCGGATCGTCGGGACCGGCTGGCGCCGCAGCGTCGCCAGGCCCTTGTCGTCCAGCGAGCAGACGAGGTTGATCTTCCGCCACTCGGCCGACATCGCCGGATAGTCCTCGCGGGTGTGCCCGCCGCGCGACTCCTGGCGCTCCAGCGCGGCCTTGGCCACGCAGTCGGCGACCAGCAGCATGTTGCGCAGGTCCAGCGCCAGGTGCCAGCCCGGGTTGAAGGTGCGGGTGCCGGGCGCCGACAGCTTCTCGCGGCGCTCGCGGAACTCGCCCAGCTTCTCGACCGCGGCCTCGACCTCGGCCTCCCGCCTGATGATGCCGACCAGGTCGTTCATCGTCTGCTGCAGCTCGCTGTGCACGGTGTACGGGTTCTCGCCGCCGTCGTGCTCCAGCGGGGCCAGCGCCTCGGCGCGCGCCGCCTCGACGTCCGCGTCCGAGACCTCCGGCCGCGCGTCGGCGGCGAGTCCGGACACGTACTCGGCCGCGCCGAGCCCCGCGCGGCGGCCGAAGACCAGCAGATCGGACAGCGAGTTGCCGCCGAGCCGGTTCGAGCCGTGCATGCCGCCGGAGACCTCGCCCGCCGCGAACAGGCCCGCGACCGTGGACGCGCCGGTGTCGGCGTCCACCTCGACGCCGCCCATCACGTAGTGGCAGGTCGGCCCGACCTCCATCGGCTCCGCGGTGATGTCCACGTCCGCCAGCTCCTTGAACTGGTGGTACATCGAGGGCAGCCGCTTGAGGATCTGCTCGGCCGGCAGCCGCGAGGCGATGTCCAGGAACACGCCGCCGTGCGGGGTCCCGCGCCCGGCCTTGACCTCGGAGTTGATCGAGCGGGCCACCTCGTCGCGGGGCAGCAGCTCCGGGGGACGCCGGTTGTTGTCCGGGTCCTCGTACCAGCGGTCGGCCTCCGCCTCGTTGTCCGCGTACTGCTTGCGGAAGACGTCGGGGACGTAGTCGAACATGAAGCGCTTGCCCTCGGAGTTGCGCAGCACCCCGCCGTCGCCGCGCACCGACTCCGTGACCAGCGCGCCCTTGATCGAGGGCGGCCAGACCATGCCGGTCGGGTGGAACTGGATGCACTCCATGTTGATCAGCGTCGCGCCGGCCAGCAGGGCCAGCGCGTGGCCGTCGCCGGTGTACTCCCAGGAGTTCGAGGTGACCTTGAAGGTCTTGCCGATGCCGCCGGTCGCCAGCACCACGGCCGGGGCCTTGAACAGCGTGAACTGCCCGTCCTCGCGCCGGTAGCCGAAGGCGCCGGCGATCCGGTCCCCGTCCTTGAGCAGCCGGGTCACGGTGAGCTCCTGGAAGACCTTGATCCTGGCCTCGTAGTCGCCGTGCTCCTTGAAGTCCTTCTGCTGGAAGGAGACCACGGCCTGCTGCATGGTCCTGATCAGCTCCAGGCCGGTCCGGTCGCCCACGTGCGCCAGCCGCGGGTACTCGTGCCCGCCGAAGTTGCGCTGGGAGATCTTGCCGTCCTTGGTGCGGTCGAACAGCGCGCCCCACTCCTCGAGCTCCCAGACGCGGTCCGGGGCCTCCTTGGCGTGCAGCTCGGCCATCCGCGGGTTGTTCAGGAACTTCCCGCCGCGCATGGTGTCGCGGAAGTGCACCATCCAGTTGTCGTGCGCGTTGACGTTGCCCATCGCCGCGGCGGCGCCGCCCTCGGCCATCACCGTGTGCGCCTTGCCGAACAGCGACTTGCAGATCACCGCGACGGACTTGCCCTGCGCCCGCGCCTCGATCGCCGCGCGCAGGCCCGCGCCGCCGGCGCCGATGACGACGACGTCGTACTCGTAGGTGAGAATCTCAGTGGCCATCTTCCCGGCCCTTCTAGAAGAACTTCGGGTCGGAGAACACGCCCGAGGCGACCAGCCACACGTAGAGGTCGGTCAGCGCGACGCCGAACAGCGAGGCCCAGGCGAGCTGCATGTGCCGGGTGTTCAGCCGCGACACGACGGTCCACGCCTTGTAGCGCACCGGGTGCTTGGAGAAGTGCTTGAGCCGCCCGCCCATGATGTGCCGGCAGGAGTGGCAGGACGCCGTGTAGGCCCAGAGCAGGACCGCGTTCGCCAGCAGGACGAGGGTTCCCAGGCCCATGTGCCCCCACGCGCCCTGCGCGTTGCGGAAGCCGAGGATCGCGTCCCAGGTCAGGATGACGTTGAAGATCGACGCGAAGACGAAGAAGTACCGGTGCGAGTTCTGCAGCAGCAGCGGGAAGCGCGTCTCGCCGGAGTACTTGCCGTGCGGCTCGGCGACGGCGCAGGCCGGCGGGGACTGCCAGAACGCCCGGTAGTAGGCCTTGCGGTAGTAGTAGCACGTCATCCGGAAGCCCAGCGGGAAGATCAGGATCAGCAGCGCGGGGGAAAGGCCCCACCAGGATCCGATGAAGTGGACTTCGCCCGCGCCCTGCATCGGCACGCAGTTGCTGGAGATGCACGGCGAGTAGAACGGGGAGATGTACGGGCTGCTGTAGTAGTACTCGTTCTGGAACGCGCGGAACGTGGCGTACGCGATGAACGCGAGGAAGACCACGAACGTCAACAGCGGCGCGACCCAGTAGCGGTCGGTGCGCAGTGTGGGCTGTTCGATCTCCGCCCTCGACCGCGCGGGTGGTGGTGTCGATACGGTACCGGTGCTCATGCTTCTGGAAGCTCCTGCAGCTGTGAAGGAGCCGGGCGGCTATGTGTCGTCGGCGCACTGCACTCTAGTGGAGTGATCTTCAGATCCAAACGGGATCATCACTCCGAGTAGTGGCGGGTGACCAACATCACATGTCGGATCGGCTTCGGGGATCTTGAGAAAACGATGCCCCGCACACTAGGTCAGTGCCGCGGCGCGGCCCACGGATCATCGAGCGTGTCGCGCGAGGTCGGATCAGTGGTCTGAAGAACCACGGGCAGGTCCAGGCGCTCGCGGACGATGCCGATCCGCGCGTACCAGGGGGCGAAGGACTGCGCCTGGTCCAGGGTGCGCGCGGCGCGTTCGGCGCCGCCGGCCGCGGCCTCGATCCTGGCGCGGGTGCACAGGGCGTCGGCGATCTCGAGCGGGGTGCTCACGCTCGCCAGGAAGCGTTCCATGCAGCCGCGGGCGTTCGGCAGATTCCCGGTCTCCAGGCGGAAGAGCGCGAGCATCGCCGCGAACCCCTCGCCGCCGGCCACCTGCGTCTGCTGCCGGAGGTAGGCGCCCGTGAGCATCACCGCCTGCTCCGTCGTCTCCGGATGCGCCTCGGCGATCAGCAGGGCGAGATGCGTCGTCTCCAGATCGGTCAGCGGCCGCTTGCTCGCGTCGAAGCTCATCGCGGCCGCCACGGCCTGCTCGTACTCGCCGCGCGCGGTGTGCAAGGCCTCGGCGATGAGCTTCGATCCGTCCAGCGGCCACTGGTTCGCGTGCACTGTCGGCAGCAGCGCCTCGGCCGTGGCCCAGTCGCCGTAGAAGACCGCGTGGTACGTGTGGACGAAGACCGGATAGCGCGGTTCGTGAAGTTCGGCGTCGCGTTCCGGCGTCGTCCGGCGCAGCACGCGCATCAGCACGCGCCGCCGCGTGTACTTCTCCCTCGCGCACGCGCGGATCACGACGCACAGCAGCACGAACGCCAGCATCGCGACGGCGGTCCAGCCGGGCACGAACGCGGCGAGCGCGCCCGCGAGGAGCAGCGGGCAGACCAGGCCCGAGGCGATCAGCAACCGCTTGTCCCGCGCGTAGTGCTCGCGCCGCGGCAGGTATCTGGCCTGGCAGCGGATCGGGAGCAGCCGGATCTCGATGACGCGCAGACGCCCGGGCGATCGCCGCATGACCGGCCCGAAGCCCCAGTCGACGTTCGTCACCCGCGCGCCGAGGCTCCGGGCCAGCAGAAGCTCCGGCACGGGGTCGAGCAGCAGGACCGCGAACCCGAGAACGAGGCCGAGGTAAGTCTCCGGTATCCAGCCCGCCCCTGCCGTCATGCGCCGCATGTTATTAGCGTCCGACGCCGCGGGACAGGCACGCGGTCGGCGTGTCCCGGATTTTGCCCGTACCATGGACATGGTGCCCGTGCTGTCTCTGCGCAGCGCAGGGGGGCAACGTAGCCCCGACCGCGAGGCACCCCTTTACCGCTTATCCCTACCCGAAAGCGACGCTACCGGCATGCCTACGCGTAACGACATCCGCAACGTGGCCATCGTGGCGCACGTCGACCACGGCAAGACCACGCTGGTCGACGCGATGCTCAAGCAGTCCGGCGCGTTCCGCGAAAACCAGCACGTGGACGAGCGCGTGATGGACTCCAACGACCTGGAGCGGGAGAAGGGCATCACGATCCTGGCCAAGAACACGGCCGTGCACTTCCGCAGCCCCAAGGACGAGACCGACACGGTCATCAACATCATCGACACGCCCGGCCACGCCGACTTCGGCGGCGAGGTCGAGCGCGGCCTGTCCATGGTCGACGGCGTCGTGCTGCTGGTGGACGCCTCCGAGGGCCCGCTGCCGCAGACCCGCTTCGTGCTGCGCAAGGCGCTGACCGCGAAGATGCCGGTCATCCT
>DASTAE010000093.1:0-11871 GCA_035712985.1 Actinospica sp.
GGTGATCTTCTGCAGCGCGGAGGCCAGCGCCATCGGATTGCCCGTCAGGTGCGCGCCGGCCCGGTCCGCGGCGAGCTCGCGGTACCGGGAGAGCGCCCGGACCAGCAGGAAGGAGATCGCGTAGGTGACGACGGAGACCAGCATGATGACCAGCTGGGCCATCGCCGCGTTCCCGTCGCGGTCGTCGCGCCGGTCGCCGCCGAGGCCGAACCAGAAGGCCATCCGCGCGATCATGCCGGCCAGGATGCCGAGGAAGGAGGCGATCGTGATCACCAGCACGTCCCGGTGCGCCACGTGCGAGAGCTCGTGCGCCAGGACGCCCTCGACCTCCTCCTCGGTGAGGTTCGAGTTGCGCAGCAGCCCGGTGGTCACGCAGATCACCGCGTTGTTCGGATTGCGGCCGGTGGCGAAGGCGTTGGGCACCGGGGTGTCGGCGATCGCGACGCGTGGCTTGGGCATGTTCGCCATGGCGCACAGCCGGTCCACCACCGCGTGCAGCTCAGGGGCCTGCCGCTCGTCCACCTCGCGGGCGCCCATCGCGAAGGTCGCGATCTTGTCGGAGAAGAAGAACTGGGCGCCGAGGAGCAGCCCGGCGAAGACGAGCACGATCGGCAGGCTGCGCGCGGGCACGAAGGCCACCAGCGCCGCGATGAACGCCACCGCGAGCAAGCCGATGAGGAACATCACGAGCACCATCCGGGAGGTGAGCCCCCGGTCCGGAGCGAACCTCGTTCTGGTGGCCACTGCTGCCGCCCTTTCCCGCTTCTTCGTCTGCACCGCCGAGCGGTGATTCTGCCGATTCCAACGAACCTGTGTTGAGCACGGTTCCCCAGGTGGGAGGTAATCCACCTGAAGAATCGCCGAGAATCCGCCGACGATGTCCCCCGTCCGGTTGAACGCGAACGTCCCCCCGCGCGCAGCGCGGGGGGACGTTCGCTGAAGGGTTGCGCGGCCGGGGAGCCGGCGCGGATCAGCCCGGGATCAGCCCGTCGGAGGAGAGCAGGTCGCGCACCTCGTCGAGGCTGGAGTCGGCGCTCGGCAGGATGAAGTCGCTCGGCTTGAGCTCCTCCACCGGCAGCGGGGCGCCGAGCTCGCGGACCTTGCCGAGCAGCGCCCCCATCGCCTCGTCGAAGCGGGCCTGCTCGCCGGCCTCGACAGCCGCCATGAGCTCGTCGTCGAGCTTGTTGAGCTCGGCGAGCGACTCCTTCTGCAGCACCAGCTGCCCCTCGCCCAGGATCCGCACGATCATGCCGCGCCACCGTCCTTGAGCACGTCCGCGTCGCTGATCTCGTCGCTCTTGCCCGCGTACGCGGTGCCGGAGCCGGACTCCAGCGCCTTGTTGCCGGTCGAGCCGCCGGACAGCTCCAGCTTCATCTTCGCCAGCTGGTCGTCCACCGCGCCGCCCGCGGACAGGGCCTCGAGCTGCCGGGTGATGTCGTCCTTGGCCAGGCCGGACGGGTCGTCCAGCGCGCCGGAGGCCATCAGCTCGTCCACCGCGGACGCGCGGGCCTGCAGCTGCGCGGTCTTGTCCTGGGCGCGCTGGATCGCCATCCCGACGTCGCCCATCTCCTCGGAGATGCCGGAGAACGCCTCGCCGATCTGCGCCTGGGCCTGGGCCGCGGTGTAGGTCGCCTTGATGGTCTCCTTCTGCGTCCGGAAGGCCTCCACCTTGGCCTCGAGGGCCTTGGACTGCCGGACGAGGTTCTCCTCCTGCTGCTGGAGCGACTCGTACTGCGTGTTCAGGTCGCCGATCTGCGCCGAGATGTTCGCCCGCCGGGTCAGGGCCTCGCGGGCGAGGTCCTCGCGGCCGAGCTCCAGGGCCTTGCGCGCCTGGACCTCGAGCTTGTCGCCCTCCTGCTGGAGCTTCTTCATCTGCAGCTCGACACGCTTGCGGGAGGTCGCGACGTCGGCGACACCGCGGCGTACCTTCTGCAGCAGCTCCATCTGCTTCTGGTACGAGTAGTCGAGCGTCTCGCGCGGGTCCTCGTACTTGTCCAGCGCCTTGTTGGCCTTGGACTTGAAGATCAAGGACATCCGCTTCATTACTCCGTCGGCCATCAGCCCTCCAGCTCCCCCTTCGATAAGGTGCGGTCTAGCTCTCGTTGAGACTGGTATGCCCCCACGATATTCCCTCGCGGGGTTACAGGGCCATCGCGGCGGTTATGTACCCGGGCCATTAGCGTTTACCCTTCCATACGTGTTCCGACGCAACTCCTCCAAGCAGGTGGCCGACGCCACCCCGGCCGACGTGATCCCGGCCGAGTCCGTCTCGTCCGGCAAGGGACGAGCCACGCCGAGCCGCAAGGAGGCCGAGGCCGCGCGCAAGGTGCGCCTCGGTGCCCTGCCCGTCGATCCGAAGGCGAGGCGGCAGGCCGAGCGCGACGCCAACCGCGCCTCGTACGACCGGTCCAGGCAGGCGCTGCGTTCGGGCGACGAGCGCAACTACCCGGCCCGCGACCGCGGCCCGGCGAAGGCCTTCGTGCGCGACTACGTGGACGGCCGCATCCGGCTGCTCGAGCTGCTGATGCCGCTGGTCATCCTGTGCTGGGCGACGCTGCTGATGCACAACACCTCGATCTACATCTACAGCTCCTTCGTGATGGAGTTCGTCGTCGTCCTCGGCATCGTGCTCGGCGTCTACCTCGGCCAGCGGGTCAAGCGGCAGGTCGCGGCGCAGTTCGGCGCGGACGAGGCACGGGGCACCGGCTTCTACGCCTTCTCCCGCGCCGTCATGCCGCGCTTCCTGCGCCAGCCGAAGCCGCGGGTCACGATGCGCGGCGAGCCGAAGGTCTGAGCCGCGGCGCGCCGCACGGGTCGGTAAGCCCCGGGCATACAGTGTGGCCATGGAGTTTCGACACCTCGGCCGTAGCGGCCTGATGATCAGCGAGATCGCCTACGGCAACTGGATCACCCACGGCTCCCAGGTGGAGGCCGAGACGGCGCGCGCCTGCGTGCGCGCGGCCCTCGACGCCGGGATCACCACCTTCGACACCGCCGACGTGTACGCCGGGACCAAGGCGGAGAGCGTGCTCGGCGAGGCCCTCAAGGGCGAGCGCCGCGCGGGGCTCGAGATCTTCACCAAGGTCTACTGGCCGACCGGCCCGGGCCGCAACGACCGCGGGCTGTCCCGCAAGCACATCATGGAGTCGATCGACGGCTCGCTGCAGCGTCTGCAGACCGACTACGTGGACCTCTACCAGGCCCACCGGTACGACTACTCGACCCCGCTCGAGGAGACCATGCTGGCCTTCGCCGACGTGGTCCGGCAGGGCAAGGCGCTGTACATCGGGGTGTCGGAGTGGCGGGCCGAGGAGATCCGCGCGGCGGCGGGCCTGGCCAAGGAGCTGCACGTGCCGCTGATCTCCAGCCAGCCGCAGTACAACATGGTGTGGCGGGTGATCGAGGCCGAGGTCATCCCGACCTGCGAGGAGCTCGGCCTGGGCCAGATCGTCTGGTCGCCGATCGCCCAGGGCGTGCTGACCGGCAAGTACAAGCCGGGGCAGCCGGTGCCCGAGGGCTCCCGGGCCACCGACGAGCGCGGCGGCGCCTTCATCAAGAAGATGCTGGACGACGACCTGCTGACCCGGGTCGAGCAGCTGGCCCCGCTGGCCGACGAGGCCGGGCTGACGCTGGCTCAGCTGGCCGTCGCGTGGACGCTGCAGAACCGGAACGTCGCCGCGGCGATCATCGGGGCCTCGCGTCCCGAGCAGGTCGCGGAGAACGTGAAGGCCGCGGGCGTGAAGCTGGATGCGGGCCTGCTCAAGCGGATCGACGAGATCCTCGACCCGGTCGTCGAGCGCGACCCGGCGAAGAACGTCTCCCCGGCCGAGCGGCCGTAGCCCGGCGTAGCAGGACGCTGTCAGGCCTCCGCCGCTCGCGCGGGGAGGCCTGACAGTGCGGGGACCGGCCTACGCGGGCAGGTCCTCGTGCAGGGACATCGGCCCGTAGACGACCGCGCCGTCCTCGAGCAGGCTGACCTGGTCCACCTCGGCGGCGAGCAGCGCGGGCCAGTTCTCGCCGATCCAGGTCTCCGCGTCGCCCTGGTTCGGGAAGGAGGCGCGCTCGCCTTCCACGGCGACGATCGGCTCGACCTGCTCGCCCGCTGTGTTCTCGTAACGCCACGTGAATGCCATGCGGCAAGACTACCCAGGAGCTGATAGTGGACACTCGCCAGGCGGCGCGTCGCACCCTGATCCTCGGGGGAGCGCGCTCCGGGAAGTCGACGTACGCCGAGCGTCTGGTGGCCGGGCTCGCGGACACGCGGCCGGTGACGTACGCCGCGACGGCCCCGCGCTATCCGGATGATCCCGAGTGGGCCGAGCGCATCGCCCGTCACCGGGCGCAGCGCCCCGAGGTCTGGCGAACCGTCGAGACCGGCGACGAGCCGGCCGCCCTCGCGACCCTCCTGCACGCGGCCGAGGGCCCGGTCCTCGCCGACTGCCTCACCCTCTGGCTGACCTCCGCGATGGACCGTGTCCGGGCGTGGGACGAGACCGACTGGAACTCCGGCCCGGCCCGCCGCGAACTCGCGGCGCTGACCCGAGAGCTGATCGCCGCGTACCAGGGGTGTTCCGGGCCGGTCGTGGCCGTGTCGAACGAGCTGGGCTTCGGCCTCGTCCCGCCGGATCCGGGCACCCGCCGCTTCCGCGACGAGCTGGGCCGGCTCAACCAGGCCTTCGCCGCGGCGGCCGACGAGGTATGGCTCGTCGTCGCGGGATTGCCGCTGCGGCTAAAGTGACCCTCACCATGGACAAGACAGACCTGGAGAAGCTCTCCGAGAACGTGCTGCGCCCGGCCGACGCGAAGAAGGCCGAGGCCGTCGAGCGCTGGACGAAGGAACTGGCGCTGCAGCCGTCGTCCTTCGGCACGCTGGAGAAGGTGGCGTGCTGGCTGGCCGCGGTGCAGGACCAGTGCCCGCCGAAGCCGATCGAAAGGCCGCGCCTGGTGCTGTTCGCGGGCGACCACGGGATCGCCGCGGTCGAGACGCACGGGCACCGGGTCACCGCGCAGCCCCCGGGCACGACCGCGGCCCTGGTCAAGCTGTACGCGCAGGGCGGCGGCCCGGCGAGCGTGCTGGCGCGGTCGAGCGGCGTGGGCGTGCGGCTGGTCGACGTCTCCGTGGACTGCGACGAGGCGGAGCTGACCGAGGCCGGGGTGCCCGCCGAGGTCACCGCGGGCCGCGTGCGCCGCGGAACCGACCGCATCGACGTGGAACGCGCGTGCACCCGGGAGGAGGCGGAGGCGGCCTTCGCCCTCGGCCGCGAGCTCGCCGACGCGGAGATCGACGCGGGCGCCGACCTGCTGATCCCCGGCCTGCTCGGCGCCGGCCACTCCACCCCGGCCGCGGTCCTGATCGCCGCCCTGACCGGCTCAGACGCGGCGGCGGTCACCGGTCGCGGCAGCGGTGTCGACGACGCCGGCTGGACGGTGAAGTGCGCGGCGATCCGCGACGCGCTGCGCCTGGCCCGCCCCGTGCTCGCCGACCAGATGGAACTGCTGGCGGTCAGCGCCGGCCCCGACTTCGCAGCCTGCGCGGGCTTCATCCTCCAGGCGGCCGCACGCCGCACCCCGCTGCTGCTGGACGGCATCGGCGCCACGGCGTGCGCCCTGCTGGCCCAGCGCATCGCCTTCCGCACGCCGGAATGGTGCCTGGCCGCGCAGCTCTCCCCCGAACCCGCGCACCGCAAGGCTCTGGACCGCCTGAGCCTGGAGCCCCTGCTCGACTTCAAGATCCGCGCCGGAGCCGCCAGCGGCGCACTGCTGGCCCTGCCCCTGGTCCGCGCGGCCGTGAGCGTCCTCGCCGAGACCCCGTCGTACGCCGAGGCCGGCCTGCCCGAGCCCACGGTCCGCAGCGCGCTCTGAGCGGACACCGGACATGGGTTCCTGGCCGGCCGGTCTGCGCCTGTCGATCGCCACCCTCAGCATCCTGAGAGTGCCGGTCACCGACGCGGACCGGCCCACCGCCGGCCGGGCCATGGCCTGCGCCCCCCTGGTGGGCGCCGGAATCGGTGCGGTGGCGGCAGCGGTCGGCTGGGCCGCGAACACCTACACGGACTCGACCCTCATCGCGGCAGTCACCGCTGCGGCCGTATTCGCGGCCGCCACCCGAGCCCTACACCTAGACGGCCTAGCGGACGTAGCCGACGCCCTAGGCTCCGCCAAGCCCCGCGAGCAGGCGCTCGACATCATGAAGCGCTCCGACATCGGCCCCTTCGGCGTAGTGACCCTGGTAGTCGCCCTGCTCCTCCAGATCGCATCCCTCAACGCGGCCTACGCCCACCACCGTGGCCCCCAAGCCATCCTCATCGCCGCCATCACCGGCCGCCTGGCCGTGACCCTCGCCTGCACACCGAGAGTCCCCACGGCAAGACCGACCGGCCTAGGCGCCTGGGTGGCAGGCTCGGTCTCCACCCGCGCAGCCGCCGTAGTCGCCGCCCTCTGCCTAGCCGCAAGCTTCGGCCTGGGCCTCACCCGAAACCTCCCGGTCGCCATCGTCGCCGCAGCAGCCTGCGTAGTCGGCACGGCCTGCGCCCTGGCCCTCCTCCACCGCTGCACCAGCCGATTCGGCGGCATCACCGGCGACGTCCTCGGCGCCCTCGTCGAAACCGCGACGACGGGAGCGCTGCTGGTGATGGCGATTCGGTAGCGTGCGGGCGAGTTGAGGGTTGGTCCTGACCAGGGGATCCCGCGGGCGAGTGCTCGAACCTTCAGCGTGGGGAAACGCACGACACCGCCTCATCCCCACAGCCGCGGAGCGACGATTCTCCGAGCGGGAGCTGTGAGCCGACTACCTCGTGGACACCTTCACGAACGGGGGCTTGACCACCGTGAAGGCGGCGCGGCGGCCTCGGACGTCGAGGTAGACGACGTCGCCCTCGGCGGTGGCGGGCGGGAGGAGGGCGAGGGCGATGCCCGCCTTGAGGCTCGGGGAGAAGGTGCCGCTGGTGACCTCGCCGATGACGTCGTCGGTGACGGCGGCGTCATCGGCGGCGTGGACGGCCATGTGGGGGCGGGGGATGGCGCGGTCCACCTGCTTGAGGCCCCACAGGATCCGGCGGGGGCCCTCGGTCTTCTCCTTCACCAGGGGCTCGCGGCCCCAGAACTCGTCCTTCTTCCAGCCGACGGCCCAGCCGGCCCTGGCCTGGACGGGCGTGATGTCCAGGGACAGGTCGTTGCCGTGGAGGGGGTAGCCCATCTCGGTGCGGAGGGTGTCGCGGGCGCCCAGGCCGCAGGCCTTGATCTCGAAGGGCTCGCCGGCGCGCATGATGGCCTGCCAGAGGGCGTCGGCGTCGTCCCAGCGGCAGACGAGTTCGTAGCCGTGCTCGCCGGTGTATCCGGTGCGGCACACGGTGAGGGGCCTGCCGTCCCAGGTGGCGGTGGCGAAGGCCATGTAGTCGAAGTCGGTGGGCAGGCCGAGCGCCTTGATCAGCGCCTCGGATTCGGGGCCCTGGACCGCGAGGACGGCGAAGTCCTTGTGCTGGTTGGTGACGGTGACGCCCTCGGGGGCCGCGGCCGCGAGCCTGCGGACCACCTCGGTGGTGTTGGCGGCGTTGGGGATGAGGAAGACCTCGTCGTCCGACTTCAGGTAGGCGATCAGGTCGTCGACCACGCCGCCGGTGGCCTCGTCGCAACACAGGGTGTACTGGGCCTTGCCGGGGCCGATGCGGCGCAGGTCGTTGGCCAGCACGCGGTTCACGAAGTCGGCGGCGCCCGGCCCCTGGACCGTCGCCTTGCCCAGGTGGCTCACGTCGAAGACTCCGACGCGCTCGCGGACCGCGGCGTGCTCGCCGACCGTCCCGGAGTACTCGATCGGCATCTCCCAGCCGCCGAAATCGGCCATCTTCGCGCCGAGGGCGAGGTGGCGGGCGTGCAGGGGCGAGGTCAGCAGGGACGGCGTCGTCATGCCCACGACGATATCGCGACTGTGACGGCACCCGGTTACGATGCCGGGAGTCCGGCGGCTGTCCACCCGCCCGCGAACCGACCCACTCGACGACAACTCGATGACAACAGGGGAACTTGTGACCACTCTCTCCATCCAGTCCGGCCCGGTGGCCGAGGCGGCGGCCGACGCGATCATCGTCGGCGTCTACAAGGAGGGCGCGGGGATCACGCTGTCCCCCGGCGCCGCCGCGGTCGACGAGGCGCTCGGCGGCACCCTCGCCGAGACCCTCTCCACCCTCGGCGCGACCGGCGCGGCCGAGGAGACCACCCGGGTGGCGAGCGCGGGCACGCTGGCCGCGCCGCTGGTCGTGGCGGTGGGCCTCGGCGAGGCGGGCGACGGCGAGGTCGTCGGCGCGCGCGGCCTGGAGGACCTGCGCAAGGCGGTCGGCGCGGCGGTGCGCTCGCTGGCCGGCAAGGCGAAGGTCGCCATCGCGCTGGCCGGCTCGGGCGCCGAGGTGCTGGGGGCCACGGCGGAGGGCGCGATGTACGGCGCCTACACGTACGACGGCCTGAAGACGGGGAACGCGGCGGACCGCAAGGCACCGGTCGGCGAGATCGTGCTCGTCACGTCGGCGGCCGCGGACGAGGAGGCCCAGGCGGCCGCCCAGCGCGCGCAGGTGCTGGGTGAGGCCGTCGTCGCCACCCGCGATCTGATCAACACCCCGCCGTCGCACCTGTTCCCGCAGGCCTTCGCCGAGGCCGCGGCCGCCGCCGTGGCGGACGCCGGCGTCGGCGCGCTGAGCATCGAAGTGCTCGACGACGCACAGCTGCGCGAGGGCGGCTACGGCGGCCTGACCGGCGTCGGCCAGGGCTCCACCCGCGGCCCGCGCCTGGTCAAGGTGACCTACACGCACCCGTCCGCCGAGCGGAAGCTCGCGTTCGTCGGCAAGGGCATCACCTTCGACACCGGCGGCATCTCGCTCAAGCCCTCGGCCTCGATGGAGACCATGAAGTCGGACATGTCCGGGGCTGCGGCCGTGCTGCACGCGGCGCTCGCGGTGGCCCGCCTGGGCCTGCCGGTGAACGTCACGGCCTGGGCCGCGCTGGCCGAGAACATGCCCGGCGGCAACGCGATCCGCCCCTCCGACGTGCTGACCATGTTCGGCGGCAAGACCGTCGAGGTGCTCAACACCGACGCCGAGGGCCGCCTGGTGCTGGCCGACGCGATCGTGGCCGCGAGCGGCGAGCAGCCGGACGCGATCGTCGACGTCGCGACGCTGACCGGCGCCCAGGTCCTGGCGCTGGGCCACCGCACCGCCGCGGTGATGTCCAACGACGAGGAGTTCCGGGTGCAGGTCGAGTCCGCGGCCGAGCGCGCCGGCGAGGACTTCTGGCCGATGCCGCTGCCGGCCCACCTGCGCAAGACCATGGACACCCAGGTGGCCGACCTCGCCAACATGGGCGACCGGATGGGCGGCATGCTCGTCGCGGGCCTGTTCCTGCAGGAGTTCGTCGGGGAGCGGACCGAGGGCGGCCAGATTCCCTGGGCGCACCTGGACATCGCCGGCCCCTCCTTCAACGAGGCGGGCGCGTACGGCTACGTGCCGAAGGGCGGCGTCGGCTTCGCGGTGCGCACGCTCGTCCAGCTGGCCGACGACGCGGCCAACGGGCTGTACTAGTAGCTTTCGCAGGCCCGCTGCGCGACTGGCTGCGGCGGGCCTGCATCGGCTTCCGAGACGGTAGTACGGTCAGCTTTCGGAGGTGGGGCGCGGCCTGGCCCGCTCCCCGCCCGTCCGAATAGCGGGCACGCCCGTCGGCCTAATCAGGGCTCGCGGCGGGCCTTGGCCTCGGCGGCCAGCCGGGAGTTCCAGTCCCGCATCCGCTGCGGGTAGCCCACCACGCCCGCGTCGTACGCGGGAATGCCCAGCCTGTGCGCCAGTTGGTGGGCCGCCTGGGGGCCGGGGACGCGCCGCCTGGTCCACTCTCCGGTGGCCGCGACCAGCACGATTGTGGTGTCCGTCACAGCCGTGCGCGGCTCCACGAAGGCCTCGACGCCGGTGCGCGTCCGGGCGAAGCGGGTAAGGTGCTCCTCCCCGTCCCGGTACACACGGCCGTCCACCCGGCCCTCACCTGCGCGGGCACCGCGGCGGCGGAAGACGGCCACGCTCAACACCCCTTCGACTCGACTCTCGCGGCCCGCCGCCCCCCGACCGGATTGCGGACAGGCCTGTTCGCTGCGCCGACACGCGCGTGCGCGGGGCCGCGCCGGTCCCGCCTGGTGGCGCGCGCCCGGCGAGGCGACCGGGCGGGAAAGCGGTTTAAGCTTCCCATTGACAACTCGCGCCGGGCGCCGATGCCAAGCCAGTGTGACAGCATTCGGTCCCCCGTGGTGGCGGGTCTGGATAAGGCGATATACGGCGTGAACACGCGAGGAGACGGACAAGTGGCTGAGGCCGGGAACGTATTCGACGTAGTGATCCTCGGGGGCGGTTCCGGCGGCTACGCCTGCGCGTTCCGTGCTGCCGACCTGGGCATGAACGTCGTCCTGATCGAGAAGGCCGAGGTCGGCGGCACCTGTCTGCACCGCGGCTGCATCCCGACCAAGGCGCTGCTGCACGCCGCCGAGGTCGCGGACCTGGCCAGGGAGAGCGCGTCCTTCGGCGTGAACACGACGCTTCAGGGCATCGACATGCCGGGCGTCAACAAGTACAAGGACGGCGTCGTCGGCCAGCTGTACAAGGGCCTGCAGGGCATCGTGAAGGCCCGCAAGATCACCTTCGTCTCCGGCGAGGGCGTGCTGAGCGCGCCGAACCAGGTCACCGTGAACGGCGAGGTCTACACCGGCCGCAACGTGGTGCTGGCCACCGGCTCCACGCCGAAGTCGCTGCCGGGCCTGGAGATCGACGGCCAGCGGGTCATCACCAGCGACCACGCGCTCAAGCTGGACCGGGTGCCCTCCTCGGTGGTCATCCTCGGCGGCGGCGTGATCGGCTGCGAGTTCGCCTCCGTCTACAAGAGCTTCGGCGCCGACGTCACCATCGTCGAGTTCCTGCCGCACCTGGTGCCGCTGGAGGACGAGGCCTCCTCGAAGCTGCTCGAGCGCGCGTTCCGCCGCCGCGGCATCAAGTTCGAGATTGACAACGGCTTCACCGGGGTCGACTACACCGACAGCGGCGTGCGGGTGCACACCGCCAAGGGCAAGGACTTCGACGCCGAACTGCTGCTGGTCGCGGTCGGCCGCGGGCCGGTCTCTGCGGGCCTCGGCTACGAGCAGGCGGGAGTGCAGACGGACCGCGGCTACGTGAAGGTCAACGAGTACTGCCAGACCTCCGTGCCGAACGTCTACGCGGTCGGCGACCTGATCCCGACCCTGCAGCTGGCGCACGTCGGCTTCGCCGAGGGCATCCTGGTGGCCGAGCACATCGCCGGTCTCAGCCCGCGCCCGATCGACTACGACGGCGTGCCGCGCGTGACGTACTCGAACCCGGAGGTCGCCTCCTGCGGCCTGACCGAGGCGAAGGCCGCGGAGAAGTTCGGCGCCGACCACATCAAGACGCTGACCTACAACCTGGCCGGCAACGGCAAGAGCAAGATCCTCAAGACCCAGGGCGAGATCAAGCTGGTGCAGATCAACGGCGTGCCCGGGGAGGACGACCGCGTGGTCGGCATCCACATGGTCGGCGACCGGGTCGGCGAGCTGGTCGCCGAGGCTCAGCTGATCTACAACTGGGACGCCACGCCGCTGGACGTGGCCCAGTTCATCCACGCGCACCCGACCCAGGGCGAGGCGCTGGGCGAGGCGCACCTCGCGCTCGCGGGCAAGCCGCTGCACGTGCACGACTGAGAAAACCCCCTGCCTGATCCCGCGATCGACGAGAACGAACCAGGAGAAACGTCATGCCGGTATCCGTCACGATGCCCGCGCTCGGTGAATCCGTCACCGAGGGCACCGTCACCCGGTGGCTGAAGAAGGAGGGGGAGACGGTC
>DASTAE010000094.1:0-10210 GCA_035712985.1 Actinospica sp.
GGTGCCGAACGAGCAGATGCGGTCCCTCAACGAGGACCCGCGCCTGCCGGTCATCTCGTTCACCGGCTCGACCGTGGTCGGCGAGCTGATCCAGGGGCAGGCCCCGCACAAGCACGTCACCCTCGAGCTCGGCGGCAACGCAGCGGCGGTCGTGCTCGCCGACTACTCCTCCGAGGCCGACCTCGACTGGGCCGCCAACCGGATCGCCACCTTCTCGAACTACCAGGCCGGCCAGTCCTGCATCTCGGTGCAGCGGGTGATCGTGGACGCCTCGATCTACGACCGGCTGACCGACAAGATCGTCGCCGCGGTCGGGCGGCAGGGCGTCGGCGACCCGACCGACGCGGCCACCGACGTCGGCCCGCTGGTCAGCGAGGCCGCCGCGCAGCGCGTCGAGGAGTGGGTGGACGAGGCCGTGGCCGCCGGCGCGAGCCTGCTGGCCGGCGGCAAGCGGGAGGGCGCGACCTACGCCCCGACCGTGCTCGCCGACGTTCCCGCGGACGCGAAGGTGGTGCGCGAGGAGGTCTTCGGCCCGGTGCTGGTGCTGCAGAGGGTCGACGGCGTCGACGAGGCATTCAAGCTCGTCAACGACTCCCAGTTCGGCCTGCAGGCCGGCGTCTTCACGCACGACATCCAGGCCGCCTTCCGGGCGCACCGCGAGCTCGAGGTCGGCGGCGTCATCATCGGCGACGTACCGAGCTTCCGCGCCGACCAGATGCCCTACGGCGGCACCAAGAACTCCGGCGTCGGCCGCGAGGGCGTCAAGTACGCGATGGCGGACTACACCTACGAGCGCGTGCTCGTCCTGACCGGCATCGACCTCTGAGGCGGCCGGGGCGGCGGAGCGCGCGACCCCGCTGAGCCGGGGCCCGGGAATGCCCGGGCCCCGGCTCAGAGCTCGAACTCGGCCTCGCCGGTCGCGGTGACGGTTCCGCGCTGGCGGATCTCGAAGCGGCCGTCGGGGCCGAACTCGACGGTCGCCGGCGGAGCGGGCTCGGTGAAGCGCAGGGCGCGCAGAGTGCAGGAGCGCAGCCGCAGGTTCGGGTCGTTCGCGTGCAGGGCGGCCGTCTGCTGCACGGCGCCGACCAGCACCATGCCCGTCATGTGGTCGCTCGGGTGGTCGTGCAGGAAGGGGTGGTTCGGGTCGGCGGGCGCGATCCGGACGGCCCCGCGCGCGTCCACGGCCACCAGCACGTCCTGCGGCCGCGGGACGCCGACGCGAGCCGGATCGACCGGATTGAGCTGCGTGTTCTCGGGTGCCGCGGGCTCGGGCCTGCGGTTGCGCACGGCGCGGTAGGCGGCCGGGCCGAGCATCCGCGCGGTGCCGTGGGCGCGGGCCAGCTCCCGGTCGCCGACAAACAGCCGGACCGCCAGGTCCAGGTTGCGCAGCTTGTCGGCGGCGAGGTAGCGGGCGCCGCGGTCCACGGTGGCCGTGCAGATGACCTCAGTGCCCTTATACGGAGGTGGCGCGTCGTCCGCGGCCCGGGTCAGCTCGAAGCGCAGCTCCTCGATCAGCACCCGCGAGTCGGCGGCGACGCCGTAGCAGCGCAGCGGCAGGTAGACGCCGAGCTGCCGCAGCGTCTCGGTGACGAGCAGCGGGTCGTGCGCGCGGTTGCGGATGCGCGGCCACTGCGCCGTGGCGCGGAACTCGTCGGCCCCGGTGCGGCGCACCTCCGACAGCAGCAGCTGGCTCCGGGAGAGCCGGGCGACGAAACCCCGGGCGGCCAGCGCGGAGCGGTTCGGCGCCGGGTCGGCGAGCAAGTCGACGTCGGTCATGTGGGTCATGTGAATATATAAACGACTTGTAGGTGAATCCGGGCGCTGACTCGCCGTGTTCCGCCTTCGGGATCCGCCGGTTGGTCCGCGCCGGGGGCTGCGCGAGAATGAGCCCATGACTCCGAGCACCAGCCCCCGGCGCATCGTCATCCTCGGCTCCACCGGCTCCATCGGCACCCAGGCGATCGACGTCGTCCTGCGCAATCCCGACCGCTTCCGCGTCGTCGCGTTGGCGGCGGGCGGCAAGAACCCCCGGCTGCTCGCGCAGCAGGCCCTCGACCTCGGCGTCGAGGCGGTCGCCGTGGCGAAGGGGACGGCCGCGGAGGACCTCCAGCTCGAGCTCTACGCCGAGGCGCAGCGCCGCGGCTACAGCACCGGGGACGCGCGGGTGCCGCGGCTGCTGGCCGGGCCGGACAGCGTGGCCGAACTCGCCGCGTACGACTGCGACGTGGTGCTCAACGGCATCGAGGGCGCGGCGGGCCTGCACGCGACCCTGGCCGCGCTCAAGGCCGGGCGCACGCTCGCGCTCGCCAACAAGGAGTCGCTGATCATCGGCGGCGACCTGGTCACCTCGCTGGCCGCGCCCGGGCAGATCGTCGCGGTCGACTCGGAGCACTCGGCGCTCGCGCAGTGCCTGCGCGGCGGCACCGCGAACGAGGTGCGCAGGCTGATCGTCACGGCGAGCGGCGGCCCGTTCCGAGGCCGGACCCGGGACGAGCTGCACGAGGTGACGCCGGATCAGGCGCTCAAGCACCCGACTTGGGCGATGGGGCCGCTGGTCACGATCAACTCGGCCACGCTCGTGAACAAGGGGCTCGAGATCATCGAGGCGCACCTGCTCTACGGCGTGCCCTTCGACCGGATCGAGGTCGTGGTGCACCCGACGTCGATCGTGCACTCGATGGTCGAGTTCGCCGACGGCTCGACCCTCGCGCAGGCCTCGCCGCCGGACATGCGAATCCCGATCGCGCTCGGCATGGGCTGGCCGGAGCGGGTGCCCGACGCGGCCCCGGCCTGCGACTGGACCAAGGCCGCCACCTGGGAGTTCTTCCCGCTGGACGGCGAGGCCTTCCCGGCCGTCGCGCTGGCCAAGCACGTCGGCGAGCAGGGCGGGACCAGCCCGGCGGTCTTCAACGGCGCCAACGAGGCCTGCGTCTACGCCTTCCTGGAGGGGCGCATCCCGTTCACCGCGATCGTGGACACCATCGCGGCCGTGGTCGCCGAGCACGAGGCCTCGCCCGAGCGGGTCGGCCGCGCCGAGCTCAGCCTGGACGCGGTGCTGGCCGCGGACGCCTGGTCCCGGGAGCGCGCCGCGCAACTCGCCCGGGCTCGCTAAGGTTGAAGACCACCGTGCGTGGGGCCCTGGCCCGAGGCGGTGAACGCAGGGCGGAACTTTCCGCGCGTCGTCGTGCGTCTATCCCGGTGGGCGACCGCTACGCGGGAGACTGAGGAACAAGCGAGCGAAAGCGGGTAATCAAGCGTGGGTGCGGTAGGCGCGCTGTTGTTCGTGCTCGCTCTGCTCGTGTCGATCGTGCTGCACGAGGCCGGGCACATGTGGTGCGCGCGCTGGTCGGGCGGCAAGGTCACGGAGTTCTTCGTCGGCTTCGGACCGCGGCTGTGGTCCTTCGTGCGCGGCGAGACCGAGTACGGCGTGAAGGCCATCCCGGCCGGCGGCTACGTGAAGATCGTCGGCATGACCGATCTCGACGAGATCGAGCCGGGCGACGAGGACCGCGCGCTGAAGAACAAGCCGGCGCGCAACCGCCTGCTGACGCTCTCCGCGGGCTCGCTCATGCACTTCCTGATCGCGCTGTTCCTCTTCGCGTTCCTGCCGGTGGCCTTCGGCCAGCAGCAGAACACCACGACCGTCGGCACGGTCGAGGCCTGCATGGTGCCCAGCGGCGCCAACGCGGGCGCGACGACCGGCTGCACGGGCTCGGAGAAGTCCCCGGCCGCGGCCGCCGGGCTGGTCTCCGGCGACACCATCACCGCGGTCGACGGCAAGAAGGTCACCGACGCGGCGAGCGTGGTCACCGCCCTGCACGCGCTGCCCGCCGGCAAGCCCTCGACGATCAGCTTCACGGACAAGAGCGGCGCCGCCCGCACCGCGACCGTCACCCCGGTCGGCTCGAACTCCGTCACCCAGACCGACGGCAGCACCGGCAAGGGCAGCCTGATCGGCATCCAGCTCGGCGCCCGCACCGTGCACCAGAACCCGCTGGTCGCGATCAAGACCAGCGGCAGCCAGTTCTGGACCTCGATCAAGGACACCTTCACCGGCCTGGCCTCGATCCCGGCGTCCATCCCCAAGCTGTTCACCTCGACCGTCGACCACACCCAGCGCTCCACCAGCAGCCCGGTCGGCGTCGTCGGCATGGCCGAGGTCAGCGGCACGCTCTACCAGCAGGTGGGCCTCGCCGGGGTGCTCAGCCTGGTCGCCGAGGTCAACGTCTTCATCGGCGTCTTCAACCTGCTCCCCATCCTCCCGCTGGACGGCGGCCACATCGCGATCCTGCTCTACGAGGAGGCCCGCAAGCGGCTGTACCGCCTCCTGCGCAAGCCGGAGCCGGGCCGCGTCGACCTGAACAAGATGATGCCGGTCGCCTACGGGTTCCTTTTGTTCTTCGTGTGTCTCACGGTGCTCCTGGTTGCGGCTGACGTCACGAACCCCATCCGCCTCGGCTGACGTAGTGAAGATCGGGTGAAGACCGGGTGCCGTTCGGCGACCGGTGTCCACCGCTGGAGGGGACGTACCGTAGCGTGGAGGGGGTAGCGGGCCCGGCTGCGGCGAGAATCTTGCTGTAAGCCTCGCAGGACCCCGTCACACCCCGCATCGTCACGACTCGCAGGAGACCCCGACAGATGACCGCCGTCGCACTCGGCACTCCGTCCGTTCCGGCCAAGCCGCTCGCTCCGCGCCGGGTCTCCCGGCAGATCAACGTGGGCGGCGTTCCGGTGGGCGGGGACGCCCCGGTTTCCGTTCAGTCCATGACCACGACGCTGACCTCCGACGTGAACGCCACGCTGCAGCAGATCGCGCAGCTCACGGCGTCCGGCTGCCAGATCGTGCGCGTCGCCGTCCCCTCGCAGGACGACGCGGACGCGCTCCCGATGATCGCCAAGAAGTCGCAGATCCCGGTCATCGCGGACATCCACTTCCAGCCGAAGTACGTCTTCGCCGCCCTCGACGCCGGCTGCGCCGCGGTGCGGGTCAACCCCGGCAACATCCGCAAGTTCGACGACCAGGTCGGCGAGATCGCCAAGCGCGCCAAGTACCTGGGCACCCCGATCCGGATCGGCGTGAACGCCGGCTCGCTCGACCCGCGGCTCTACGAGAAGTACGGCAAGGCAACCCCGGAGGCGCTGGTCGAGTCCGCGCTGTGGGAGTGCTCGCTGTTCGAGGAGCACGACTTCCGGGACATCAAGATCTCGGTCAAGCACAACGACCCGGTCGTGATGATCCAGGCCTACCGGCAGCTCGCCGCCGCCTGCGACTACCCGCTGCACCTCGGCGTGACCGAGGCCGGCCCCGCCTTCCAGGGCACCATCAAGTCCGCCGTGGCCTTCGGCGCGCTGCTCGCGGAGGGCATCGGCGACACCATCCGGGTCTCACTCTCGGCCCCTCCGGTCGAGGAGGTCAAGGTCGGCAACCAGATCCTCGAGTCGCTCGGCCTGCGCAAGCGCGGCCTGGAGATCGTCTCCTGCCCCTCCTGCGGCCGCGCCCAGGTGGACGTATACACCCTCGCCGACCAGGTCTCGGCCGCGCTCGAGGGCCTGGACGTGCCGCTGCGGGTGGCCGTCATGGGCTGCGTCGTCAACGGTCCCGGCGAGGCGCGCGAGGCCGACCTCGGCGTCGCCTCCGGCAACGGCAAGGGCCAGATCTTCGTTCGCGGCGAGGTGATCAAGACGGTGCCGGAGGCCCGGATCGTCGAGACCCTCGTCGAGGAGGCGGCCCGGCTGGCCGAGGAGCTCGGCGCCGAGCTCGGCGACGGGGAGCCGCAGGTCTCCGCGGGCTGAGGCCCCGCATCATGCAGCAGCTCAGAGCCGGTTCCGCAGCCGGATGGCCGTGCGGAACCGGCTCCGGCGTCTGCGATGCTTGTAACGACCGCCTGTTCCTGCTTTACAGTTATGGTGTGCCCCCTGCGACGCCGCGCCACCGGCTGGTGATCCCCCGGTGAACATGATGAGTCGGCTGCTCTCGCCGTCCGCGGCCGCACGCGTGCTCGGGCAGGCGGACCTCGGCGAGGTCCTCGACCTGCTCGACCGCGATCCGGTGGACAACGTCTTCATCGCCTCCCGGGTGGCCGGTGCCGGCCTGGACCCCTGGCAGCTCGGCGGCGAGCTCTGGGGCTTCCACGTCGGCGGACGGCTCGTCTCGATGTGCTTCTCCGGCGCCAACCTGGTGCCGGTCAGCGCGACGCCGGAGGCGGTGCGCGCCTTCGCCGACCGGGCCCGCAAGCAGGGGCGGCGCTGCTCCTCGATCGTCGGGCCGCGCGAGCCGGTGCTCGACCTGTGGGGCTACCTGGGCGCGCACTGGGGTACGCCGCGCGACATCCGCGCCAGCCAGCCGGTGATGTCGATCCGCGAGTCCTCGCCGACCGTCGCCCCCGACTTCCGGATCCGGCCGGTGCGCCCGACCGAGCTGGACGTGCTGATGCCCGCGTGCGTGGCCATGTTCACCGAGGAGGTCGGCGTCTCGCCGATCGGCGCCGACGGCGGGCACGGCTACCGGCAGCGGGTCGCCGAGCTGATCGGCGCCGGCCGGGCCTTCGCCTGGATCGAGGGCGGCGAGGTCGTGTTCAAGGCCGAGATCGGCGCCGTGACCCGGGAGGCCAGCCAGATCCAGGGCGTCTGGGTCAATCCGCGCTACCGCGGCCAGCGGGTCTCCGAGGGCGGCATGTCCGCGGTCGTCGAGTACGCGCTGCGCGATTTCTCGCCGCTGGTCACGCTGTACGTCAACGACTACAACGCCCCGGCCCGGGCCGCCTACCACCGGGTCGGCTTCCGCGAGGTCTCGGAGTTCGCGTCCATTCTGTTCTGAGCTCCGCGATATCCTCGACGTCACGCACGTGGACAAGATTTCGCATTCGAGGAGCCCCGCAGTGATCTCGCGCATGTCGTCGCTGTTCCTTCGCACCCTTCGGGACGATCCGGCCGACGCAGAGGTGCCGAGCCACAAGCTGCTGGTGCGCGCCGGATACGTCCGCCGCGTCGCCCCCGGCGTCTACTCCTGGCTGCCGCTGGGCAAGATCGTCCTGGACAACATCGCCCGGGTGGTCAAGCAGGAGATGGACCGGATCGGCGCCCAGGAGGTGCAGTTCCCCGCCCTGCTGCCGCGCGAGTTCTACGAGGCCACCGGGCGCTGGACCGAGTACGGCGAGAACCTCTTCCGGCTCAAGGACCGCAAGGGCGGCGACTACCTGCTCGGTCCCACGCACGAGGAGATGTTCACCCTGATGGTCAAGGGCGAGTACTCGTCCTACAAGGACCTGCCGGTGATCCTCTACCAGATCCAGACGAAGTACCGGGACGAGGCCCGCCCGCGCGCGGGCATCCTGCGCGGCCGCGAGTTCCTGATGAAGGACTCGTACTCCTTCGACCTGGACGACGAGGGCCTCAAGCGCTCCTACGAGCTGCACCGCGAGGCCTACATCCGGATCTTCACCCGGCTCGGCATGGACTACCGGATCGTCTCGGCGATGTCCGGCGCGATGGGCGGCTCGGCCTCCGAGGAGTTCCTGGCCCCGGCGCCGACCGGCGAGGACACCTTCGTGCAGTGTGTCAACTGCGACTACGCGGCGAACACCGAGGCCGTCGAGGGCCGTCCGGGCGCCGAGATCGACGCCTCGGCCACCCCGGCCGCGCGGGTCTACGACACGCCGGACACCCCGACCATCGACAGCCTGGTCGAGGTCTTCCGCGGCTTCGAGGGCTTCGAGGCGACGCAGGCCGCGAACACGCTCAAGAACGTGGTCGTGAAGCTGCGGGTGCCCGGGAGGAAGGACCCGGAGATCCTCGTCGTCGGCGTGCCCGGCGACCGCGAGGTGGACATGAAGCGGCTCGAGGCCGCCGTCGCCCCCGCCGAGATCGAGATGTTCGAGGCCGAGGACTTCGCCAGGCACCCGGCGCTGGTGCGCGGCTACATCGGCCCGCAGGGGCTCGCCGAGGCCGGATACACCTACAAGGTGGACCCGCTGATCGTCACCGGCTCCTCCTGGATCACCGGCGCCAACGAGCCGGGCAAGCACGCCGCGCACGTCACCGTCGGCCGGGACTTCACGCCGGAGGGCGTCATCGGCGCCGCCGAGGTGCGCGCCGGCGACGCCTGCCCCCGGTGCGGTGGTGCGCTGTCCATCGATCGGGGGATCGAGATCGGGCACATCTTCCAGCTCGGGCGCAAGTACGCGGACGCCTTCCAGCTGGACGTGCTCGGCCCCGAGGGCAAGCCGGTGCGGGTCACGATGGGCTCCTACGGCGTCGGCGTCTCCCGCGCGGTGGCCGCGATCGTGGAGCAGCGGTACGACGAGCTCGGCATCGTCTGGCCGCGCGAGATCGCCCCGGCCGACGTGCACCTCGTGGCCACCGGCAAGGACGACGCGGTCTTCGAGGCGGCCACCAAGCTGGCCGCCGAGCTCGACGCGGCCGGCGTGCGGGTCCTGTTCGACGACCGGCGCCAGGTCTCCCCGGGCGTGAAGTTCAAGGACGCCGAGCTCATCGGCGTACCGACGATCGCGGTGGTCGGCAAGGGCCTGGCCGAGGGCGTCATCGAGGTCAAGGACCGGGCCACCGGCGAGCGCCGGAACGTGCCGCTGGACGAGGCCGTGGCGGCGCTGACCGCCTGACGGCTGCTGGAAGGCTTTCGGGCGGACCGCGAGCGACTACCCTGTACAGTGCGGACCTCGCGGTCCCGCCCGACGCGTACCAACTTTATCGAGCACAGCCGAGGAGCCTTTCCGATGAGCCCCGCCGCCCGCGCCAAACTCGACGGGGCCAAGCTCCGCGAACAGCTGGAGCCGGTCGTGGCCGCGCTGGGCTACGACCTCGAGGACGTCACCGCGAAGCGGGCCGGAAGCCGGCAGCTGCTGCAGGTGGTCGTGGACGGGGACGGCGGGATCAGCCTCGACGACATCGCCGAGGTGAGCCAGGCGGTCTCGGCCGCGCTGGACGAGAGCGACGCCATGGGCGAGGCGCCGTACGACCTCGAAGTCACCTCGCCGGGCGTCAGCAGGCCGCTGACACTCCCGCGGCACTGGCGGCGGGCCACGGGGCGTCTGGTGCAGGTTCCGCTGGCCGCGGGCGGCGAGCTGACCGGGCGGGTGATCGAGGTCGACGACGAGGGCGTCACCTTCGAGCTGCCCGCCAAGAAGCCGGGGATGAAGAGCGGCGTGCGCCGGGTCGGGTTCGCGGAACTCGGCCGCGGCAAGGTGCAGGTGGAGTTCAACCGTCCGGGGATGAAGGACGACGGCTTGGACGAGGACGAAGTCGCCGAGGGCGACGACGACGGGGCAGACGACGACGAGGACGAGCTGAGCTGAGGGACCGATGGACATCGACATGAGGATGCTGCGCGATCTCGCGCAGGATCGGGAGATCTCGCTCGACCTGTTGTACGGGGCCATCGAGCAGGCGCTGCTGCACGCCTACGAGCACACCGAGGGCTCGCGGGCCGGCGCCCGGGTGGAGCTCGACCGCAAGAGCGGCCACGTGACCGTCTTCGTCAAGGAGACCGACGAGGCAGGCGCGCCGGTCGGGCTCGAGTTCGACGACACCCCGAGCGGCTTCGGCCGGATCGCGGCGGCCACCGCCCGCCAGGTGATCGCGCAGAAGCTGCGCGAGGCTTCCGACGAGGCCGTGTTCAAGGACTTCGCGGCGCGCGAGGGCGACCTGGTCTCCGGCCGGGTGCAGCAGAGCGACGACCCGCGGCACGTGCTGATCGAGATCGACTCGGGCAAGCAGGAGCGCTTCGAGGCGATGCTGCCGACCCCCGAGCAGGTGCCCGGCGAGCAGTACAGCCACGGGCTGCGGATCAAGTGCCTGGTCGTCCAGGTGCGGCGCACGCCGCGCGGCCCGGCCGTGATCCTGTCCCGCAGCCACCCGAACCTGGTGCGCAAGCTGTTCGCGCTCGAGGTGCCCGAGGTCGCCGACGGCACGGTCGAGATCGCCGCGCTGGCCAGGGAGGCGGGGCACCGCACCAAGATGGCGGTGCGCTCGCGCAAGCCGGGCGTGAACGCGAAGGGCGCCTGCATCGGCCCGGTCGGCGCCCGCGTGCGCAACGTCATGACGGAGCTGCACGGCGAGAAGATCGACATCGTGGACTGGTCGGACGACCCCGAGCGCCTGGTGGCCTCGGCGCTGTCCCCGGCGAAGGTCTCGAAGGTGCGGATCCTGGACCTGGAGGCGCGTTCCGCGCAGGTCGTGGTGCCGGACTACCAGC
>DASTAE010000095.1:0-4544 GCA_035712985.1 Actinospica sp.
AGCGCGCTGTTCGGCGTCGGGACGGCCCCGCATAATCCGTTGATCTTCTGAGTGAAGATAATGGTCTCCATGAGCGCACTGGTGTGGACGGCGAAGGGCACGGCCGAGTGGCTGAACGGCCTCGACGAGCGGCTGGAGATCGTCGAGGTGCCGGAGCGGCCGCTGGAGGATCCGCGGCTCGGCGAGGTGAAGGTGCTGATCCCGCCGCTGATGCGCAACGCGGCGGACGAGGACGTCAATCTCACGACCCTGATGGCGGGGGCGAAGGGCCTGGAATACGTCCAGGCCCTTTCCGCGGGCGTGGACAACATCGTGCACGCGGTGCCGGACGGCGTGCTGCTGTGCTCGGTGCGCGGCGCCTACGACGAGCTGATGGCCGAGCTGCTGCTGACCGGGATCCTCAGCGTCTACAAGGAGATCCCGCACTACGTGCACGCGCAGGACGAGGGCGCGTGGACGCCCAAGCAGGTGCGCGTCGTGCAGGGCAGGACCGTGCTCTACGTCGGCTATGGCTCGATCTCGCAGTGCCTCGAACGCTACCTGGAGCCCTTCCAGGTCAAGACCCTGAAGGTCGCGCGCAGCCGGCGCGGGGACGTCGCCTCGCTCGCCGAACTGCCCGAGCTGCTGCCGCAGGCGGACATCGTCGTGCTGCTCACGCCGCTCACCGACGAGACCCGCGGTCTGGTGAACGCGGACTTCCTGGCCCGGATGAAGCCGGGATCCCTGCTGGTCAACGGTGCGCGCGGCGCCTGCGTGGACACCGAGGCGCTGCTCGCCGCGACCCGGGAGCGCGGCATCGAGGCCTTCCTCGACGTGACCGAGCCCGAGCCGCTGCCGGCCGGGCACCCGCTCTGGAGCGCGCCGGGCGTGTTCATCACCCCGCACATCGGCTCGCTGGTCGCCGACAACCGCGAGCGCTGCTTCCAGGTCGTGCGCGAGAACCTCAGCACGTGGATCGACGGCGGTCAGCCGAAGAACCGGGTCGAGCACGGGTACTGACATGGTGCGGACCGAACGGGTGCTGAGGCTGACGCCGGAGCAGGCCAGGCGGCGCCGACGGGTGACCGTCGAGCTGCTCTGGGTCTGCGCCGCGGCGCTGGTGCCGTGGACGATCTACCTCGGCCTCTCGCTGCCCGCCGACTTCAACACCCGGCACTGGGCCGTGGCCTGGACCGGCTTCGACGTGCTCGAACTGCTGGCCCTGGCCGCGACCGCGTACTTCGGCTGGAAGCGCCGCCAGGCCCTGATCGGCACCGCCATCGCCGCCGCCACGCTGCTGATCTGCGACGCCTGGTTCGACATCACCCTGAACCTGGGCACCTCGCAGATCTGGTGGTCCCTCGCCTCGGCCGCCTTCATCGAACTGCCGCTCGCGTTCTTCCTGATCCACCGCGTCACCCTGCTGATGCGCCTGATGATGATGCGCTATTACCCGGCCGTCGACGAGCGCGGCCGCCCCATCCGCCTGACCAGGATCCCGCTGATCGCGCTGCTCCCGTACAACGACGAGGACGGTGACGGGGCCGCCGAATCCGGGGAAAGCCAGGGGTGAGGCCGGGCAAGCCGCCGACGCGGCGCGGCGCGCGTCGACCGATCGTCCTTTTCCTCAGGGCGCTCACTGTCTAGCCTGGTATGCGAGTCCTGATGAAAGGGGAGGCATGTCCGACGTGGGCAAGAGCGCCAGCCGGCGGGGGTTTCTGCGGGTGCTCGCGGGGGCGGCGGTGGTGACCGGGTTCGATCCGGCGAGCCGGGCCTGGGCTACGACCGCGACGGCGGTCGCGGATCCGTCGTTCGCGAAGCTGCCGCCGCTCAAGGGCAGGCTGCTGCTGCCTCCTGCGGATCTCGCGGCGTACGAGGACGACTACGGGCACATCGTGCACCGGACCCCGGCGGCGGTGCTGCAACCGGGATCGGTCGAGGACATCGCGGCCCTCATCCGCTTCGCCGGGCCGCTCGGCATCCCGGTCGCTCCGCGCGGGCAGGGGCATCAGACCTACGGCCAGGCGCAGGTGAGCGGGGGCGTCGTCATCGACATGAGCACGCTCGCCGCGGTGACCGTCGATGCCGCCCGCAAGACCGTGATCGCGCAGGCCGGCGCGTTGTGGCACGCCGTGCTCACCGCGAGCGTGGCCGAGGGGCTGACGCCGCCGGTGTTCACCGACTACATCGAGCTCTCCATCGGCGGGACGCTCTCGGTCGGCGGCTTCGGCGGAGCCACGTCGCACTTCGGGGCGCAGGTCGACACGGTCACGGCGCTGCAGGTGGTGACCGGTACCGGGGAGATCGTGGAGTGCTCGGCGGATAAGCACGGCGACCTGTTCGACGCGGCGCTCGGCGGCCTCGGCCAGGTCGGGGTGATCACCGGCGCGACGATCGCGCTCGTGACCGCGCCGCAGCGCGCGCGGGAGTACACGGTCGGCTATCCGACCGTCGCCGCGCTCACCGCCGACCAGCGCGTGGCCCTCGACGACGGACGGTTCGACTGGCTCGAAGGCCAGCTGAGCCCGGCGACGCCGAGCGGCTGGGACTTCGCCCTCGAAGGCGCGGTCTACTACGACGAGAGCGAGCCGCCGGTCGACGCGGAAGTGCTCGCAGGCCTCGGATACATCGGGACGCCGGAGATCGTGGACTCCACGTACGTCGACTTCGTCAACCAGCTCGCGCCCGCGATCACGTACCTGGAATCGACCGGCGAGTGGTACGACCCGCATCCGTGGATCAACGTCTTCCTCCCGGACGAGCACGTGGACGCGTACATGGAGGCCGCCCTCGCGAGACTGGGCGCGCAGGACATCGGGGCCAGCGGCGTCGTGCTGCTGTATCCGGTGCCCAACCGGCTGCTGACCCGTCCGTTCCTGCGGGTTCCGCAGGGCGAGCGCTCGTTCCTGTTCGCGCTGCTGCGCACCGCGTCCCCGGACACTGATTCGATCTCCGTCGCGCAGGGGCTCGCGGGCAACCGGGCGCTCTACGACGAGGCGGTGGCCGTCGGCGCGACGCAGTATCCGATCGGGGCGATCCCGGACCTCACGCCGCGGGACTGGGAGCGGCAGTACGGCCCGGAGTACGCCCGATTCAGTGCTCTGAAATGCCGATTCGACCCGCACGGCATCCTGACGCCAGGCCAAGGAATCTTCCCCCGGATCTGAGAGGTCGCACGCATGGCCCACACCGACGCGCTGTCCGGGCTTCCGGCCTTCCCGTTCCCCAGCCACTCGCTGACCCCGCCCGCCGAGTACGCCGAGCGCCGGGCGGAGTGTCCCTTCGGGCAGGTGCGGCTGCCCAGCGGCGATCCCGCGATCCTGCTGCTCACGTACCGCGACGTGGCCGCGGCGATGGCCGACACCCGGCTCTCGCACGACCTGACCTCGCCCGATTCGCCGCGGATGACCGTCGAGCCGAGCTTCCTGCAGGACCCTGACATCCTGCTCAACAAGGACGGCGAGGACCACCTGCGCATCCGCCGCATCGTCGCCGCCGCGTTCACGCCGCGCCGGGTCGAGCGCTGGAAGCCGGTGATCGAGCAGGTCGCCGACGAGCTGATCGACGCGCTCCAGGAGGCGGGGCCGCCGGCCGACCTCGTCGCCGACTACTGCTTCGCCCTGCCGGTCCGCATCATCTGCCGCCTGCTCGGCGTGCCCGAGCGGGACGCGCTGCGCTTCCGCACGTGGTCCAACGCCTTCTCCTCCGGCGCACGCATGGAGCCGCAGCAGCTGATGGCGCGGATCGGCGAGTTCACGGGGTACGTCGCGCAGCTGATCGCCGCCAAGCGCGCCGAGCCGGGCACGGACCTGATCGACGACCTGATCGCTTCGCGCGACGGCGCCGACAAGCTCACCGAGCAGGAGCTGCTGAGCCTGGTCACGGGCCTGATCGCGGTCGGGAACGAGACCACCTCGACCGCCCTCAGCCGCTTCCTGGCCGAGCTGCTCGACGGCGATCGCGGCCTCTGGCAGCAGCTTCTCGACGACCCCGGCCTCGTTCCCGCCGCGGTCGACGAGCTGCTGCGCTACACCGGGCTGAGCAACAGCGCGATGCTCCGCATGGCCGTCGAAGACGTCGAACTCCCGTCCGGCACGGTCAAGGCCGGACAGGCGATCGCGATCCCGAGCAACGGCGCCATGCGCGACCCCGAGGCCTATCCGAACCCCGACGCCATCCTCTTCGACCGGGACGCCCCGATGCCGCTGATCTTCGGCGGCGGCCCGCACTACTGCCTCGGCGCGCACCTGGCCAGGGCCGAGCTGACCATCGGCCTCGGGACGCTGCTCAGGCGCCTGCCGACGCTGCGGATGACCGTGTCCCGCGACGAGTTGGAGTTCAGCGGCGGCGAGATCGTCGACTCGATGATCGCCTTTCCCGCCGCCTGGTGACCCCTGGCTAGGCCTGGCTCCGCTGGCACATGACGACCGCGTCCGAGCCTCAGCCCGCCGAGGCAGACCACCGGCCGACGGCCGCGAGCATCGAGTAGCGCGACACGTCGCCGCCGAGCGGGTCCGGCGGGGACTGCGGGTCCGGCCGCCAGTCGATGATGTCGACGAGGCCGG
>DASTAE010000096.1:0-17568 GCA_035712985.1 Actinospica sp.
GTCCATGGCACGGCACCCCCTCACTCATCGGCGACGCCGGATTCGTACCGGTACGGCCGACGAGCCGTCCTCCAACCGAAGGCGCTAGAGACCCGCGACGCGTGCGGCGAGGAACTCGCGCTCGACTTCGTTCTCTGTGAACAGTAAGGCCTCTTCGTAGGCGGCACGGGCTTCGTCGGGGCGGCCTAGGCGGGCGAGCATGTCGCCTCGTGCCGCGCCGACGTAGCCGTAGGAGGCGAGTTGGGGTTCCAGCACGAGGGCGTCCAGGGCGGCCAGGCCCGCCTCGGCGCCCTCGGCGAAGCTCAGGGCGATCGCGCGGTTGAGGGCGGCGATCGGGGACGGGTTATGGCGCAGCAGGACGTCGTAGAGGCCGACGATCTCGGGCCAGTCGGTCTCCTCCCACGACGGGGCCTCGTCGTGGACGGCGGCGATCGCCGCCATCAGTGCGAAGCGGGTGGGCGGGCGGCGGCGCAGCGCCTCGCGGACGAGGGTTCGGCCCTCGGCGATGGCTTCGCGGTCCCAGAGGCCGCGGTCCTGGTCCTTGAGCAGCACGAGTCGGCCCTCGGTGTCGACCCGGGTCGCGCGGCGGGCGTCGGTGAGCAGGATGTGGGCCAGCAGGCCCGCGACGCCGGCGTCGCCGGGTAGCAGGGCCCTGAGCATTCGGGCCAGAGCCAGGGCGCGGTCGACGAGGTCGGCGCGGACCAGGTCGGCGCCGCTGGGAGCCGTGTGTCCGGTGGTGAAGACCAGGTCGACGACCGTGAGCACGGCCTCGACGCGCTCCGGCAGGTCCTCGGAATCGGGGACGCGGTACGGGATGCCCGCCCCGGCGATCTTCTTCTTGGCCCGGGTGATGCGGGCCGCCATGGTCGGCTCGCTGACCAGGAACGCCCGCGCGACCTCGGAGGTGGTCAGGCCGCAGAGCAGCCTGAGCGTGAGCGCGACCTGCGCCTCGAGGGCGAGGGCCGGGTGGCAGCAGGTGAAGATCAGCCGGAGCCGCTCGTCGGGGATGTCGTGCTCGGGTTCGGAAGCCTCGTCGATCAGCAGCGGCAGACGGCTGCGGAGCGTGGCCTCGCGGCGCAGGAGGTCGATGGCGCGGTTGCGGGCCGCCGTGGTCAGCCAGGCCGCGGGGCGCTCGGGGACGCCGGATTCGGCCCACGCGGTGAGGGCCTTCGCGTACGCGTCCTGCACGCACTCCTCGGCGAGGTCCAGGTCGCGGGTGACGCGCGCCGTCGCGGCGAGGACGAAGCCCCACTCGCGCCGGTGCGCGTCCGCCACGGCCTCGGCGGCGGCGTCCGCCGACCGGCCGGGGGCGCCGTCCGGCCTCGGCGCGGCGCCCCGCGGACCGCGATCGCTCACTGCTGGTCGAACACCATGAGCGGGCGCACTTCGACCCCGCCGAACTCGGCCGGGACCTGCTTGGCGATGGCCAGCGCGGCGTCGAGGTCGGCCGCCTCGATGAGGTAGTAGCCGCCGAGCGCCTCCTTCGTCTCGGCGAACGCCCCGTCGGTCACCACGCCGCCCCGGATGCTGGTGGCCGTGGCCGTGGGCTGCAGCGCCTCGCCGCCGACGATGGCGTCCTTGTTCTCCGCGCCGAACTTGTTGTGCGCGTCCATGACCCGCCGGAACAGGGCGGCGTCGCCGGTGGCGTAGGCGGCCTCGTCCTCGTAGATGAGCACCAGGTACTGGGACATGTCTATCTCCGATCTGTGGCCAGAGGCTCCCGCTGGGCCCCTTTCTACCCGACCGACGAACGGCGGCGGGCCCGGATCGACAGCCGCCTTCATTAATTTTCCGCCCCTTCGGCCCCATGGAGCGCGTCCCGCGGGGAAGGTAGCCCACATGGCCCAGCGCCATGCCCACAGCTCCCTATCCGCATGCCTGTCCGCACCCGACCGCGCGACCTTCCCGGAAAGGAAGGACCCACCCATGCGCACTCCCCGCCTCATCGCGGCCGCGGCCGTCGCCCTGCTGTTCGGCCTCGGCGGCGCGCTCAGCGCCTCGGCCTCCAGCTCCGCCGACGCCTCCGGCGCGTCCGGCTCGACGCTGATCCCGCTGACGATCGGCCACGGCGGCGACCTCAGCGTCGCCAAGCCGAACACCGCGACCGGCTGCAGCTACACGAACGTGCTCCCGGCCGACAGCTACAAGGGCCTGCCGCCCTCGACGCCGAGCACCCGGCCGTACACGGCGCTGCTGCTGACCACGCAGGGCGAGATCGGTTTCGCCGCCGAGACGAGCGCCGCTCCGTGCACCACGGGCTCGTTCAGCTTCCTGGCCGAGCACGGCTACTACGACCTGACGCACTGCCACCGGCTGACGCTGCAGGGCATCTTCGTCCTCCAGTGCGGCGACCCGACCGGCACCGGCTCCGGCGGCCCCGGCTACCAGTTCGACGACGAGAACCTGACCGGCGCCACCTACCCCGCGGGCACCGTCGCGATGGCCAACGCCGGCCCGAACACCAACGGCAGCCAGTTCTTCATCTGCTGGAAGGCCTCCCCGCTGCCCCCGCTGTACACGCCCTTCGGCCGGATCACCAGCGGCATGGGCGTCCTGCAGAAGATCGCCGCCGCGGGCGACGACCAGCAGAACGGCCCCGGCGACGGCTACCCGAACCGGTATGTCGGGATCCTGCACGTCGCGATCCTGCATTCCTGACGGGCCCGAGGCCGGCGCAGACGCGCGACGGCCGGCCCGGCTTTCGCCGGACCGGCCGTCTCACCTCGTGCGCGGGGCTACTGGACCGGCACGTCCGGCGAGCCGAGGCAGGTGCTGCCCGGGGTGATCGAGCCGAGCGGCTGCGCGGCGCTCTCGTTCGGCACCGTGCCCGCGATCGCGAACTGCGCGAACTGCTCCGACATCGCCTGCGTCGCCGCGTCGGTGCTCCCGTCGGCCCCTTCGAACACGCCGCTCCTGCCGGTCTGCAGGGGCACGGAGGCGTATCCGAACGGGGTGTGGCCGGGCGCCTGGCCGACCGGGTTCGTCCAGCCGCAGGGGTTGTGGAACAGCGCGTTGCTCGCCGCGATTCCGACCGTGATCACCAGGTCGGAGCCGCTCGAGGCGTCCGTCCAGGCGGTCTCGAAGTTCCCGGTCAGGTTGGCCGCGGGCAGCGCGAGCTGCTGCGCCTCGGCCTGCGCGATCGCCATGCTGTCGGCGTCCGCGGCGTAGAGCACGACCGGCGTGGCCAGCGAGGAACCGCTGCTGACCAGCAGGAAGGTCTCGGTGATCTGCTGACCGTTGGCGCTCGCCGTGATCGGCACGACGTACCGGCCGACGGCCAGCGACGGCGCGCCCGTGACGTGCAGCGGGATGCTCACCTGGTTGTCTCCGGAGAGCGCGGCGATCCCCGAGGACGGCGAGACCGTGACCCCGGCGGGCGGATCGGCCTGCCAGCGCACGGCCGTGACGTGCTGACCGGCGTGGATCGTCAGCTGGGTGCTGCCGCCGTCGCCGCCCGGCGCGACGGACACCGCGGCCGGTTCGTCGGTGATGGAGGCCCCGGTGGCCACCGCGTCCGGATCCCCGGCCACCGCGGCGTTCACGACGTCGCTGTCGAGCTGGAGGGTGTCGCCGCCCCAGGTCTCGTAGTGGTCCCCGTAGTACTGGTGCATGATCGCACCCTGCCAGTCGGCGGCCGGCGCGTAGGGGTTGATCAGGTTCGGGTTGCCGTTCCAGTCGGCGAACCACACGTCGTCCGGCGAGGTGTAGGCGGAGTTCGTGTACTGCGACGCGAGGTCCGAGATGCCGCTCGCGGCGCTCGAGTACACGCCGGAGAGGTAGCCCGCGGCGTGCAGCCCCGCCGTCCAGCCGCCGAGGAAGGTGAGCGTCGCCTGGCTGCACCCGGCGGCCGTGGTGTTGTAGCCCTCCATGTCGTAGTAGATCGGCGTGTTCTGGCCGTAGCCGAACTGCTGGGCCGCCGCGACCGCGCTCGCGGCCTCGGCCTCACCCTGCGCCGCGGCGTTGGCCGGGTCGATCACCGTCGTGTTGGTCAGCTGCGTGCACGAGGCCTGCGGACCGACCCAGATCGGAATGAACTTCCAGCCCTCGGCCGCGACCTGGCTGACCCAGTCCGGCGTGAAGTCGCCGTAGGTGCAGGCCCAGTTCGCGCCGCCGAGGTAGGTGCTCATCACGCGGTACGGCGAGGCGAGCCAGTCCTTCATCGTCGCGGCCGACGGCACGGTGCACGTGTCGACGCCGAGACCGCTGCCCTGCTGCTCCGACAGGCCCGACGAGGCGTCCGCCTTCTTCTTCGCGGACGTGGCGGGCGCCTTGCCCACCGCGGTCTGCGGGGACCTGACGGCCGGCGCCTTGGCGGAGGTCTTCGCGGTCATCCGCGCCCCCGCCAGGATCGAGCGGATCGGCGCCGCGTCGGTTCCGTAGGTCGCGGTCACCTGCACACCGGGCCCCGGAGCCGTGAACTGCACCGTGTGGACCGTCGCCTCGTTCGCGCTGAGCGCGCCCGAGAAGGAGGCCGTGTCCGACCCGAGCTCCTGCTCGCCGGCGGGAATCGACGACGACTCCGGCTGCACCAGCACCGCTTCGGTCCGCCCGTACGCGCGGGTCGGGCAGTGCTGGTCGGCACCCGGCGTGCCGAGGTAGACCGCGTGCTGGTTGAACAGCACGCACCGGGAGGGATCCGCGGTGAGATCATAGACCGGCCAGGAAGCCGGCACCTGAATCTCATAACCGTGATAGTTGATGGTTTGTTCTGCCGCACTGGATGCCGCTGCGGACGCGGTGGGAATTCCCCCGAATCCGAGCAGTGTCACCACAGCGCCCCCGACTGCTATTTTTCGTAACACCCGCCGGACCATATCAATATCCTCCCGGTGTGGACAAGACAGCCGCCCGGCGGGCGATCTGCTAGGTTTCCGCGGCATGGCGGACCAGATCGACGACCGGGCCCTTCGGACACTGGTGGCCGACGCCCACAGCGGCGTCCTGCTGTTCGGCATCACGCCGCCCCGCCTGAGCACCCCTGCCGAGCGCGTCAAGGAGATCACCGCGGCGACCCTGGCGCGGCTGGACGCCCTGAACGTGGACGGCCTGGCGCTCTACGACATCGACGACGAGAGCGACCGCAATCCGCGGGAGCGGCCGTTCCCCTATCTGCCGACGATGGATCCCGCCGCGTACCACGCGGAGTACCTCGGCGCGTGGCGGCGCCCGGCGGTCGTCTACCGGTGCGTCGGCAAGTATCCCGAGGCGCAGCTGCGGACCTGGCTGCGGTCGGTCGACCCGGACCGCGTGCTCAGCGTCTTCGTGGGCGCCTCATCGAGGGACAAGTCCGTGCAGACCCGCCTGCCGGCGGCGCACGCCCTGCGCCGCGACGTGCGTCCGGACCTGCTGCTCGGGGGCGTAGCCATCACCGAGCGGCCCGACGAGCATCTGCGGCTGATCGCCAAGCAGGAGGCGGGATGCGCGTACTTCATCTCGCAGGTCGTCTACAGCGCCGACGCGGCCAAGAGCATGGTCTCGGACTACTACTACGCCTGCCGGCAGCGGGAGCTCACGCCCAGGCCCGTCCTGTTCACGCTCTCGGTGTGCGGCTCGATCAAGACGCTGGCGTTCCTGAAATGGCTCGGCGTCGAGGTCCCGCGCTGGCTCGAGAACTCCCTGCTCCACGCCCAGGACACGCTGGCCGAGTCCTACGGACTGTGCCTGGCCAACGCCCGCGACCTCATCGCCTTCTGCCGCGGGCTCGGCATGCCGTTCGGTTTCCTCGTGGAGAGCGTCTCGATCCGCCGGGTCGAGATCGAGGCCTCCGTCGCCCTCGCCCGCGAGCTCAGCGGGCTGCTCGGCCGCCCGGCCCGCTGAGGTCCGCGGGCCCGCGGCCCGCGCGGGGCACGGGCCGCTGATCGGATTTCCCGACCGCGAGTCTTGACGAACCCTCAGCCACGAGCGAGCATCTCCGAATGACAGCGTTGTCATCGCGGGCGGCGGCCCACTCCGCGCCAACGGCGCCGCGCGGCGATGGCGACGACTGAGCTGCCAAGGAGGTCGAACGTTGATATCCCGACGACGGACGGGCGTCGCCCGCATGCCCGTCCTGCTCGCCGCGACCGCGGCGGGTTCACTCATGCTCACCGGGTTCGCCCAGGCGAGCACGGTGCCGAGTCCCGGCGCCCGCCCCGCTCCCCAGGTGAGCGCCGGCCCGCAGTCCTCGCAGAGCTCTGGTTCAAAGAGCGGCGGTTCGGGTGCCGGCTTCAAGGGCATGACCGCCGGCAAGCCCGGCGGCACCTGCTCGGTGGACAGCGCAGGAAAGCTCACCGACTGCCAGAAGCCCGTGCCCGCGGCCCAACTGCCCGCGGCGGCCAGGAACACCGCCGTGCTCAGCAAGCCCGTTTCCGACCTGGCCTCGCTCGTGGACGCCCGCACCTGGACCACCGGCGGCGGCAACACCTTCCCGGGGGCCGAGGCGCCCTACGGCATGGTGCAGTGGTCCCCCGACACCCTCCCCGACCGCAACGCGGGCGGCGGCTACGGCTTCACCGACACGACCCTCGACGGCTACAGCCTGACCCACCTGTCCGGTCCCGGCTGCGGGGCCGCGGGCGACGTGCCGATCCTCCCCGTCGTCGGCGCGCTGCCGACCGGCACCGACCCGAACGCCGTGACCACGCCGTTCAGCCACACCGCCGAGGTCGCGCAGGCGGGCTACTACTCCGCGCAGAGCAACGGATCCAGCCCCGTCACCTCAGAGTTCACCGCGACCACGCACAGCTCGATGGGCCGCTTCACCTTCCCGTCGAGCACCGCCGCGGGCTTCGACATCAAGCTCCAGGGCAGCCAGACCACGGACACCGCGGACAGCGCGCAGATCGTCGGCGACGACGAGATCAGCGGCTCGGTGACCACCGGCGACTTCTGCGGCGAGTCGGTCAACGACGGACAGTCCCAGCTCTACACGGTCTACTTCGACATCGTCTTCGACCAGCCGTTCGCCACGTCGAAGGTGATCACGGAGTCCGGCCAGACCGATCCGTCCGCCGTGTACGTGTCCTTCGACACCACGACGAACCGCGTGGTGCAGGCCAAGGTCGGCATCTCGTATGTGAGCGCGGCCGACGCGCAGCTGAACTGGATCACCGAGAACCCGAACTGGAACTTCAACGCGGTCAAGACCGCGGCGCAGAGCAGCTGGAACAAGCTGCTCGGCAGGATCCAGGTCTCCGGCGGCACCTACGCGAAGACCCAGGAGTTCTACAGCCTGCTGTACAAGGACCTGCTGCAGCCCAACGTGACCAGCGACGTCAACGGCGAGTTCATGGGCGCCGACGACCAGGTGCACACCGTGGTGCCAGGGCAGAAGAGCCAGTACGGCATGTACTCCGGCTGGGACATCTACCACTCGCTCTCCCAGTTGCAGGCCATGCTCGACCCGGCGTCCGCGTCCGATCAGGCGCAGTCGCAGGTCAACTACTACTCGGAAGACGGCATCTTCCAGCAGTGGGGATACCTGCAGGACAACAACTACGTGATGGTCGGTGACCCGACGCAGGCGATCCTCGCCGACTACTACGCGTTCGGAGCCACGAACTTCAACACCAAGCAGGCGCTGGCCGACATGGTCAAGGAGGCCACCACGACGAACGACGTGGAGCCCGGCGCGGCGGTGGAGAGCAAGTACGGCTACTTCCCCAAGGACGCGAGCTACGGCTGCTGCAACTTCCACGGCGTGGTCTCCAGCCTGGTGGAGGACAACACGGCGGACTTCGCCTTGTCGCAGTTCGCCGCGTCCCTCGGCGACAAGAGCGACGCCGCCATGCTCGTGAAGCGGGCCAACAACTGGGAGAACAACTTCGACCCGAACAACGGCCTGCTGACCGGGCGCTACGCGAACGGGCAGTACGAGCAGGGCATAGTCCCGGGCACCGAGCAGAGCGGCGAGGCCGACTACGTGGAGGCCTCCGCCTACGACTACCTGTGGCAGGTTCCGAACGACTACCAGGCGCTGTTCAACCTGCTCGGCGGTAACTCCAAGGTCGTGCCCGCGCTGCAGACCTACCTGTCACAGCCCAACCAGGGCGGCGTCTACGCCGACATCGCCAACGAGAACGACCTCGGCCAGCAGAACGCGCTGGACTACGCAGGCGACCCGGCGGGCACGCAGCTCGCGATCAACACCATCGAGAACACCGTCTACCTGCCCGGACCGGCCGGCCTCGACAACAACGACGACCTGGGAGCCCAAAGCTCGCAGTTCGTCTGGGAGATGCTCGGCCTCTACCCGGAGAACCCGGGCTCGGGCACGCTGCTGATGAGCAGCCCCGGGTTCGCGCACGAGACGATCTCGCTGTCCAATGGACACAAGGTCACCGTGAACGCGCCGAACGCCGCCAACGAGTACTACGTCAGCTCGTTGAAGATCAACGGCCAGGCGGATCAGAAGCTTTACACGAACTACAGCACGCTGAGCAAGGGCGCCACCCTGGATTGGACGCTCAGCGCGAAGCCGACGAGCTGGGGCAGCGCGCCGCAGGACGCGCCGCCCTCCTACACCTCGGGCATCTCGGCGACGGTGGGCTCGCTGGCCGACCAGACCGCGACCGTCGCCCCCGGCGGCTCCGGCACGATCAGCGTCGGCGCGGACAACGCCACCGGCAGCACGCAGCGCGTCAAGGTGAAGATCACGGCGCCGGCCGGGGTCACGATCTCGCCGAGCTCGACGACGATCACCGTCCCGCCGCACGGCACCGGAACGGCCAAGCTGACCGTCTCGGCGGCCGCGGGCACCACGCAGAACTTCTACAACGCGCCCGTCACGCTGACCACGGAGAGCACCGGGGCGACGCAGACGCTCAACCAGACCGTCCTGGTCACCACGCCGGGCAGCCTGCTGTCGACCTTTGACAACGTTGGCATCTCGGACAGCACGGACGAGGCCACCGCGGACTTCGACGGCGACGGGTACAGCTACTCCTCGGCCGCGCTGGCCGCGGACGGCTTCACCGCCGGGCAGAGCAAGACGGTCGACGGCGTCAGCTTCGACTGGCCGCTGCCGACGGCCGGCTTCCCGGACAACACCGTTCCGAACGGCCAGACCGTCACGGTGCGGGCCGCCGCCGGGACGCGGACCCTCGCGTTCCTCGGCTCCGCCACCAACGGCCCGGTCAGCGCGCCGCTCACGCTGCACTACTCGGACGGCAGCACCAGCACCTACTGGCTGGGGCTGAGCGACTGGACGCTGAACGCCGGCTCCAGCAAGCCCGCGTACGGCAACGCGATCGCGGCCACCACCAGCTACCGGAACTGCGCGTCGGGCTGCGCCAACGGCCAGCAGACCGTCGCCACCGACGTGTTCTACACGGCGGTGCCGGTCGACCCGGCCAAGACGCTCACCGGCGTGACCCTGCCCTCCGGCACGGTCGCCGCCGACGAGCACATCTTCTCGATCGGCACCTCGACCACGGCCCCGACCGGCCCGGTCGTCGCCTCGCTCAGCGCCGCGACGGCCAAGGCGGGACAGCAGGTGACGATCGACGGCTCGGGCTTCGGCGCGACCCAGGGCAACGGCTACGTCTCCTTCGCCGACAACGGCACGACCTGGGGCGCCGCGGGCAGCACCCCGGCCCTGACCGTCGACAGCTGGAGCGACACGGCGATCACCTTCACCGTGCCGAACCCGAGCGGGACGAACGGCCAGTACCACGTCTGGGCGGGCACTCCGGCGTCCGTATCAGTGATCGACAACGCGGGCGAGGTCTCCGCCAGCCCGCTGCTGGCGATCAGTCCCACCGCCACGATGAGCGACTACTTCGACAACGTCGGCGTCTCCGATGACAGCGCCACGGCCTCGTGCGGCGACTTCGACGGCGACGGGTACACGTACTCGTCGACCGCCCTCGCGGCCGCGGGCCTGAAGCCGGGAGGCACCGTCAGCGCGGACGGCCTGAGCTTCACCTGGCCGAACACCGCCTCGTGCGCCGATGACGACATCCTCGCCGCCGGACAAACCATGCTGGTCGCCGGCTCGAGCGGAGCGAGCAAGCTCGGTCTGCTCGAGTCCTCCACGAACGGCACGACCTCCGGCCCGATCACCATCACGTACACCGACGGCACGTCGACCACCCAGACGCTGAACTCCAGCGACTGGGCAGGAGGCCCCAGCGCCGCCGAGACGGCGGTCGCGACGATGAGCTACCGCAACAGCAACAGCGGCGGCGCGCAGTCGATCACCATGTACGTGTACGCCACCACGGTTCCGATCGACTCGTCCAAGACGGTCGCGTCGATCACGTTGCCCGACGTCAGCAGCTACGTCGACTCCAACACCGCGGCGATGCACATCTTCGCCGTGACCACCGGCTGACCTAGCCGGAAACCGGCGCCGGGGCCGTCGTCTCGTCACGAGGCGGCGGCCCCGGCGTATGCATGCGGCGGCTCAGGTGCCGAGGTGCACGAAGCGGCGGCCGCCGAAGCGCCAGTCGGCGGTGACCCGGTAGCCGATCGGCTCGGCGAGGGCGCCCAGGGCCCCCGGCCCGATCCTGGCCCACGGGATCGCCGGGCCCGCGGGGCCGGCTCCGCCCACCGGACGCAGCCGGTGCCGCTCGTCGGTCTCGTGCGGCGTGGTCTCGACGATCAGCGTCGCGCCGACCGGGAGCAGCACGGCCTTGATGCGTTCGAGCAGGTGGGCCGGGTCGCCGCTGATCCCGATGTTCCCGTCGATCAGCAGGGCGTGCGGCCAGCGGCCCTCGGCGGGCAGCCGGTCGAACACGGAGCGGCCGAGGACGGTGGCGCCGGAGGCGCGGGCGAGCAGCAGCGCGACGGGGGTGATGTCCACGCCGAGGGCCGGCACCCCGCGCCGGGCGAGTTCGGCGGCGAGCCGGCCGGGACCGCAGCCGATGTCGAGGGTGGGTCCGGTGCAGTGCTCGAGCAGATGCCGGTCGACGGGGTCGGCACGGCCCGCGTAGCGGCCGACCTCCAGGCGGATGACGAAGCCGTCCTGACCGTGCAGGGTGATCGGGTCGGCCGGTCCGGACAGGCTCTGCCACAGGGCGCGCTCGTAGTCCGACGCGGTCTGGCCCGACCAGGTGGCCGTGGAGGTGTCAAGCATTCAGGGTCCTGACGCCGATCTTCGCGAGTCTTCGGGCGAAGGCGGTGTCCGGTCCCGCCTGGGCCGCGGCGTAGGCGCAGGCCGCGGTGTCCACGTCGCGCAGCATCGGCAGGCGCAGCACGTCGAGGCCGGCCTCCTCGAGCCGCCGCTGCTGGACGACTCCGGTGTCCGGGCTCGACATCGGGACGCCGAGCAGCAGCCCCGGGGTGCGCGGGTGGCCCGGTTCGCGCAGGCCGAGGGCCCAGAACCCGCCGTCCTCGGCGGGGGCGAAGGCGGCGTCCCGCCCGCCGGCCAACGCGGCGAAGGCGTCGTCGAGCACCGCCGGGCTGGCCTGCGGGGTGTCCATGCCGATCAGCACGGCCGGTCCCTGGTCGCGGCGCGCGGCCTCGGCGAAGGCCGCGGCCAGGCGGACGTCGAGCGTTCCGGGCGCCTGCGGGCGGCGCACGAAGCCGCGGCTGAGGAAGGCGTTGCGCAGGTCGAGGTCCGGTTCGCCGTCGAGGACCAGCAGCCGATTCTCCGCGCGGGTCGCCGCGGCCACGGTGAGCGAGTCGGTCAGCGCGGCGGCGGCGAGCGCGGCCGCCTCCTTGAGCGTGAACGGCGGGCACAATCGGGTCTTGACACGCCCCGGCACCGGGGCCTTCGCGATGACGATCACGGTGCTCACGCGGCCAGCTCCTTCCAGACCCGGTTCATGTCGCGCACGGCGCGCACCGTGCCGGAGACGGTGCCGGTGACCTTCGACTTCCCGGAGCGCGGCGCGTAGTCGACGTCCGTCTCGGTGATCGTCCAGCCGGCGCGTCCGGCGGCGAGCACCGTCTCGAGCGGGTATCCGGAGCGGCGGTCGCGCTGGCTGAGGCCGAGCAGCTCCTCGCGGCGGGCGGCCCGCATCGGGCCGAGGTCGCGCAGGTCGATCCCGGCGCGGCGCAGGCGCCGGGCGAGCACCCAGTTGGCGACGCGGGCGTGCGGCGGCCAGGCCCCGGCGCGGGTGGGCCGACGCCGGCCGAGTACGAGGTCCGACTCTCCGGCGATCACCGGCCCGGCCACGCGCGGCAACTGCTCGGGGTCGAGCGATCCGTCGCAGTCGCAGAAGCAGACCACCGGCGCCTTGGCCGCGAGCAGGCCGGCGTGGCAGGCGGCTCCGAAGCCGCGCTTGGGCTCGTGCACGACGAGCGCGCCGAGGTCGGCGGCGATCCGCGCGGAGCCGTCGGTCGAGCCGTTGTCGACCACGATGGCGCGGTAGCCCTCGGGTAGGCGGGAGATGACGTAGGGCAGGGCGGCGGCCTCGTCGAGGCACGGGAGCACGACGTCGACGAGCGACGACTGGTCCATGGGGATCCTTTCGGCGGGCTGAGTGGGTATGTGGGCTGATCCGCTCCCCCGGCGGGTGCGGGCGATCCGGCGCAGCGCCGTCGCGGCCAGGACCACGACGAGCGCGACGCCGTATCCGGCGCGGATGTTCGGCAGCGGCGCCCCGGTGACGTCGTGCCAGATCGTCGAGGTCGAGATCGCCGCGGCCACCGCCAGCCACTCGAAGCGGCCGTCCAGCGCGACCAGGGCGACGAGCAGCAGCGAGTACCAGGGGAACTCCGGCGTGGTGGCCAGCAGCGCGGTCCCGGTCACGACCGTCGCGGCGCGCCACGGGCGGTCGGGATCCGAGGTGCGGTAGGCGAGGTACGCCGTGACCGCGATGACCAGGGCGGCGACGACGGTGGAGTACTTGTCCGGCACGAGGAGGTCGATCAGCACGGACCGGTTCCCGCTGTCGTACCCCTCCTCCTGGAGGTAGCCGGGGAGGTACCCGATGACCTTGCCGCCGACCGCGATCACGTGCGGGATGTAGACGGTCACGAACGCCGCGCCCGCCGCGGCGATCACCACGAACGGTCTGCGGCGCAGCGTGCCCGGCCCGGCGAGGACCGGGATGAACTTGGTCGCGGCCGCCAGCCCCAGCAGCACTCCGCCCCGGACCGCGGCGCCGGTGCTGCGCGCGCGGGCGAGCACGCCGAGTCCGCAGACGGCCAGCAGCGCGCTGAGCACGTCGATGTGCCCGTTGTTGGCCGCTTCGGTGGCCACGGCCGGGCACCAGGCCCACAGCGCCGCCGAGCGCGGGTCGAGCCCGGCGCGGCGCAGGACGCGCAGCAGGGCGAGCGCCGTGATCAGCGAGACGATCACGGCGGCGTACTGGATCGACCGGTATCCGCCGCTCGGCCACACGACGTGCACCAGATAGAAGTAGGCCTGCGCGACGGGCGGGTAGATGGTGTGCACGGCCGGCCGGTTGATGAGGGTGCAGCCCGGCGTGAGGGTGCCCGGCGCGCCGGGGTTGGGGATGCCCGCCTGCACGCACCACTGGGTGACGCGGTCGGGCCACAGCCCGGGATCGCGCAGGAAGTCCAGTTGCGGCGCGGCGGGCACGTACGAGTACGGGTCGATCCCGGCGGCCTGCACCCGGCCGTCCCACACGTAGCGGTAGAGGTCGTCACTGCTGATCGGCGGCCCGGTGACGGCGGCGATCTGGACGGCGAGGCCGCCGAGCAGGATCAGCGGCACGGCCGCGCGCAGCGGGGTCCTGCGCACCAGCCAGGCCGCGGCGGCGAACAGGACCCAGGAGGCGATGACGAACCCCTGGCGGACCCAGCCGGAACCCGGTCCCGGGTGGATGACGCGGTAGACGGTGTAGGTCAGCGCCGCCAGGACGAGGGCGGTGCAGAGCGGACGTAACCATCGCAGCATGCGAAACACCCTCCCAGCCGCGCCGCCGCGGAGCGCCGCCCGCCGGGCACCCGTAAGGGCTTCGTAAGACCTGGTGAGAGCCGTAAGGGCTTCGTAAGACGTCACTGCCCCGCCGCGGCCCCGGAAGGCGGTTCGATGGGTGCATGGCCACTTTTCCGACCCCGCCCCGGTGGATGCGGCGCGGGCCGCTGCGCGAAGGGGCGTTCCGGCCCGACCTGCACGACGAGCGGACCGCCTCGCTGATCGGGACGGCGCTCGGCGTCGCCTTCGCGATCTGCTTCGCCACCGGCCTGCTCAGCCACCTGCTGCAACAGCAGGTACCGCCGTCCTGGCTGCCGCTGCCGACGCACCCGGTATGGTTCTACCGCTTCACCCAGGGCCTGCACGTCGCCACCGGCCTCGCCTGCGTGCCGCTACTGCTCGTGAAGCTGTGGACGGTCTACCCGAAGCTGTTCTCCTGGCCGCCGGTCGAGTCGGTGCTGCACGGCCTCGAGCGCCTGTCGATCCTGGTGCTGATCGCCGGCGCCGTGTTCGAGCTGGTCACCGGCATCCAGAACATCGCGCAGTGGTACCCGTGGCACTTCCCCTTCGTCCCGGCCCACTACTGGGTCGCCTGGATCACGGTCGGGGCGCTGCTGCTGCACCTCGCGGTCAAGGCCCCCGCGATCGCGCGCGGGCTGCGGAATCGGGCCGCCGAGGCCGCCGAGGCCACCGCGGCCACGGAGGCGGACGAGGCGACGGGCGCCGCGGCCCGGAACCCCGGCACGGTCAGCCGCCGCGTGCTCGTCGGCTCGACCGCGCTGGCGGTGCTCGCCGTCACGGCCACCACCATCGGCCAGTCCGTCACCTCGCTGCGCTTCCTCGACCTCCTCGGCGTGCGCAGCCCGCACGACGGGCCGCAGGAAGTGCCGATCAACCGCACCGCGTCGCAGGCCGGCGTCGTGCGGAGCGCGTTCGACCCCGACTGGGCGCTCGAGGTCGACGGGCCCAGGCCCTACCGGCTCACCCGCGCGGAGCTCGCCGCCCTGCCGCAGTACCGCGCGCGGCTGCCCATCGCCTGCGTCGAGGGCTGGTCCGTGGACGCCGACTGGGAGGGCGTGCGCATCCGCGACCTGCTCGCGAAGGCCGGCATCCCGGCGGGCTCGGCGATCCGTGTGATCTCGCTCGAGAAGGTCGGCTACGGGCAGAGCGTGATGCAGCACGAGTACGCGAGCGACCCGGACACGCTGCTCGCCCTGCGGCTCAACGGCGAGACGCTGAGTATCGACCACGGCTACCCGGCCCGCGTGATCGCGCCCGCCCGGCCCGGCGTGCTGCAGACCAAGTGGGTCACGCGTCTGGAGATGATTCAGCTATGACGGCGGCGAAGAGGATGCGGCTCGCGCTCGGCGGGCTCGGCGTCCTCGTGCTCGGCTACGGCGTGCACGGCCTGTTCACCGAGCACGAGATCCGCGATCGCGCGGCCGTCGGTCAGTGGCTGATCGGCGGTGTGATCGGCCACGACTTCCTGCTGGCGCCCGTCGTGTTCGTTCTGGGAGCGATCGCGTACCGGTTCACCGACGCCCGATGGCGCGGAAGGCTTGCGGCCTTGCTGCTCATCGGCGGATCGTTGGTGCTGATCAGCATCCCCGCGCTGCTTCGGCAGGGGCTGAACCGCAACCGGACGGTGCTCCCGCTGGACTACGCACTGAACCTCACGGTGCTGCTGGCCGTGCTTGTCGCGGTGACGGTTCTCTACGGCGGCGTCGACGCGGCCCGGCGGCGCCGACGCCGGGCCCCGCTGGACGAGGGCACGGACGACGGCACGGACGACGGCACGGATGACGAATCGGTCGACGAAGAGGAAGAGAAGGAGGCGCAGGACACGTGATCCCCGCACCGCGTGAGACGGCCGCGGACGTCCTGGTCGTCGACGACGATCCGACCGTCGCCGAGGTCGTCGCCGCCTACCTGCACCGCACCGGGCTCGAGGTGAGGCTCGTCAACGACGGCCCCACGGCGGTCGCCGCGGCCCAGACCCGGCTGCCCGACCTGGTCGTGCTCGACCTGATGCTGCCCGGCTACGACGGCTTCGAGGTCTTCCGCCGGATCAGGCGGCTCGGCCCGGTCAGCGTGATCATGCTGACCGCCCGCACCAGCGAGCAGGACCGCATCCTCGGCCTCGAACTCGGCGCCGACGACTACGTCACCAAGCCCTTCAGCCCGCGCGAGCTCGCCCTGCGGGTGCACTCCGTGCTGCGCCGCTCCGACCGGGCGCCGCGCGTCGCGGACACCGCCGAGGTGCTGCGGCACGGCCCGCTGGAGGTGGACCAGACCCGCCACGAGGCGCGCTGCGACGGCCGGCTGCTGAACCTCACCGTGCGCGAGTTCGACCTGCTCGCCTTCCTGCTCGCCCACCCCCGCCAGGTCTACACGCGGGCCGAGCTCATGCACCAGGTGTGGGGCTGGGAGTACGGCGACCAGTCCACCGTCACCGTCCACGTGCGGCGGCTGCGCGAGAAGATCGAGCCCGACCCCGCGGTCCCCCGCTACCTGGTCACCGTCTGGGGCGTCGGCTACCGGCTCGACGACCCCGCCGACGCCGAGCGCGACACCCCCGGATTCGGACAGTCGCAGGATGGAGAATCCGCGTGAGCGACATCATCCAGATCATCCTGATCGCCGGCGGCTGCGCCATCGCCGTGGGCTGCCTCGGCCTGCTCGCCATCAGGCTGCTGCGCGGCCGCGCCGTCTGGCTGAAGCTGTTCGCCCTCGCCATGACCGTGGTGTGCGCGATGGCCGCCGGCGTGCTGGCGACCGCGCAGGCGATGTTCCTGTCCGACCACGACTTCGGGGTCATGATCGTGGTCTGCATCGCCAGCGGCGTCGTGGCCCTGACCATGGCCGTGCTGCTGGCCCGCAGCGTGAGCAGGGACAGCCGCGCCCTGCGCGTCGCCCTGCACCGGCTCGGCAGCGACGAGCAGTCGGGCGCGGCCCCGCGGCACGCCGCGTCCGCGGCCTCCAACGGCACGCTGTCCACCGGCGAGTTCGACGCCCTGCGCCGCGAACTCGCCTCGACCGCGCAGCGCCTGGCCGAATCCCGCGAACGCGAGCGGGCCATGGAGCGGTCCCGCCGCGAACTGGTCGCCTGGGTCTCGCACGACCTGCGCACCCCGCTCGCCGGACTGCGCGCGATGGCCGAGGCGCTCGAGGACGACGTCGCCGAGGACCCCGCGATGTACCACACCAGGATCAGGCAGTCGGTGGACCGGCTGACCGGCATGGTCGACGACCTGTTCGAGCTCTCCCGGATCCACGCCGGGGCCCTGCGGCTGAGCCTGGAGCACATCCCGCTGGCCGACCTCATCGACGAGGCCGTGGTCGGCGCCGATCCGCTGGCCCGCGCCCGCGGCGTGCGGCTGTTCGCCGACGTGCGCACCGGCCGCAGCGTCTGCGTCGACGTCGGCGAGGTCTCCAGGGCCCTGACGAACCTGGTGGCCAACGCGATCCGGCACACGCCGCACGACGGCGCGGTCCGGGTCGAGGCCGCGGACCACGGCAACTACGCGGTCCTCGCGATCACCGACGCCTGCGGCGGCATCCCGGTCGACGACCTCGACCGCGTCTTCGAGGTCGCCTGGCGCGGCACCAAGGCGCGCACCCCGGAGCCGCAGGCGGGCGCCGGGCTCGGACTCGCGATCGTCCGCGGCATCGTCGAGGCGCACGCGGGCGAGGTCGACGTGCGCAACGTGGATCACGGCTGCCGCTTCGAGGTCCGCCTGCCGATCCCCGCGCTCTAG
>DASTAE010000097.1:0-15614 GCA_035712985.1 Actinospica sp.
CGCTGCCCTCGACCGACTACGGCTGGGCCGAGGAGGAGTCGCTGGACCTCGACATGGTCTCGGCGATCTGCCAGAGCTGCCACATCCTGCTGGTCGAGGCCGCCTCGGCCAACGAGTCCGACCTGGACGCCGCCGAGAACACCGCCGCCGCGACCAGCGGCGTCGTGGCCGTCTCGAACAGCTGGGGCGGCACCGAGTCCTCCACCGAGACCGCGGACGACGCGGCCTTCAACCACTCCGGGATAGCCATCACCGCCAGCTCCGGCGACAGCGGCTACGGCGCCCTGTGGCCCGCGGCCTCCCCGTATGTGACCGCGGTGGGCGGCACCAGCCTCAAGACGGCCTCGAACGCGCGCGGCTGGACCGAGTCGGTCTGGTCCACCTCGTCCACCGAGGGCACCGGCTCCGGCTGCTCGGCGTACGAGACCCAGCCGAGCTGGCAGACCAGCCTCAGCCTGCCGGCGGGATGTGGCAAGCGCATCGTCGCCGACGTCTCAGCCGTGGCCGACCCCGCCACCGGCGTGGCCGTCTACGACACCGCGAACAGCTGCGGCAGCAGCTCCTGGTGCGACTTCCTGATCTCGCTGGGCCTGGTCACCGGCGCCGACGGCTGGGTCCAGGTAGGCGGCACCAGCGCCGCCTCCCCCATCATCGCCTCCGTCTACGCCCTCGCGGGCAACACCGCCTCGATCACCTATGGCTCCTACCCCTACAGCCACGACTCCGCGTCCACCCTCAACGACGTGACCTCGGGCTCCACCTCCACCTGCACCCCCGCCTACCTCTGCACCGCCGAGACCGGCTACGACGGCCCGACGGGCCTGGGGACTCCCAACGGGACGGGCGGCTTCTGAGCCACAGCTCGGCTGCTCGTCTGCTCTCTGCCCGTCGATACCGGCCGGGGACCCGTCGTCGCGGCGACGGGTCCCCGGCCGGCGCATTGTCCAGCGCTCAATCGCTCGCGCCGCTCCCGCCACCCGGGTGGACCGATTCGCCATGCTGTACGAGCTCCGGTACCGCGGTTGCAGGCTCGCGGCAGCGTCGAGTAGCTTCAGCTGCCGAACCGCGATCGCAACCTGATGACTCACCGCCGGGGGAACCGTGGGAAACCTAGACTTCGCCAACCACGCCGAATTCTCCTGGTGCTGCATCCTGCTGATGCTCGGCGGCCTCACCATGATCGTGCTCGGCCCCCTGCGCGGGAAGTCCCGCTTCTGGGCAGCCGTGAACGTCGTACTCGGCATCGCGTCCTTCTGCTACGGGCTCTACCTGACCTTCAGCTTCCGAGGCGGCCACTACTTCTTCTCGTACTGGGTGCTGATCATCCCCGCAGTGCTGATCACGAGGACGATCCGGTCGTCCAACGGCGAGAAGGTGTATCGACGCGAGCAAGCGAAGCGGAACCGCTATGCAGAACTGCAGGACGCCCAGGAAGCCCACGCAGCCAACATCGGCCGACGCGCGAAGTAGCCCCGCCCTCGCGACGCTGTACCGTGCAGAGCCGGACGACCCCCTCGACGGCCATCACCCGGCCCCAGCTACCCCTCTGCCTGCTGCCGTCCAGGCAGACTTCACCAAATGACTGCACCCGCGCCCATCACACGAGCGCGCTCAGCCGCAGCCTCAATGGTCGCCAGCCGCTGAGAAACGGTCTGCACGAAAGCCGCGTGAGGATCGTCAGGCTCACGTCGCTCGATCCGACCATCGACGACCACACCATAGACACTCCGCGGATTGCCGGGATCCACGCCCGCCGCAACGACGTCGAGGTTCGCGCGCCACAACGCGCACTCCTGCTGGAACACCTCGACGTCTCCCGGCGAAACGTACAGGTCGTCGGATGCGAGAACCGAGAAGAACACCCAGCTTGCCGCGGACAACCGCAGCGGCAAGACAACCTCCTACGACCGGCTACACGAGCGGGTACCTACGCTCACCGACCTCGGCTACCTCAACTTGTCCCCGGCGATCCGCCACCCGTTCAAAAGACCCGAAGGCGGGGAGCTGACTGAATCGCAGACCACGTATAACAAGGTCATCCGCGGCGTGCACGGCGTGGGCGAACGCGCGAACGCACTACTCAAGGAGACCTTCGCGGCCCTGCAGCAGGTCAGCCTCAGCCCCACCCGGATCGGCGCGATCGCCAAGGCCGCACTCGTCCTGCTCCACCTCGAGCACGACCGCCCTCTGCCCGGCGGCTGCACCGGGTAGCGTTCTACCGTCCGGATATCGCGATGTCATCGCGAACGACGGACAGCGCGGCTTCGCGGTGCGCGTCGTGTTCGGCCAGGCGCGCGACGAGGGAGGCCCGCACGTGGTTGTAGGTGTCGGGACCGAGGGGCAGCCGCAGGGGCGCCTCGCCGCTCTCGACGAGATCGATCATCGCGCGGGTGATCTTCACCGGGTCGTTGACCAGTTGGAAAGTGCCCTGCGCGACGGCTCGCCGGATCTCACCGGCCGGTGTCCGATCGTACTCGGGCATGGCCGGCGCGGTGGCGAGCGCATTCCCGAATCCGGTGGGCGTCGCGCCGGGTTCGACGATGGTCAACCCGATGCCGAACGGCTCGATCTCGCGGGCGACAGCCTCACAGAATCCTTCGATGCCCCACTTGGACGCGTGGTAGTAGCCGAAGCTCGGATACGCCGTCTGGCCGCCCGCGGTGGAGACCTGCAGGATACGGCCGTGCCCCTGGGCACGCAGGTGCGGCAGCGCGGCCCGGATCACGTCGATCGAGCCGAGCAGGTTCGTGTCAATGACCTGCCGGATCTGCTCGCCGGTGGCTTCCTCGACTGAGGCGAGAATTCCGAACCCGGCGTTGTTGACCACCACATCGATCGTGTCGAGGGCCGCGAACGCCTCGTCCACCACGCGCCGGACCTGGTCGCGGTCGGTCACGTCGAGCCGGGCCACCCAGAGACGATCGCGATAAGCGGCGCGAAGCTCGTCGAGCGCCTGCGGGCGGCGCAGTGTCGCGGCGACCCGATCGCCGCGAGCGAGCAGTTGCTCGGTGAGTCCTCGGCCGAAGCCTGACGAGGTGCCGGTGATGAACCATGTTCTGGCCACTGTGTTCCCTTCCGTCGGTATGTCGCCTCGACGGTATGACTTCGAGTCGACTCGAAGTCAAGCTCGTACACTGGCCTTATGACCACTGCCCCGGAGACGCTGTTGACCATTGGCGAGGTCAGTGCGCAGATCGGCCTCTCGGCGCACACGCTGAGGTTCTACGAGCAGGAAGGGCTGTTCGCCGCGCGCCGCAATGCGGCAGGCCGACGTGTGTTCACCGAGCAGGACGTCGGCTGGTTGAAGGTCTGCGCGAAGCTGCGCTCCTCCGGGATGTCACTGCCGGACATCCGCCGGTACGCGGAGCTGGCTCGGCAGGGCGCGGGCAACGAGGCCGAACGCTTCGAGATCCTGCGCCGGCACGAGGCGAAAGTGCGGCAACAGATGGCCGACCTGCAGGAAGCACTGGACGTGATTCAGGCGAAAGTCGCCCTGTACGCCGACCGGCTCGCGTCCGGCTCCGCCGACAGCCTGTGGCGCGACGGGCCAGAACGCACTGCGGTCTAAGCTGACCGCCCCCGCCGGCGCCTACACCGCGCGAGACACCGTTACACGGAACAGTTCACTGAGATCTAGGCCCAACACCATGTCTGCATGATGCTCGATGAGTCGATCGCGAACCTGCTGGAAGCAGCCGAGGAGTGGCGCGCTGCGCCCGTGCGGCGGACGTAGTACGCGCTGCGTGCGAGGTGCTAGGCGCTGGTCACGACGGGATGGCCATGGCGACTCTCGCGGGGGTGGGGTATCCGGACGCCGAGGACAAGGTGCCTGAGTGCATCGTCGAGGCTCTCACCGAGGTAGACGTGCCATTCTTCTTACCGGGCACCGATCTCGTTCCAGCCCCACACGCCGGTTCCGAGTCTCCACCGCAGGCAGCCGACGCGACCCGGCCACGCTGGGACCGGGGCGGGCGGGTGGGTAACGCAAAGCAATCCAGCCCACGAACACCGGACACAGACCGGCGAGCACGACGAGACCTCCACCTCGAACCCGAAGCAGCGTACCGACATCCACCACCGCCGCCCACCTCCCCCACACCCCCTGCCGACGACCGGCATACCGGTACACAGACCACCGAAAGCACCCCTGCCCACACCCCTTCTTGATCATCCGGCGCCCCCCTCTCACCGGAATTGTTCTCCGGAGTATCGCTGGAAACCGAATCGAGATGGACACGCCGTCACCTGGACGGCAATCTCTGTGTAGCATCGTGCTCCCCGTACGTAGCTGAGAGGTAGGCCGATGGCGCTATTGAGCCGCCGAAGCAGGACCCTGGCTCCACGACTGGCCCCGGATCTCGACGATCAGGCGCTCAGCAAGACCCGCAAGATCATCAACGGACCGGCGCGTGGCAGCACGATCGTCGACTATCACGTCGCGCTCGTCGAGCAGTTGCTGCAGGAGAAGGGGCAGAGCGACGATCGGCGCGCGTTTCGCTTCGCCGTGCTCGCCGAGCAGGGCGGGACCACGGCGCGGCGCTGGCGGCAGACGAGTCCGCAGGACGCCGACGCGCGCATTCTGACCGCGTGGACGCGGTTGGCGGCGGCGCGGGCTGCGGGCGCCGTCGGCGGCGGGGCTCCGCAGGATCTCGACGACGCGCTCGAGGACTGCCGGGTCGCGGCGACTCTGCGGCCGGACGACAGCCTGCCGTGGGTCGTCGCGCTCGGCCTGCTGCGGCAACGGCGTCGGCCGTGGGCCGAGGTCGAGCCGATGTGGGACGAGATGCGCGCCCGGGACCCGTGGAGCCGCACGGGCCACCTGGAACTGCTCGGCTACCTCTCCGCCGAGGAGTGCGGCTCGCAGACGGCTGTGCGCGATTTCGTCGGGTCGGTGGCCGCGGCCGCCCCGGCGGCGTCGCCGGTGGCCGCCCTGCCGCTCGAAGCCGAGCTGCGCCGCTACCGGCGCGCGCTCGCGGCGGGTGGTCCGGCCGCGATCACGGCCGACGAGGCGTTCCGGCAGCCCATGATCGCCGGGATGCTCGAACGTGCCCGCCACGAGTGGATGCAGCCCGGCGCGTTCGAGCACGCGGCGGCGATCGCCGACCTCAACCTGCTGGCCTACGCGCTGCTGCGCACCAGCAGCTCGGACAACGCGGGTCCCGTGTTCCACCGGCTCGGCGGACTGGTCACCCCCTGGCCCTGGAACATCGACGGCGACCCGATCCAGCGCTTCAGCCTCTGGCACCAGCGCTTCATCGGCTAGCCGGATCCGGGGGCGGAGCAGCCCGGGCCGCCAGGCCGGTCACGGTGGCGGTCACTTCGACGGTCACGGAGACGGCGGCGGAGCGCGCCGGGGCGCCCCGTCGGCGCGCCTCGGTCAGCACACTCCAGCCAGCACACCCCACTCCGCGCACCCCGGTCAGTGCAGGCCGGACAGCCTGGTCAGCGTGTAGATCAGGAGTCCGGCCAGCGCGCCGACCACGGTGCCGTTGATCCGGATGAACTGCAGGTCGCGGCCGATCTGGATCTCGATCTTGCGGGAGGTCTCCTCGCCGTCCCAGGCGTTCACGGTGTCGGTGATCAGGGCCGTGATCTCGCTGCGGTACGTGGAGACCACGTACACCGCGGCGCTCTCGACCCAGCCGTCCGCCCGCTCGCGCAGGCGCGGGTCCTCGGTCAGCCGCTGCCCGAGCGAGCGGGCGGCCTCGGCGAGCCGGCCGCGCAGGTCGCCGTCCTCCTCGGTGAAGCCCTCCAGGATCATCCGGCGCAGCGCCGCCCATGCGGAGACCGCGGCGCCCTGGGTGGCCGGGTGGGTGAGCAGCTCGTTCTTGAAGCGTTCGGCGCTGGCCATCACCTCGGGGTCCTTGGCCAGATCGTCGGCGAGCTTGGCGAGGTACGCGTCCACGGCGCGGCGGGCGGCGTGGTGCGGGTCGTCGCGCACGGCCCGGGCCACCCGCAGCAGCTCCCGGTGCACGCGGCGGGCCAGCCGCTCGTCGAGGAAGCGCGGGGTCCAGCCGGGCGCCTCGCTCTCCACGGCCAGCTCGATCGCCTCCGGGTGGTCGACCAGCCAGTCCACGGCGCGCTGCGCGAGCAGGTCCACGACCGGCCGGTGCGCGTCCGCCTCGACGTAGCGGGAGAGCAGGCGTCCGGCGGGCGGCCCGGCGGGGACGGCCTCGAGGCGGCGGGTGATCGCGTCGGTGAGCGTCTGGCGCACCTTGTCGTCGTCGAGCACTGACAGCGCGCCGCGGATCATGCCGCCCGCCTCGCGGGCCACCCGCTCGGCGTGCGCGGGGTCGGCGAGCCAGGCGCCGAGCCGCGCGGAGAGGCCGACCGCGCGCAGCCGGCCGCGGACGACCGACTCGGACAGGAAGTTCTCCCCGACGAACTCACCGAGCGAGCGGCCGAGCACCTCCTTGCGCCGCGGGATGATCGCGGTGTGCGGGATCGGCAGGCCGAGCGGGCGCCGGAAGAGCGCGGTGACCGCGAACCAGTCCGCGAGCGCGCCGATCATCGCGGCCTCCGCGGCCGCCTCGACGTAGCCGGCCCAGCCCGCGCCGCGCCCGGACTGCCAGCGGGCGACGACGTACACCACGGTCGCGACGGCCAGCGCGGCCGTGGCCACGGCCTTCATCCGGCGCAGCCCGCGGCGCTTCTCGGCCTCGGAAGGTGACAGTGCTCTCACCTCAGCATTGTCACCCGGGCGCGCGGTGAACGGCGGCAAGATCGCTCAAAGCGGACGTCAGCCGCGCAGCTCGGGGAACTCCTCGTCCCGCCACTCGCGCAGCTCCTCGTGCCCGCCGACCGCGCGCTCCTCGCGTCCGCGCAGGTCAACGCGCCGGATCTTGCCCGAGATGGTCTTCGGCAGCTCGAAGAACTCGATCCGGCGGACGCGTTGGTACGGCGCCAGGTGCTCGCGCGCGTACTTCAGGATCTCACCCGCGGTCTCCCGCGTCGGCTCGTATCCGGCGGCCAGCGCGACGTACGCCTTGGGGACCGCGAGCCGCAACTCGTCCGCGGCCGGGACCACGGCCGCCTCGGCGACGGCCGGGTGCTCGATGAGCACGCTCTCGAGCTCGAACGGGGAGATCTTGTAGTCGGAGGCCTTGAACACGTCGTCGGTGCGCCCGATGTAGAAGATGTAGCCGTCGGAGTCTCGCGAGGCGACGTCGCCGGTGTGGTAGTAGCCGTTCGCCATGGCCTCGGCGTTGCGCTCCGGGTCGCCCTGATAGCCCGTCATCAGGCTCATCGGACGGCGCGCCAGATCGACGCAGATCTCTCCCTCGTCGGCCGGCTCGCCCGAGATCGGGTCGACGAGCACGATCGGCACGCCGGGCAGCGGCAGCCCCATCGAGCCCGGCTTGACCGGCATCCCCGGCACGTTCCCGACGGCGAGCGGCAGCTCGGTCTGCCCGTAGCCGTCCCGGATCGTCAGCCCCCAGGCGTCGCGGACCTGGTCCATGACCTCGGGGTTCAGCGGCTCGCCGGCCGACATCAGCTCGCGCAGCGCTCCCGGGCCGCCGGAGAGGTCGGCCTTGATCAGCATCCGCCACACGGTCGGCGGAGCGCAGAACGTGTTCACCTCGGCGCGCCGGATCTGGTCGAGCAGCGCGGCGGCGTCGAAGCGCTTGTAGTTGTAGACGAAGATCGTCGCCTCGGCGATCCACGGTGCGAAGAAGCAGCTCCACGCGTGCTTCGCCCACCCTGGCGACGAGATGTTCAGGTGCACGTCGCCGGGCTTCGCGGCCACCCAGAAGGACGTGGCCAGGTGACCGACCGGATACGAGACCTGAGTGTGCTCGACCAGCTTCGGCTTGTTGGTCGTGCCGGAGGTGAAGTAGAGCAGTTGCGGGTCCGAGGGCGCCGTACCCGGATGCGGCGTCGGCGGCACGTCGAGCGTGTAGGCCTCCTCATACGCGATCCAGCCGTCCGCGATCACGTCGCCCGCGCCGACCGCGAACCTGCTGTAGTCGCCGGGCACGTCGTCGAACTTGGCCGCGTCCGCCGCGTTGGTGAGCACGTGCTTCACGCCGCCGCGCTCGATCCGATCGGCGAGATCGGTCGGCCCGAACGCCGTCGTCGTCGGGAGGATCACCGCGCCGAGCTTCATGACCGCGAGCATCGACTCCCAGAGCTCGACCTGGTTGTTGAGCATCAGCAGCACGCGGTCCCCGCGGCCTACCCCGTGCGCGGAGAGGTGCGCGGCGACCTGATCGGAGCGGCGCGCGAGCTCGTCGAAGGAGTACTTCGCCTCGCTCCCGTCCTCCTCGACGATCCAGAGCGCCGTCCGCTTCACCCCGCGCGCGATCGCGTCGAACCAGTCGACGGCCCAGTTGAAGCGATCGCCGAAATCCGGCCAGGAGAAGCGCGCCACGGCCGCGGCGTAGTCCCGGGACGACTCCTGCAGCAGGTCACGCGCGGCACGGTACTTCTCGGTCGTCGACGTCATCGTCGCCCATCCTCCACAGTTTGACGTGACTTGAATTTAACAGCGGCGTCGTGGTTCGCGTCGATCACGCCCCCACATTGGACGAATAGCAGTCCACTTCGGCCCCGAGAGGCGTGATCCTTGAGCACCATCGACGCGAGCGTGGAGTCCGCCGCACCGGCCGTGACCCATGGGAGTCTGAAAAAGAACGCCGTCGGCATGATCGGCGTCATCTTCATGGTGCTGGCCACGGCGGCACCGATCACCGCGATGACAGGAAACCTGCCGATCGCGATCGGCTCGGGCAACGGCGCGGGCACCCCGGGCGCGTTCCTGTTCGCCACCGCGGTCTTGGCCGTCTTCACCATCGGCTACGGCGCGATGGCGCGACATGTGACGGCCACGGGCGCGTTCTACGGCTTCATCACCCGGGGTCTCGGCCGCGCGGCGGGGCTCGGCGCGGGGCTGATGGCGACGCTCGCTTACATGGTGTTCGAGGGCTCGCTCATCGGCATCTTCGCGTCCTTCTTCAAGACCGACGTGGAGACGTTCGGCGGGCCGAAGGTCAGCTGGATCGTGTACGCGCTGGTCGGCATCGCCGTGATCGCCGGGCTCGGCTATTTCGACATCTCGATCTCCGGCAAGGTGCTCGGCGTGTTCCTGATCGCCGAGGTGCTCATCCTCGCCGCGCTCGGCCTGGCGGTGCTCTTCCACGGCGGCGGCTCCGCGGGCCTGCAGACCCAGTCGCTGAACCCGGGCAACGCGTTCAAGGCGGTCGCGGGCGGCAGCGCGGCGATCGGGCTGTTCTTCGCCTTCTGGTCCTGGGTCGGCTTCGAGACCACCGCCGTCTACGGCGAGGAGTCGCGCAACCCCACCAAGATCATCCCGCGGGCCACGCTCATCGTGGTGATCGGGCTCGGCCTGTTCTACACGTTCATCGCGTGGATGACGATCTCCGGCAACGGCCCCGCGCAGGCGATCGCGATCTCCAACGGCTCGACCGGCAACGCGTTCGACCTCTTCTTCGGCATCACGCAGAAGTTCATCGGCGTGTGGGCCAAGGACGTGTACATGGTGCTGACCGTGACCGGCTCGTTCGCGTGCGCGCTGGCCTTCCACAACTCGGCTTCGCGCTACCTCTACGCGTTCGGCCGCGACGAGCTGCACCCGGTCACGGCCCCGCTCGGCCGCACCCACCCGACGCACAAGTCGCCGCACATCGCCTCGATCCTGCAGTCGGTCGTGACCCTCGCGATCACGCTCGGCTTCTTCTGGTTCCAGGCCCCGACGAAGGCCGCGCCGGACGTCCCGTACTACTTCGAGTTCGGACTGCTCGCGATCATGGGCACGATGGCGATCCTGATGGTGCAGGCGATCTGCTCGATCTCGGTCATCTGGTACTTCCACTTCACCAAGCACGAACCGGGCTCGCCGGTGCTGGCCACGCGCAGCTGGTGGCGCACGCTGCTGGCTCCCGCGGTCGGCGCGCTCGGCATGGTGTACGTGGTCTACCTGCTGTTCAGCCACCTGAGCTTCGCCGCCGGCGCCGCCGCGACCAGCCCCGTCTACCAGATCACGCCGTACGTGGTGATCGGCGTCGGCGTGCTCGGACTCGTGGTCGGCCTGGTGCTGCGCGCGGTCAAGCCGGGCATGTACGAGAAGATCGGCGCGACCGTGCTGGCCGACGCCACGGAGAAGGCGGACGCATGACGTACCGGGCCGTGATCCGCGGCGAGGCCTTCACCTTCCCGTCGCTGCGCGAGCTGCTGGCAGCCGCGAACGAGGAGAAGTCGGGCGACCAACTGGCCGGGATCGCGGCCCGGGACGAGCGTGAACGCGTGGCGGCGAAGCTGGCGCTGGCGGACGTGCGCCTCTCCGAGATCGTCGCGGCGCCGCTGATCGAGGACGAGGTGACCGACGCCGTCTCGCGGCCGGCCGATCCGGCGGCCTTCGCCGAGATCGCGTCGCTGACGGTCGGCGAGTTCCGCGAATCCGTGCTCGATCCGGGCTTCGCAGCGCGCTGGTCGGCCGGATTGGCGGCGGCGATCACTCCGGAGATCGCGGCGGCCTGCGCGAAGCTGATGAGCAACCTCGACCTCGTCGCCGCGACGAAGCCGCTGCGCGTCGAGACCAGGTGCCGCAACGTGATGGGCGGCGCGGGAGTGCTCGGCGTGCGCGCGCAGCCGAATCACCCGACGGACGACGTGAGCGGCATCCTGCTCTCCGCGCTCGACGGCCTCGGCTTCGGCTGCGGAGACGCGATGCTCGGCGTGAACCCGGCTACGGAGTCCGTCGGCGCGATCGCCGCGATCCTGCACGGACTGCACGATCTGATCGCGGCGCTCGGCGTGCCCACGCAGACCAGCGTGCTCGCGCACATCACGACGCAGCTCGCCGCGCTGGACGCGGGCGCCCCGGTGGACCTGCTCTTCCAGTCCGTCGCCGGAACCGAGGCCGCGAACCGCTCCTTCGGCATCGACCTGGCGCTGCTCGCCGCGGGCCGGGAAGCGGTGCTGGCGCACCACGCGACGCGCCCCGGAGATTTCGTCGGCGATCAGGTGATGTACTTCGAGACCGGCCAGGGCAGCGCCCTCTCGGCCGAGGCGCACCACGGCGTCGACCAGCTCACGATCGAGGCCCGCGCGCAGGCCGTGGCCCGGCTGTTCGATCCGTTCCTGGTGAACTCCGTCGTCGGCTTCATCGGCCCCGAATACCTCGCCGACGCGACCCAGATCACCCGGGCCGGCCTCGAGGACCACTTCGTCGGCAAGCTCATGGGCGTGCCGACCGGAGTAGACGTCTGTTATACGAACCATGCGAACGCCGACCAGAACAGCAACGACGCGCTCCTCGTCCTGCTCGCGGCCGCCGGCTGCGGCTACGTGATGGGCGTGCCCGGAGGCGACGACGTGATGCTGAACTACCAGACCACGAGCTACCACGACGTGGCGACCGTGCGCCGCACGCTGAGCCTGCGCCCGGCCCCGGCCTTCGAGGCGTGGTTGGAGGCGAACGGCCTGTTCCGGAACGGAAGCCCGGCCCCTCGGCCGACCTGGCCGACCTCGCTCGCCGAACTCGACGCGACCGCCGTCTCCGGCCGTCCCGTCCGCGAACTCGTGGCGCAGGCCGCCGCATGACGACCCTGTCGACTCCTGATTCGTCCGCGGCCGCCGCCTCGTCGCCCCCGGCCTCGTCGCCCGCCGCGTGGGTCCGCGAGGTCACCCCCGCGCGCCTCTATCTGGGCCGCGCCGGAACCTCGTACCCCACACACGCGCTGCTCGCCCTGCGCGCCGATCACGCCGCGGCACGCGACGCCGTCCGGGCGCCGTTGCCCGCGGACCTCGATCTGGGCATCGACGGGATCGTCCCGGCGCGATCCCGGGCCGCCAACCTGCAGGAGTACCTGCGCCGCCCCGACCTGGGCCGACGCCTCTCGGACTCCTCGCGGGAGGCGCTTGCGGCAACGTGCCGTCACGCGCCCGACGTCCAGTTCGTGATCGGCGACGGCCTCTCCTCGGCCGCCGTGCGCGCCCAGGTCCCGCAACTGCTGCCGAACCTCGTCGAGCACTGCGAAGCCGGTGGTCTGACCGTCGGGACGCCGATCCTCGTGCGCCACTGCCGCGTCGGCATCATGAACGACATCGGCGAGGTCCTGGATCCGAAGGTCGTCGTCCTGCTGATCGGCGAACGCCCCGGCCTGGCCACGGCGGAGAGCCTGTCCGCGTACTTCGCGTACCGGCCGCGCCCCGGGCACACGGACGCGGACCGGAATCTGATCTCGAACATCCACGACGCGGGCGTCACGATCCCCGACGCCGTGGCCCGCATCCTCGCGTTCATCAACATCCTGACGCAGGAGGAGCGGAGCGGCGTCTCCGTCAAGGAACCGCCGTCCGCTCCCCCGCTGGCCTCTACTCCTCCGCCAGCGATTCCTCGCTGATCAGCGACTCGTGCGCGTTGCCCCGCAGCCCGACCACGGCCAGCAGCGCCGCGGCCAGCGCGCAGGCGCCGCAGACGATGTAGCCGATCGAGTAGGCGTGGTCGAGCGCGTTGAACGCCACGTCCTTGAGCGGGTTGAAGGGAACCGTCTGGCCGGTCGGCAGCTTGACGCTGCCGGGCACCGCGTTCGCACCCAAGGGCCCTGAGTTGACCGCGCCGATCGCCGCCTCGAGCGTCGGCTTCTGTGCGGCGGGAGCCGACGCGGCCGAGGAGTTGAACGTGGCCAGGGCGGTCGCGAGCGCCTGGTTGGAGGCGACCTTGGACGAGATCTCGGCCGCCGCCCGGCTGAGCGCGACGGCGCCGATGACCGCGGGGCCGAGCGTGAACCCGAAGTCACGCAACAGGCTCGTCGTGCCGCTCGCCATGCCCGCGAGGCGGTTCGGCACCGTGTTCACGGAGACGGCCGTCACGGCGGACAGCGAGAACGCGAAGCCGATGCCGACGAACGCGAGCGGCGGGATGACCGGCGCGATCGAGAGGTTCGACGCCGACAGCCCGGCGAGCCAGAGGTCTCCGATGCCGATCAGCGCGAAGCCGATGCCGAGCGTCCACTTCGGGTTGAAGTGCTCCAGCACCCGCGAGACGACCGGCGTGAGGATCAGCGCCATCGAGTTCAGCAGCAGGAACGCGGTCGCGGTCTTCAGCGGCGTGAAGCCCTGGATCGCCGAGAGCCTGATGCTCGTGTCGTACGCCGTGCCCAGGTAGGCGAACATGCCGATCACCGTCGCGATCGAGGCGATGGCGAACGCGCGGTTCGAGAACAGGCCCAGGATCAGCAGCGGGGCGGCCGAGCGCCGTTCGACGACCACGAACAGGGCGAGGAAGACGACCGAGAGCACGAAGCCGACGATCACGCCGGTGCTCCCCCAGCCGCTCGTCGGGCCCTGGATGACCGCGTAGAGCAGGGCGAAGAGCGAGATCGCGATCGTGATCTGGCCGGGCCAGTCGAGCGAGCGCCCTTCCGGGGCGGACGAGTCCTTCGCGCAGAAGATCGACACGACCGTGCTGACGACGGCCAGCGAGAGCACCGCGATGAACCCCCAGCGCCACGTGGCGTACGGGTCGGATCCGAAGGCGTAGCGCGCGAGCCAGCCGCCGAGCAGCGGCGAGACGAATCCGCCGGACGAGAGCGCGGCGGCCCAGATCGAGATGGCCCGCGAGCGGTCGCGCGCGGTGTGCGTTCCGGCGGCGACCATGGCCAGCGTCGTCGGGAAGATCGCCGCGGCGCCGATGCCCGAGATGATCTGACCGCTCCACAGCACCAGCACGCGCGTCCCGGTGTCGGTGCCGGAGCCCGGCGTCAGTACGCTGATCGTCTGGCCGACGACCAGCAGCAGCGAACCGATGATCAGCAGCCGCTTGCGCCCGAAGAGGTCGCCCAGCACGCCGAACGTCAGCTCGAGCAGCGTCACCGGCACGAGGAACGCGTCGGATATCCAGGTCAGCTGCGCGGAACTGGTCCCGAGGTCCTGCTGGAACAGTCCGTTGAGCACGGCCGGTATCGCGAGCGCGACCTGCGCCACGCACACCGCGATCGCCGCGGCGGACAGTGTCCCCCGGCTGAGCCGGGAGTGCGCCGCCGAGCCGGTCGCGGCGGAGAGTTGGACAGGGGTGGACAACGGTGGCCTCCTGTGTCCCGAAGAGGGGAGCTTCCTTGCCAGGAGGGTGCCACACGCGAGCCAAAACGTACAGGTTTCCTGATGATTTGTTTTCGACAGGAAACTTGATCAAGGGCCGAGCTTGCCGGAGGGGCGCGCGCCGTGACCGCGGCTCAGCGGGGCCGGTCGGCCGCGAGCGCGCGCCACGGCGCGAGGTCGAGTCCCGGATAGCGCTCGGCCATGCCGGCCAGGGCCCGCGGCGTCCAGAACGGATGACCCGGCGGCGGGAAGCCGAAGAGCTCCAGCTGTTCCACCGTGGCGCGCTCGACGAAGCGGACCCAGGCGGACTCGAAGGAGTGGACGGCCCAGGCGAGCCGGTCTCCCCACTGCACCGCGGCGGGGCGGTAGCACACCTGCATGCTGTAACGGGCCCCGCGCGGCGCGGTCAGCCGGGTACCGCGGTGGAAGGTGCCGGTCTCGAAGGCGATGACGGTTCCGGCGGGCCCGGCGCCGGAGACCTCCGCCGCGTAGAGATCCGGCCTGCCCTCGGTGGCGACGTACCCTTCCTCGCTCTCCGCGACGTCCGCGCGCGGGTACCAGTTGGGCCTGGCCGGCAGGTCGCCGGTGAAAGCGCGGGAGAGCAGGTGCGGCGGCCCGAGGTCCTCCGGGACGTCGCAGAGGTAGACGAACATCTCCACCTGCTGGCAGCGCGGATCGTCGCTGGGCACCAGGACGGTGTGGTTCAGGTAGTCGCGATGCAGATTCTGCTCGTAATCCGCGGCCCCGGTGTACTTCGCCCACGCTTCCGCGCCGTAGAGCCGCAGGTCCCGCTCGGCCAGCAGCGTCCGCGCGAGCTCCACGAGACGCGGCTGCACAGCGAGCAGGCCGACCTCGGCGCTCGCGAACGGAAAGCTGTCGATTCCGGCGAACTCGTCGCCCACGAAGCGATCCCGGCGCGGGTCGGTTGCGTCGTGAAAGCCCTCGGCGGAGGGGAACATCGACTCGAGTTCGTCCAGGGCCGGCTTCAACTCCTCGGCGGGGATGAAGCCAGGAAGAATCACGAAACCGTACTCGTGCCAAGAGCGCACCGCATCGTCAAGATTCGCCACCACAGCAGAATCCGCCCGGCCCTTGAACCAGGCAACTGATTTTGTCACGCGGGTGACCGGCGACTCCCCTCGGGTCGCCAGCCATATCTCGTGGGCTGTCTAGCAGTGCGGTACGACCGCGGAGTCGGAGCCGGTGTCGATCAGCGCGTCCGGCAGCCAGGCCTGCGGGGCGATCCAGCTGACCGTGATCAGGTCCCAGATGTTCTCGGTGCGGCACCTGCCCGCTGCCGATGGTCGTGCCGAACGCCGTCGTGCAGGACGGGACGATCGCGATGAGGACGGTTCGCCCATCTCTCCCGAGCTGCGGCACGGCCTCGGCACGACCGTGACCACGGTCGAGTCGGGCACGTGACGCTACACCCTCGCCGCATTCCGGTCGTCGCGCCAGGCCAGCCAGTCGCGCAGCTCACCGAAGTCGAAGGTGGGCCCGGGGTTGCGGACGACGAACAGGGTCACGCCGAGCCCCAGTTCCACGTCGCCGTC
>DASTAE010000098.1:0-29016 GCA_035712985.1 Actinospica sp.
GCGATGGCCCGGCTGGACAAGGAGGGCTGCGCCCGCTATGTGATCACCGACGTGAACAAGGACGGCATGCTCGCCGGGCCGAACGTCGCGCTCTACCGCGAGGTGTGCGCGGCCACCGACCGGCCGGTCGTGGCCAGCGGCGGCGTGTCAAGCCTCGATGATCTCCGGGCGCTCGCCGGGCTCGTGCCGCTGGGCGTCGAGGGGGCTATCGTGGGCAAGGCGCTGTACGCGGGCGCATTCACCCTCGAGCAGGCCTTGGAGGCTGTGTCCCGTTGAGTGTGGTTCGAATCGCGTCCGGTGGTCCCTGGGAGGACGCCTTCGGCTACAGCCGGGCCGTGATCGCCGGTCCCAACGCCTACGTGTCCGGCTGCACGGCGGTCGTGGACGGCGTGGTGCACCACGAGGGCGATCCCTACCGGCAGGCCGTCACCGCGTTCGGCCTCGCGCTGGACGCCCTCAAGCAGGGCGGATTCACCGCGGAGCACGTCGTGCGCACCCGGATGTACGTCACGCACACCCGCGACATGGCGCCGGTCGGCCGCGCGCACAAGGAGCTGTTCGACGCGGTGCGCCCGGCGGCCACGATGGTCGTCGTGTCCAAGCTGATCGACCCGCAGATGCTGGTCGAGGTCGAAGTCGACGCCTACCGGGACGGTGCCCGATGACCCTCGCCGTCCGCGTCATCCCCTGCCTCGACGTCGACGCCGGCCGCGTGGTCAAGGGCGTGAACTTCGCCGACCTGCGCGACGCGGGCGACCCGGTCGAGCTGGCCCGCGCGTACGACGCGGCGGGCGCCGACGAGCTGACCTTCCTGGACGTCACGGCGTCCAGCGGCGACCGGGAGACCACTTACGACCTGGTGCGGCGCACCGCCGAGCAGATCTTCATCCCGCTGACCGTCGGCGGGGGAGTGCGCGCGGTCGAGGACGTGGACCGGCTGCTGCGCGCGGGCGCCGACAAGGTGGGCGTGAACACCGCCGCCATCGCGCGTCCCGAGCTGATCAGCGAGATCGCGCACCGCTTCGGCAGCCAGGTGCTGGTCCTGTCGGCGGATGTGCGGCGCTGCCCGGAGGGGGTCGAGACCGAGTCCGGCTTCGAGGTCACCACACACGGCGGACGCACCTCCACCGGCATCGACGCGATCGAGTGGTCCGCGCGCGCGGCGGAGCTCGGCGCCGGCGAGATCCTGCTGAACTCGATGGACGCCGACGGCACGAAGGACGGCTACGACCTGGAGCTGATCCGGCTGGTGCGCGCCGAGGTGCGCATCCCGGTGATCGCCTCGGGCGGCGCGGGCAAGGTCGAGGACTTCGCCCCGGCGGTCGCGGCGGGCGCCGACGCCGTGCTCGCGGCCTCGGTCTTCCACTTCGGCGACCTGAGCATCGGCCAGGTCAAGGAGGCGCTGCGCGGCTCCGGCCACCCGGTGCGCTGAGTCACGCCGGGGCTCGCTTGACGCTCCAGACCCCACAGCATATGTTGCGGTTGCCAGGCCGTTCAGCAATGTGCATAGCGTTCACGCATGTGAACATGGGAGGCGTCATGCGGACCCCGAAGATCACCGACGTCGTCGTGACCCCGGTCGCGGTTCTCGACCCGCCGCTGCTCAACGCCTCCGGGGTGCACGAGCCCTACCAGCTGCGCGCGATCATCGAGCTGAAGACGGACGAGGGCGTCGTCGGCCTGTCCGAGGCGTACGGCGACACCCCGACGCTGAACAACCTGCGCAAGGCCGCGCCCTCGCTCATCGGCCTGAGCGTCTTCGATCTCAACGGCCTGGCGCAGCGGGTGGCGGCTGTGCTGGCGAACATCACCCCGAGCACGATGACGGAGCTGGTCGGCAAGGCCTCGCTGCAGAAGACCGTCGGCCAGGCGATCGGCGCCTTCGAAGTGGCCTGCTACGACGCCCAGGGCAAGGCGACCGGGCTGCGCGTGTGCGACCTGCTCGGCGGCGCGGTGCGCGAGGAGGTGCCGTACAGCGCGTACCTGTTCTACCGCTGGGCCAAGCACCCGGAGGGCGCGACCGGCCCCGGCTCCCCGGACGACGACTGGGGCGACGCGATCGACCCCGCGGGCATCGTCGAGCAGGCCAGGCGGATGGTCGACACCTACGGCTTCGGCTCGCTCAAGCTCAAGGGCGGCGTCTTCGACCCGGACGCCGAGGCCGACGCGATCGAGGCCCTGCGCGAGGCCTTCCCCGACCTCCCGCTGCGCCTGGACCCGAACGCCAACTGGTCCGTCGAGACCTCCAAGCGCATCGCCAAGCGACTGGAAGGCCTGCTGGAGTACCTCGAGGACCCGACCGGCGGCAACCCGGGCATGGGCGAGGTGGCCAAGGCGACGACGCTGCCGCTGGCGACGAACATGTGCGTCACCGCGTTCCAGGAGATCCCCGAGGCCGTCGCCCTGGACTCGATCAAGGTCGTGCTCTCCGACCACCACTACTGGGGCGGCTTCCGCAACTCGCTGCGCCTCGCCGCGATCGCCGAGACCTTCGGCTGGGGCCTGTCGATGCACTCGAACACCCACCTGGGCATCTCGCTGGCCGCGATGACCCACCTGGCCGCGGCCGTGCCGAACCTGACCTACGCCTGCGACACGCACTCGCCGTGGACGCGCGAGGACGTCATCCGGCCCGGCGTCATCGAGTGGAACACCGAGACCGGCGCGCTCCTGGTTCCGAGCGGCGCCGGCCTCGGCGTGGAACTGGACTACGACGCCCTCGAACGGCTCAACCGCCAGTACGAGGACTGCGGCATCCGAGTGCGCGACGACGCCTCCGCGATGCGCCTCGCCGAGCCGGGCTGGGAGCGGCGCGTCTTCTGAGGACGGGTCAGGGATTGATGCCGTCGTACTGCAGCGCCCAGTACGGCACGTTGTTGTCCGGGTGGTCCCATTGGGAGACGATCAGCGTGAGCGAGTCCGCGCTCGCGCTGCCCGGGTGGATGTAGCCGCCGTACAGGTAGGGCACCTGCGGCAGCCCCCAGTGGGCGGGGTTCGAGACGTTGTCGCCGACGATCTGCGTCGTCGGGGCGCTCCAGACCGCGTCCGGGCGGGTGGCCGTGCGGGTGCGGATCGAGTAGTCCGTGACGTCGAGGTAGCTCATGCAGTACGTGCCGCCGATGTTCTTCACCGAGAACTCGCCGATGTCGTTGCCCTGCAAGATGACCGACGGCGGCGTCCTGCTGTCGGTCCAGGTCCAGCCGCCGTTGACGTAGGCCCAGTTCTGCTGCGCGCCCCAGTTGCCGTTGTAGAAGTCGTTGGGCTGGAAGCGGAACAGCTGGATCGCGCCGCCGTCGCCGGGGTTGCTGTGCGAGCCGTTCCAGCGCTTGGAGTAGATGTAGAGCCAGCCGTCCGCGTCGATGCCCGCGAACGACCACATCATGTAGAGCGACTGGCTGGTGCCGCGCGCGGCCCCGTCCCAGCGCCACGTGGTCAGGTCGTGCCAGGTCACGCCGTGGTCGTCGGAGTACGCGATCCCGGCCATCAGGGAGCCGTCGATGTTCGCGTTCCAGCTGTTGACGGACGTGTACTGGATGAAGGTGCGCCCGTCGATCTCGATGCAGTCGTTGGGGATCCGGCTGATCTCGTAGCCCCAGCCGTTGTCCGCGTAGTGGTTGTAGTCGAACAGTTGCGCCGCCTGCCCGCTCGTGGGCATGGCCCAGGTAAACGAGATCGGGTTCGCGCCCGAGGCGTCGAAGCTGTTCTGGCAGAGCATCAGCGGCGAGCCGAGGTACTTCCCGGTCTGGTTGAGGCCGAGGAACGAGTCGCCGAAGACGTAGCCCCAGGTGCCGTCGTGCTGGCGGAAATAGGGGATGCACAGGTCGCCGGAGCCGAGCCCCTGCGCTGCCGCGGAGTCCCCCGGGTTGTCGCACAGCTGCGCACCGCTCTGGGCGGCCTCGGCGGACCCCGTGCCGAACGGACTCGCGATCGCCAATCCCGCACCGGCCGCGACGCCCAGGCCGAGCTTGACGGCCGAGCGCCGGCTCACCGGCCGACGTGATTCCGTGGACACTTCATCACCTTCTCTCGTAGATGGTGGGTGATGACCGCAAGCTACCGTGCGGCCTCCGGGACCGGTCCCGGTCGGCTCTCAGACCGGCGGGAGCGCTGAGAGGGGAAGTTTCGAGCGCTTTTACCTCCGGCGCGCCCGGCCGTATCGAGAGGACGATCAGATCTCTGCGAAAGGAGTCCTTCGAGAGAGGAGCAGGGCGATGGAGACCGGGCAGCCGGCGACGGGGACCTTCTACGAGCGGATCGGCGGTGGTCCGGCGCTGCAGCTCGCGGTGGCCGACTTCTACGAGCTCGTGCTCGGGGACGAGGAGCTCAATGGCTTCTTCACCGAGACCGACATGGCGCAGCTCAAGAAGCACCAGGCGGCGCTGCTCACGAGCGTGCTGGGCGGCCCGAGCGCGTACGAGGGCCGCGACATGGTCGACGCGCACGCGGGACTCGGGATCACGGAGCGCCAGTTCCTGCTCGTGCGCGACTACCTGCTCTCGGTGCTCTGGAAGCTGCACGTGCCGGTGGACATCATCGAGGCGGTCAGCTCGACCGTCTCCTCGCTCCGGGGGTCCATCGTCACGGCGTAGAACGACTGACAAATATTGACATCTGTCATCCCAAGGTCCAAGCTTGAGCCAAGCTACGACGAGGAGATGACGATGATCACTCGCACCTTGGGGACGGGGTCGGCCGCGGTCGAGTCCGGCGCGCTCGGGCTCGGCCTGATGGGCATGTCCGGCATGTACGGCCCGGCCGAGGAGGCCGAGTCGATCGCGACGATCGAGGCCGCCGCGGCCGCCGGGATGGTCCTGCTGGACACCGGCGACTTCTACGGCATGGGCCACAACGAGATGCTGCTCGGCCGGGCGCTCAAGCAGCACGGCATCCCCCGCGAGTCGGTGCGGATCTCGGTGAAGTTCGGCGCCCAGCGCGGCCCGGACGGCTCCTGGCTCGGCTACGACGCGCGGCCCGCGGCCGTGAAGACCGCGGTCGCCTACTCGCTCAACCGGCTCGGCGTCGACTTCATCGACATCTACCGGCCCGCGCGGCTGGACCCGAACGTCCCGATCGAGGAGACGGTCGGCGCGATCTCCGAGCTGATCGAGGCGGGCTACGTGCGGCACGTCGGCCTGTCCGAGGTCGGCGCCGAGACGATCCGCCGCGCGCACGCCGTGCACCCGGTCACCGACCTGCAGATCGAGTACTCGCTGATCTCGCGCGGACCGGAGGCCGCCATCCTGCCGACGACCCGCGAGCTGGGGATCGGGATTACCGCCTACGGCGTGCTGTCCCGCGGGCTGATCAGCGGCCACTACACCGCCGACCGGGCGGCCGCGCCGGGGGACTTCCGGAGTTTCAGCCCGCGGTTCCAGGGCGAGAACCTGACGCACAACCTCTCGCTCGTCGAGGAGCTGCGCGCCGTGGCCGAGGCCAAGGGCGCCAGCGTCGCGCAGATCGCGATCGCCTGGGTTGCCGCCCAGGGCCGGGACATCGTGCCGCTGATCGGCGCCCGGCGCCGGGACCGGCTCGCCGAGGCGCTAGGCTCGCTCGACGTCCAGCTCACGGCCGCCGACCTGGAGCAGATCGAGAAGGCGGTGCCGAAGGACGCGGCGGCCGGCGACCGGTACGCGACCGAGCAGATGCGGAACCTGGACAGCGAGAGGTAGGACGAGATGGCGGCGGAGCCGCTCACCCGGGAGCAGATCCTCGCGGCGGCCGAGGAGGCGCTGCGCCGGTACGGCCCGGCCAAGATGAACGTGGTCGACGTCGCGGCCGCGCTCGGCGTCTCGCACGGCTCCGTCTACCGCCACTTCCCGACGAAGGCCGCGCTGCGGGCCGCAGTGGTCCGCCAGGGCCTGGACCGCAAGGCCGGGCACCTGCGGCCCATCTCCGAGGAGACCGGTCCCGCGGTGGACCGGCTCCATCGGTGGCTGCTCGCGCTGGTCGAATTCAAGCAGGGCCTGGCCCGCGAGGATCCGGAGCTGTTCGGCGCCTACGCGATGATCGACAAGGACGACGTCGAGGTGGTCCGCGACCACGTCAAGGTGCTGGCCGGCCAGATCGGCCGGATCCTCGTGGACGGCGTCGCGTCCGGCGAGTTCCGACCCGCGGTCCTGGACGGCGGCGCGATGGCCATCTGGGACGCCACGACGCGCTTCCACCACCCCGCCCATCGCCACGAGTGGGCGAACCCGAAGGTCGGCGAGGACGTGGAGCGCGTCTGGCGGCTGCTGCTCGACGGGCTCTCGGCGCGCTAGCCGAGGGCCTTGATCGCCGCGAGGTCCGCCGCCGAGGCGATCCCGGCGTGGTAGAGCCGCAGCTCGTCGGCGCCGGCGTCGCGTACCGCTTCGGCCCACGCGCCGATCCGGTCGCGGTCGCAGCCCATCCCGCCGACGACGTTGAGCGTCGCGGCGAGCGGCTGCGGCGTTCCGGCCTTGGCGATGGCGTCGGCGTACGCGTGCAGGCCCACGAGCGCGGCGTCCGAGCGCGTCCCGCCGCACTGGAGCACCCCGCCGAAGGTCCCGTCCGGCACAGCCCCCGGGTTCGCCCCGGCGGCGAGCGCGTCAGGCGAGGTGTGCAGCAGGATCGGCAGGCTGGCCCGCACGGCGCGCACCGCCCCGACGACCTCGGTCTGGAAGCGCGTCGCCAGCGCGATGCGCAGCGCCTCGACCGCCTCCAGCAGGTCGGCCGCGAGCACGGCCGTCGGCGCGGTCCCCAGGAAGACCGGCGCCAGCGCGGCGCGCACCTCGTCGCGCAGCCCGTCGAGTCCGGCGTCCGCGTAGGAGCTTGTGCACGCCGCGCAGAAGCACAGGTTCAGCAGGAACTTCGTCGCCGAGTCGAAGGCGATGGCGCTGGTCTTGTCGTGCGCGTGCAGATGGTCGAATCCGTACCAGCCGCAGGATTCGAGCTCGATGCCGTCGATGTCGGGCTGGCCTGCCACCTCCGCCGCGAGCAGCGCGCAGTAGGTGCGCACCTCGGGGGAGTTGATGCACAGTGCCCATGCGTACGGATCGCCGAACGCGTTGACGACCGCGTGCTCGGAGTGCATCGTGCCGAGGCGCTGGTTGTGCGCCAGGATCGTCCACGCGTAGACCTTCAGGCCCGCGGCCCGCAGCGCCCGCGCGCCCTCGGTGAACGAGCCCGGCGCCCACGCGGCCTCGGCCGGGCGCAGCAGCGAGTCGTCCCAATGGGCGCGCTCGGGCCGGTAGTAGACCGCCGAATGGGTGGCCGTGACCACCTTGCGGCTCGGATGCCGCGGGCTCAGTGCCCTGACCGTGTGATACGCGGCGGCCAATGTCACCCGATCGGCCCCGAGCCCGGCTATCCGTTCGGCGCAATCGGGATCGCCCGCGACGTCCCAGGGATAGAGATTGAGGCCGAGCCCCTTCACGCGATGACCGCCTGCGCCCGCTCGAGCAGCGCCAGCAGTTCGGCCACGTGCTCCGGAGCCGGCTCGGTCAGCGGCGCGCGCACCGGTCCGACCTCCCACCCGTCGGCGCGGGTCGCGGCCTTGACCAGCGAGACCGCGTAGCCCGGGCGCTTGTTGCGCAGCTGCACGTACGGACGGAAGAACACGTCGATGAGCGCGTCCACGGTCTTGTGGTCGCCCGCCTCCAGCGCGCCGTGGAAGGCCAGCGCGACGTCGGGGGCGAAGCAGAACACGGCCGAGGAGTACAGCGGAACGCCGACCGCCCGGTAGGCGAGCTGCGTCATCTCGGCGGTCGGCATGCCGTTGAAGAACAGGAAGTCCGACTGCCCGGCCGTCCGCACCGCGCTGACGATCCGCAGCATCAGGTCCAGGTCGCCGCGGCCGTCCTTGAAGCCGACGATGTTCGGCACCTGGGCGAGCTCGGCGACCGTCTCCGGCGCGAAGACCGTCGTGTCGCGCTGATAGAGGATCAGGTCCAGGCCGGTGGCCTCGGCCAGCGCCGTGTAGTGCCGCAGCAGGCCGTCCTGGCCGCCGTCCGCGCTGTAGGGCGGGAGCACCAGCAGCCCGTTCGCCCCGGCGCGCTCGGCCGCGCGGGCGTAGTCCAGCGCGAGCGCCGTGCCGTAGCCGCAGCCGCCGATCACCGGCACGCGCTGGTCCGTCGCCTCGACCGCCGTCTCCAGGCACCGCTCGTACTCCTCGGGCGCGAGCGCGGGGAACTCGCCGGTGCCGCACGCCGCGAAGACCGCGCCTGGCCCCGGCCCCCAGGCGAGCCGCGACTCGATGTGCTCCCGGTACCTGGCCGGGGCGAAGCGGCCCTCCGCGTCGAAGGCGGTGACCGGGAAGAACAGCAGTCCGTCGAGCGGCATGTTCACATCCATGAATGTAGTGCAGTATGATGAATCTGTGGGAACCCTAGATCGACGAACCGAACACGTCAAGGCGACCGACGGGCCCGCGACGGCGGCCGTGAAGTCCGCGGACCGCACCGTGGAGCTGCTCGAGTTGCTCGCGCGTACCAGTGAACCGCTGACGCTCAGCGAGATCCAGCGTGAGCTCTCCTACCCCAAATCCAGCCTCTTCGTCCTCCTGCGCACGCTCGTCGCGCGCGGCTGGGTGGAGACCGACCGGCGCGGCACCGGCTACTCCATCGGAGTGCGCGCGCTGCTGGTCGGCACCTCGTACCTGGACCGCGACCCGGTGATCCGCGCCGCCACCCGCATGCTGGAGGACCTGCGCGCCGAGGTCAACGAGACCGTGCACCTGGCCAGGCTGGACGGTTCGGACGTGGTCTACCTGGCCAGCCGCGAGTCGGCGCACCAGCTGCGGCTGACCTCGCGCGTCGGCCGCCGGCTGCCCGCGCACGCAACCTCGCTCGGCAAGGCGCTGCTCGCGCAGCTCACCGACGAGCAGGTGGACGAGATCCTGCCCGCCGAGCTCGTGGCGCTGACCCCGAAGACCCTCACCGACCGCAAGGCCCTGTTCGCCGACCTCGCCGAGACCCGCGAGCGCGGCTACTCGATCGAGCGCGGCGAGAACACGGCCGGCCTCGGCTGCTTCGCCGCCGCGCTGGACTACAAGCACCCGGCGACCGAGGCGATCAGCTGCTCGGTGCCCTCCGCGCGCCTGGCCGACCCCGACCACGCCGCGCTGGTCGCCGACGCCGTGGTCCGGCACGCCGCCGAGCTCGGCATGATCCTGCGCACCGCCGTCTGAAGGAGCGAGACGTGACCACTGTTCTGATGACCGGCGCCGCGGGCGGCGTCGGCGGCATCCTGCGGCCGAGGCTCGCCCGGCCGGGGCGCACGCTGCGGCTGCTCGACCTCGCCGAGATCACGCCGGGGGAGGGCGAGGAGTTCATCCAGGGCTCCGTCACCGACCCGGACATCATGCTCGAGGCCTGCCAGGGCGCCGACGCCGTCATCCACCTCGGCGGCATCTCGGTCGAGGCGCCGTGGGACCGCATCCTCGACGTCAACATCAACGGCACCTACACCGTCTTCGAGGCCGCCCGCCGAGCAGGCGTCCCGCGCGTCGTCTTCGCCTCCTCGAACCACGCCGTCGGCTTCTACCGGCCGGAGGAGTTCCCGATCCAGGAGGACGTGACCGCGCTCCCGGACACGTACTACGGCGTCAGCAAGGTCGCCGGGGAGGCCCTCGGCGCCCTCTACGCCAAGCGCTACGGGATGGACGTGATCAGCGTCCGCATCCTGAGCTGCTTCCCCGAACCGCAGGCGCTGCGCTCGCTGAGCACCTGGCTGTCCCCGGAGGACGGCGGAAGGCTGTTCGAGGCCTGCCTCACCGTCGAGAAGCCGGGCTACCGGGTCGTCTACGGCGTCTCCGACAACACCCGCGGCGGCTGGGTCTCGCTCGAGGGGGCGCGTGCGCTGGGCTACGAGTCGCACGACGACAGCGAGGCCTACCACGACAAGCTCGTAGACCGGTTCGGCCCGATCGACCCGGCCGACTTCGCCTTCAAGTACCTCGGCGGCCCCTTCTGCTCGCCGGACCTCGACGCCGACCACCTGTGAGGATTGCGCACCATGCCTGACCAGGACCTGATCCAGGGCTTCGACCCCCGCACCGGCGAGCCCGCGGGCGCCCCGATCCCCGCCACGTCCACCGAGGACGTGGACCGGGCCGTCACCGCCGCCCGCGCCGCGCTCCCGGCCTGGCAGTCCTTCGACCGCGCCGCGGCCCTGGAGGCCGTGGCCGCCAAGCTGGACGCCCACGTGGACGAACTGGTCGCCCTGGCCGACCGCGAGACCGCCCTGGGCGCCCCCCGGCTGAGCGGCGAGGTGGGGCGCACGACCGGCCAACTCCGCCTCTTCACCCGGGTCCTGCGCGACGGGACGTACCAGGACACGATCGTCGAGCACGCCGACGCCCCGAAACCCGACCTGCGCCGCGTCAACCGCCCGATCGGCCCGGTGGCCGTCTTCGCCGCCTCCAACTTCCCCTTCGCCTTCTCCGTGGCCGGCGGCGACACCGCCTCGGCCCTGGCTGCGGGCTGCCCCGTCATCGTCAAGGCCCACGAGGCCCACCCCCACACCTCGCTGCGCACCGCGGAACTGGTCCGCGAGGCACTGGCCGAGGCCGGAGCCCCCGAAGGCGTCTTCGACCTGGTCTTCGGCTTCGCCGCCGGAGTCCACCTGGTCCAGCACCCCGCGATCGCCGGCGTCGGCTTCACCGGCTCCACCCGCGGCGGGCTGGCGCTGGCCAAGCTCTGCGCCGACCGCCCGACCCCCATCCCCTTCTACGGCGAGCTCGGCTCCGTGAACCCGGTCTTCGTCCTGCCCGGCGCGGCCGCCGGCCGCACCGAGGAGATCGCCACCGGCTACGCGGGCTCCCTGACCATGGGCAGCGGCCAGTTCTGCACCAACCCCGGCATCATGTTCGTCCCCGAAGACGCCGTGCTGCTGGAGGCGATCTCGAACGCCGTGTCGGGCACGGTGGGCGCCCCCATGCTCGCCGAGCGCATCCACGGCGGGCTGGTGGCGGGCCTCGAAGAACTGGCCGCGGTCCCCGGCGTCCGCCTCCTCGCCGAGGGCAAGCCCGGCGAGGGCCCCTGGGCCCCCACCCCCGCCGTCTACGCCGTGAGCGCCCACGACTTCCAAGCCAACGCCGAGCGCCTCCGCGAGGAGCACTTCGGCCCGGTGGGCCTGATCGTCACCTACCCCGTGTCCCAGACCCCCGAGCCCGCCGGCGTGGGCGACGGCCACCTCACCTCCACCATCCACCTGGACCCCGACAACGACTCCGACCTGGCCGCCGCCCGAACCCTGCTCCCGCAACTGGAGCGCATCGCCGGCCGCATCGTCTTCAACGGCTGGCCCACCGGCGTGGCCGTCACCCACGCCCAACACCACGGCGGCCCCTTCCCCGCCACCACGGCCCCCGCCCACACCTCGGTAGGCGCCACCGCCATCCGCCGCTGGCTGGTCCCGGTCGTCTACCAGGACGCGCCGGAGGGCCTGCTGCCGGAGGTGTTGAGGGGGTAGGCGGGTGGCTGACGGTCAGACCCCCAGAGCCGCCTTCCGCAGCGTCTCCACCGCCGCCGCGTCCCCGTGGAGTTCGACCTTGGCGGCGTCCTTGCGGCCGTGGCAGAACATGATCAGTTCGCCCGCGGTGCCGGTGACGGTGACCATCTGGGGGGTGGCCGGCTTGGCGACGACCGTGAGCTGCTGCGGGGCGCGGACCAGGGTCACGCCCACGGGGACCTTGCGGAAGAGGAGCTTCACCGCGGCGCGCAGGCGGCGCCAGAGTTCGTCGTCCAGTTCGGGGGAGAGCTCTCTGGGCTTCCAGTCGGGGACGGCGCGGCGGACGTCTTCCAGGTGGACGAAGAACTCGATCGTGTTCGCCGCGTCGGCCACCGAGTCGAGGCGGGTGGGGGACCAGGCGGGCGGGCCGGAGCGGAAGCGGTCCACGAGCTCCGGGTACGGGACGCGGGCGCGGGTGGAGTCCTGGACCTTTCTGGTCCAGCCGGCCAGCGGCTTGGCGATGATGCCGGCGGCCGCGTCGGGGCGGCCCTCGCGCAGCACCAGGTGGGAGACGAGGTCCGAGGTGCGCCAGCCTGCGCACAGCGTCGGCGCGTCCGGGCCCACCTCCGCGAGGAGGTCAGCCAGCTCCTGCCGTTCCCGCGCTGCGAATCCGGTCATGCGCACAGCGTATCCGGCGCTGACCTGCCGGGCCATCACGCGGTACGGTAAGGAGTGCTGCGGGGGAATTCCGGTATACACCGAGCTTGTTCCCCGGTTAGTCTCTTCCGGTTTGCCGCATCGCGGAACGCCGCACCATGAACGAGGGGGACGAGGAACCCATGCGACCCTATCCGGCCACCGCGTCGCCGACCCGCCGCGGGCTGTGGGTTTTGGGTTTGGCCATCCGGACCGAGAAGAAGGTCTTCGCCGGCGCGCTCACCGGCAGCGCGCTCTACGGCAGCATGACCGTCGGCGCGGCCTGGGCCGTCGGCTGGGCGACCGACCACGTCGTGCTGCCGTCGCTGTCCTCGCGCCACGTGGGCGCCGCGACGCTGGCCGTGGGCGGCCTGCTGATCGTCGGCGTGGCGGTCGCCAAGGTGATCGGGATCTTCGGTCGACGGCTGCTCGCCGGGGTCCTCCAGTTCCGGATGCAGGCCCGCTACCGGCAACTGGTCACGGCCGCCTACCTGCGCCTGCCGCTCGCCTGGCACCAGCAGCGCCCGACCGGCCGGCTGCTGTCCAACGCGAACTCCGACGTCGAGATGGCGTTCATGCCGATCGCGCCGATGCCGATGTCCCTGGGCGTGAGCGTGATGCTGGTCATCGGCATCCTCGACATGCTGCTGACGAACGCGGTGCTCGCGATCGTCGGCATCCTGCTGATACCGGCGATCATCGTGACCAGCACGGTGTACGTGCGGCGGGCGGGCCCCCGTTTCGCGCACGCTCAGGAGCTTCGCGCGCATGTGGCCGAGGTCGCGCACGAGTCCTTCGACGGGGCTCTCGTGGTGAAGACGCTGGGGCGGGAGGGCAAGGAGACCGAGCGCTTCGCGGAGCGGGCGCGGACGCTTCGCGACGCGAACATCGCCGCCGGCCGCGTGCGGTCGGTCTTCAACCCGATCCTCGAGGCACTGCCGAACCTCGGCGTCCTCGCCGTCCTGCTCTTCGGCGCGCAGCAGGTCGCCTCGGGGAACGCGCGGCCGGGCGACGTCGTCAGCGTCGCGTACCTGATCACGCTGCTGGCCTTCCCGATCCAGGCCTTCGGCTGGGTGCTCGGCGACCTGCCGCGCTCGGTCGTCGGGTACGAGCGGGTGGCCGCCGTCCTCGCGGCCGAGGATCACACGGCGTACGGGGCGCGGCTCGGCAAGCGGGACGGGTCGCCGGCGGCGCTGGAGTTCGACCACGTCGAGTTCGCGTATCCGGGCGCGGAGAACGCTCCGGTGCTGCGCTCGCTGACGGCCGTGATCGAGCCGGGGCGGACCGTGGCGCTGGTCGGTGCGACGGGTGCGGGCAAGTCGACGATCGCCGCGCTGTTGGCTCGGCTGTCCGACCCGACCGGCGGCGCCATCCGGCTCGACGGGACGGAGCTCGCCGAGTACGCGAAGGGCGAGGTCTCGGACGCGGTCGCGCTCGTTCCGCAGCAGACCTTCATCTTCGGGGACACCGTGCGGGCGAACGTGGCGCTCGGGGACGACATCGCCGACGAGCAGGTCTGGGCCGCGCTGCGTACCGCGCAGGCGGAGAAGTTCGTCAAGGCTCTGCCACGCGGGCTGGACACCGTCATCGGGGAGCGCGGCACGACGCTTTCCGGCGGCCAGCGGCAGCGTCTCGCCCTGGCCCGGGCGCTGGTGCGCAGCCCGCGGCTGCTCGTCCTCGACGACTGCACGTCGGCCGTGGACCCGAGTGTCGAGGCCGCGATCCTCGACGGGCTGCGTGAGCAGAGCGACGACGCCGCGCGGGCCACGGTCGTCGTGATCGCGTACCGGAAGGCGACCGTCGCGCTGGCCGACGAGGTGCTGCTCCTGGAGGACGGCGCGATCTCGGCACGGGGCACGCACGACGAGCTCCTGGAGCGCAGCGACGGGTATCGCGAGCTGATCACCGCGTACGCCAAGGCCGCGGAGGAGGCGGCAGAGGCCGGAGAGACGTTCCAGGGGACGGCCGGAGAGACGGTCGAAGAGGCGGAAGAGGAAGAGGTCGTCGCGTGACCGCCGTTGTCGAAGACGTGCAGGAGAGCGTCGAGCAGTCCGCGCCCGCGGTCCCGATCGTGGGCGAGGCCACCGGCGGGCCGGTGGCGATCGTGCGCGCGGGGCTGCGGCTCTCGCCGGAGTTCGTCAAGGGCATCGGCGTCACGATGCTGCTCGCGCTCATCGCGACGACCGGGCGCATCGTCATCCCGATCGCCGTCCAGCAGGCGATGGACCACGGCTTCGGGTCGACCACCGGCACGGTGGACGTCGGCGAGGTGGAGCGGATGGTCGTCATCGCGGCGGCCGCCGTGATCGCGACGATGATCTCGGCCACGGCGATGAGCCGCCGCCTGTACAAGGCGAGCGAATCAGGGCTCTCCGGTTTGCGGATCAAGGCCTTCCGGCACGTGCACGAGCTGTCAGTCGCGCACCAGCAGGCCGAGCAGCGCGGCTCGCTCGTCTCCCGCGTCACCTCGGACGTGGACACCATCACCAACTTCATCCAGGAGGGCGGTCTGACGCTGTTCGTCAGCATCGCCCAGATGGCGCTCGCGACGATCGTGATGGCGGTGTACTCCTGGCAGCTGACGTTGCTGATCTGGCTCTGCTTCCTGCCGCTGTTCGCCACGATGCGGCTCGTGCAGCGCAGGACCGGCCGCATGTACAGCGCCGTCCGCACGGCGATCGGCCGGATGCTCGGCGCGGTCAGCGAGACGCTGGTCGGGGCGCCGGTCGTGCGCGCGTACGGCATCGAGGACAAGATGGGCGCGCGGATGGACGAGGCGATCATCCGCACCCGCCGCGCGCAGGTCGGCGCGCAGCGCGTGGTCATCACGACGTTCAGCGCGGGCGAGATCGCGGCGGGCCTCGCGAACGCGGGCGTCATCGTCGTCGGCACGCTGCTCGGCGTCGGCGGGGAGCTGACCGCCGGCCAGATCGTCGCGATGCTCTTCCTCGTCTCATTGTTCATCACGCCGGTCCAGTGGGGCGTCGAGGTGCTCAACGAGGCGCAGAACGCGATCTCCGGCTGGCGCCGGGTGATCGGGCTGCTGGAGGCGGTCCCGGACGTGCCGGACCCCGGAGCCGCGGGCACGGACGTGCGCGCCGGGCCGCTCGATGTGCGCTTCGAGCACGTCGCCTATTCGTACCCGGGCGGGGCGCGGGTGCTGCACGACGTGGACGTGACGATCCCGGCGCGCGGCCGGATCGCGGTGGTCGGCGAGACCGGCTCAGGCAAGACCACCTTCGCCAAGTTGCTGACGCGGCTGATGGATCCGGCCGAGGGAGCGGTGCTGATCGGCGGCGTGGACGCGCGGCGGATCCCGTTCGAGCAGCTGCGCCGCCGCGTCGTGATGGTCCCGCAGGACGGCTTCCTGTTCGAGGGCACGCTCGCCGACAACGTGCGGTACGGGAAGCCCGACGCGGATGACGCGGCGGTCGCGGAGGCCTTCGAGGCGCTGGGGCTGGGCGACTGGTTGGCCGGTCAGCCCGCCGGCGTCGCGACGAAGGTCGGGCAGCGCGGCGAGTCGTTGTCGGCGGGCGAGCGGCAACTGGTGGCACTGGCCCGCGCGTACATCGCGGATCCGGATCTGCTGCTCCTCGACGAGGCGACCTCAGCCGTGGACCCGGCGACCGAGCAGCGCATCGCGCGCGCCCTCGAGACGCTGACCCGCGGCCGTACGACGGTGTCGATCGCGCACCGGCTGTCCACCGCTCAGGCCGCCGACGAGGTGTTCGTGTTCGACGCCGGTCGGCTCGTCGAGCGCGGGCCGCACCGGGAGCTCGTCGAGCAGGGCGGGATCTACGCGGCGCTGTACGCCTCCTGGGCGCGCACCGCGGTCGGTCACGCTATCTGACGCATGGTCAGCGCGAGGTACGCGACCGCGTAGAGCAGCGCCAGGTTCGCCACGAGGAACGGGATCCACAGCCAGCGGGTGCGGATCAGCTCGGGCAGCGAGATCAGGAACGGGATGATCGCGGCCAGGTAGCGCGGCTCGGAGGTGAACAGCGGCGAGGTGATGCCCAGCACGAACATCACCGCGGACCACGCGGTGAACGAGCCGGGCAGCAGCCCCCAGCTGGCGGTCAGCGCGAAGACCCCGATCGCGGCGCAGGCCAGCGACGTGACCAGCACCGCCGCGGAGCCCGGCGTGTTCAGCAGCGCCTGGATCGTGGCGAACGGGTTCTGCGTGACGGCGCCGCGGTTGCCGGAGGACACCTGCTGCGAGTACGGCAGGATCCAGTCGCCGAAATGCCATTGGCAGTAGGCGAGATACGTGAACAGGCCGACGACCGGGGCGGCGGTCCTGGCCAGTCCGGCGAGCACCACGCGCGGTGCCCAGCGGGCCTGATGCGCCGCGCGTACCGCCTCGTAGAAGCCGGGCAGCGCGAGCACGATGCCGGTCGGCCGGGACACGCCCGCGAGCAGGCCGACGAGTACGGCCCACCCCGTGCGCCGCCCGCGGATCGCGAGGAAGTAGAGCGCGGCCAGCACTCCGGCCAGCGGCTCCGTGTACCCCATGACCAGGGCGAAGGCTCCCGGAGCCAGCTGGCTGAGCCACGCCGCGCGGGTCGCGGTGAGCCGGTTCCCGGTCTCGCGCGCGGCGATCATGTGCACGAGGGCGCCGAAGATCCAGGCGAGGAGCCAGCAGAACGCGAAGAGCAGGAACGAGACCGGCAGCCGCGTCACGACCGCGAGCACCGCCACGCACAGCGAGGTCAGCGGGAAGAAGTGCGCGAGTCCGCCGGGACCGGTGTAGTCGGCGAACACGTTGCCGCCGTGCGCCATGCCGCTCGCCTCGGCGAGATACCAGTGCGTGTCCCAGGCGAAGAGCGGCGAGAAGACGGCGTGGCTGCTTATTCGGAAGCACACGGCGAGCACGATGACGTGCGCGAGGAGCCACGGAGCCAGCGTGGCCCGCAGCCCGTCGCGCAACTCCGCTCGGGTGTCCCGGAGCGCTCTCATGTGTTCCCCGTGCATCAGCGTGATCGACTGAGCGAGACAATAGGGCACATGGATGAATCAAGGCCCGCGCGGGTGTCGCTGGATCCCGACATCGCGGCGAAGTTGAAACGGAACGCGGAGGGCCTGGTGCCCGCCGTCGTCCAGCAGCACGACAGCGGCGAGGTGCTCATGCTCGCGTGGATGGACGACGAGGCGCTGCGCCGCACCCTGGCCACCGGCCGCGCCACCTACTGGTCGCGCAGCCGCGCCGAGTACTGGGTCAAGGGCGAGACCTCCGGGAACTTCCAGGACGTGAAGTCCGTGGCGCTGGACTGCGACGGCGACACGCTGCTGGTGAAGGTGGACCAGAGCGGCCCGGCCTGCCACACCGGCACGCACACCTGCTTCGACGGCCGCGAGCTCGAGATGGGTGGCCGGTAGACCGGCCGCCTCCTGCACAATGTCTGCCATGACAATCGGCGCCACCTCACCCGACCTGCCCGCCTTCCGCGCCCTGGCCGACTCGCGGCGGGTCATCCCGGTCACCCGTCGGTTCCTGGCCGACGGCGAGACCCCGGTCGGGCTCTACCGCAAGCTCGCGGCGGAGCGGCCCGGCACCTTCCTGCTCGAGTCCGCCGAGCACGGCGTCTGGTCGCGCTACTCCTTCATCGGCGTGCGCAGCGGTCTCGCCCTGACCGAGCGCAACGGCGCGGCCGCCTGGATCGGCCAGCCGCCCGCCGGCGCGCCCACCGAGGGCGAACCCCTCGAGGTGCTGCGCGCCACGCTCGAACTGCTGCGCACCCCGCACGACCACGACCGCGCCGACCTGCCGCCGCTGACCGGCGGCTTCGTCGGCTACCTCGGCTACGACACCGTGCGCCGGCTCGAGCGGGTCGGCGAGCACGCCAAGGACGACCTCGACCTGCCCGAGCTCACGATGCTGCTCGCGGCCGACCTCGCGGTGCTCGACCACGCCAGCGGCACCGTGACGCTGATCGCCAACGCCGTCAACCTCAACGGCACGCCGGACGGGGTCGACGCCGCGTACCACGGCGCCGTAGCCCGCCTCGACGCGATGGCCACGGACCTCGGCCGGCCCGCGCAGCTGGGCGTGGCGACCCTCGACCTGGACCTCGAGCCCACCTTCACCGGCAACCGGACCAGCGAGGACTTCCGCGCGGCGGTGGACCGCGCGAAGGAGGAGATCCGGGCGGGTGAGGCCTTCCAGATCGTCATCTCGCAGCGCTTCGAGATGGCCACCGAGGCCAGCGCCCTCGACGTCTACCGCGTCCTGCGGGCCACGAATCCGAGCCCGTACATGTACCTCTTCCGCTTCCCGAGCGAGCGCGGCGCCTTCGACGTCGTCGGCTCCTCCCCGGAGGCACTGGTCAAGGTCGCCGACGGCGAGGCGATGCTGCACCCGATCGCGGGCACCCGGCCGCGCGGCGCCACGCCGGAGCAGGACGCCGCGCTCGCCGAGGAGCTGCTCGCGGACCCGAAGGAGCGCGCCGAGCACCTGATGCTGGTCGACCTCGGCCGCAACGACCTCGGGCGGATCAGCGCGCCGGGCAGCGTCGAGGTCGTCGACTTCATGAGCGTCGAGCGCTACAGCCACGTCATGCACCTCGTCTCCACGGTCGTCGGCAAGGTGGGGGAGGACCACAGCGCCCTCGACGTGCTGCTCGCCGCCTTCCCCGCGGGCACGCTGTCCGGTGCCCCGAAGCCGCGCGCGCTGCAGATCATCGACGACCTCGAGCCGACCCGCCGCGGCGTCTACGGGGGCTGCGTCGGCTACCTCGACTTCGCGGGCAACAGCGACACCGCGATCGCCATCCGCACCGCGCTGCTGCGCGAGGGCACCGCGTACGTGCAGGCCGGCGCCGGGATCGTCGCCGACTCGGTGCCCGAGATGGAGGACGCGGAGTGCCGCAACAAGGCCATGGCCGTGCTGCGCGCCGTGGCCGCGGCCGGCACGCTGCGCCCCGCCGACTGACCCCCGCGGGCCGACCCGCCCGGTGATCGCGAAACCAGGTTTGCGAGGATGGTGCCATGCCAGTCGCCGAGACCCCCTCAGCCGAGGTCACCGAGCAGCCGATCGTCCGCCCCGCCCGCAGGGCGACCCGGGCGAAGACGACGGCCGCGCTCCTCGCGGCGGTGGGCTCGGGCGTCGTCCTGCTCACCATCGGGCGCGGCTGGGCGCACGGCGACGTGACGCAGCCGATCACCTTCAAGGTCACCGCGACCGGCTCGCAGCTGACCGGGGTGCCCTACGCGCTGGGCCTGGCCGGGCTCGCGGGCGCCCTCGCGCTCTTCGCCGTGCGCCGGATCGGCCGCTACCTGGTCGGCGCGGTGCTCGCGCTCGCCGGGGCCGGCACGGTCTACGCGGTCGCCGACCGGCTCAGCAGCCTCGACCAGGCGCTGCACACGCAGGCCGGCGCCCAGGGGCTCGGCTCCGAGACCACGATCAGCAACATCGACAACAGCCTCTGGCCGTACCTGACGATCCTCGGCGGCGTGATCCTGCTCCTCGCCGGGCTCTACACGCTGCTGCGCGGCCGAGGCTGGTCCGGCCTCGGCAACCGCTACGAGGCCCCGGCCGCGCGGGCGGAGGCGGCGAAGCCGGCCGGCGAGGTCACCGCCCGCGACCTCTGGGACGCGCAGGGGCGCGGGACCGACCTCACGGAGTGAGATGCGTCTCCACCAGGGCCCCCGGGCACCGAGCACTCGGGGCCGTAAGGGAGAATGGAGACAGTCATACTTTCGGCTTTGAGGAGTCAGCACGCCATGACCGAGGTGATCGAGGAGACGCACGCCGAGGAGAAGGCCCAGTCCGCTGTGGCCAAGGCGGCGCTGGTGGGCATGTCCATGATGGGCTCGTCCGTCGCGCACACCGAGCCGCACGCGGACCACGGCTACGCGCCGGCGCGCTGGACCGCCTCGGCGATCTCCATCATCGGCTTTCTCATCGGCGGCATCGCCTTCCCCTTCGGCATCTGGGCCCTCGTCGTGGTCGGCGGCGTGCTGCAGGTCGTCGCGGTCATCGCGAACCTGGCGATGAACGCCGCGGGCATGGGCGCCAAGGCCAACGACCGTTGGGCCGCCGCGAAGGCGCAGGCCGCCGAGGCCCGCTCCGCCGCCTGAGCGCGACCCTCTCCGCCCCGGTTCCGGCACTGTTTGAACAGCCGCCTGACCGGGGCGGATGCATGTTCGAAGGAGCCCGGGACGCGTCCGGGATGTGGATCTTGGCAGCGTGCGCCGCGCCGGGCCGATAGCATGGCAGGGCAAGACGGCGCCGTGTGTGGCCTGCGGATCTGAGGGGACGGTAGCGGAGCGATGAACGTGCTCGAGGAGATCATCGAGGGTGTCCGCGCTGATCTCGCCGCGCGCCAGGAGGTCACCTCCCTGGACGACCTCAAGGCCCGGGCCAGGACCCAGCCCTCGGCCAAGGACGGCGTCCGCGCGCTGCGCGGCGAGGGCGTGGCCGTGATCGCCGAGGTCAAGCGGTCCAGCCCCAGCAAGGGCGCGCTGGCCGCGATCGCCGACCCGGCGGGTCTGGCCGCCGACTACGAGCTCGGCGGGGCCAGCGTCATCAGCGTGCTCACCGAGCAGCGGCGCTTCGGCGGCTCGCTGCAGGACCTCAAGGACGTGCGTTCCCGGGTGGACATCCCGGTGCTGCGCAAGGACTTCATCGTCTCCAGCTACCAGCTGTGGGAGGCCCGCGCGTTCGGCGCCGACCTCGCCCTGCTGATCGTCGCCGCGCTCGAGCAGGACGCGCTGGTCTCGCTGATCGAGCGGGCCGAGTCCATCGGCCTGACCCCGCTGGTCGAGGTGCACGACGAGCAGGAGATCGACCGCGCCGTGGACGCCGGGGCGCGGATCATCGGCGTGAACGCGCGGGACCTCAAGACCCTCAAGGTGGACCGGGACACCTTCGCCCGGCTCGCCCCGCGCATCCCCGACTCGATCGTCAAGGTCGCCGAGTCCGGCGTGCGCGGCCCGCACGACCTGATCGCCTACGCCAACGCCGGGGCCGACGCGGTGCTGGTCGGCGAGTCCCTGGTCACCGGCCGGGACCCGCGCTCCTGCGTCGCCGATCTGGTCGCCGCCGGAGCGCATCCGGCGATGCGCCGAGGGCGCTGAGTTCTGCCCTAGGATGGGTCCCGTGAGCACTGCTTCGACCTCCCCGCGCGCGGCCGCCCGTAGGCGCCCGTGGTGGCGTCACGCGCCCGCGGGGCGGCGATGGTCGACGGCCGCGATCTGATTCCGCGCGCCTGTCCCCTTCGTAGCAACTCACCACATCCTCATCAGGAGACGAGTCCGATGACGGACACGACTGTCTTTTCCGACGCCTTCTTCGCCGCGTCGTACGCCCATCCCTCGGCCCAGCCCGACCCCGCGGGGCACTATGGCCGCCTCGGCGGCCGCTTCATGCCCGAGGCGCTGATGGCCGCCCTGGCCGAGCTCACCGAGGCCTACCAGAAGTCCAAGAACGACCCCGAGTTCCAGGCCGAGCTCACGCACTGGCTGCGCACCTACGCCAACCGCCCCTCGCTGCTCACCGAGGCCAGGCGCCTGTCCGCGCACGCGGGCGCCCGCATCCTGCTCAAGCGCGAGGACCTCAACCACACCGGCTCGCACAAGATCAACAATGTGCTCGGCCAGGCCCTGCTCACCAAGCGGATGGGCAAGAAGCGGGTCATCGCGGAGACCGGAGCCGGCCAGCACGGCGTCGCCTCCGCCACCGCCGCCGCGATCTTCGACCTCGAATGCGTCGTCTACATGGGCGAGGAGGACACCCGGCGGCAGGCCCTGAACGTGGCCAGGATGCGCATGCTGGGCGCCGAGGTGATCCCGGTCTCCACCGGTTCGAAGACCCTCAAGGACGCGATCAACGAGGCGATCCGCGACTGGGTCACCAACGTCGAGCACACGAACTACCTGTTCGGCACGGCCGCGGGACCGCACCCGTTCCCCTCGATCGTGCGCGACTTCGCCCGCATCATCGGCGTCGAGGCCCGCGCGCAGATCCTCGAGCTGACCGGCGAGCTGCCGGACGCGGTCGCCGCGTGCGTCGGCGGCGGGTCGAACGCGATCGGCGCCTTCCACGCCTTCGTGCCCGACGAGTCCGTGCGCCTCTACGGCTTCGAGGCGGGCGGCTCCGGCGTCGAGACCGGCCTGCACGCCGCGTCGATCACCGGGGGAGCGGTCGGCGTGCTGCACGGCGCCCGCACCTACATCCTCCAGGACGAGTACGGCCAGACCCTGCCGAGCCACTCCATCTCCGCGGGCCTGGACTACCCGGGCGTCGGCCCCGAGCACGCCTACCTGCACGACATCGGCCGGGCCACGTACGAGCCGGTCACCGACGCCGAGGCGATGGACGCGTTCCAGCTGCTGTGCCGCACCGAGGGCATCATCCCGGCCATCGAGTCCGCGCACGCCGTGGCCGGCGCCCTGCGCATCGCGCCGCAGCTGCGCGCGGAGCTGGGCCGCGAGCCGGTCATCGTCGTCAACCTGTCCGGCCGCGGCGACAAGGACATGCACACGGCCGCTTCCTACTTCGGCATGGAGGTCTGAGCCGTGAGCAAGCTCTCTGAGGTGCTGGCCGCGGCGAAGGCCGAGAACCGGGCCGCGCTGATCGGCTACCTGCCGGCCGGCTACCCGAGCGTCGAGGGCTCGATCGCCGCCTGCAAGGCGATGATCGAGGGCGGCGTCGACATCATCGAGGTCGGCCTGCCGTACTCGGACCCGCAGATGGACGGGCCGGTCATCCAGCAGGCCGTGCAGGTCGCGCTGGAGGCGGGCGTGAACACGCTGGACGTGCTGCGCGTCGTCGAGGGGGTGGCCGCCACCGGCGCGCCGACCCTGGTCATGTCCTACTGGAACCCGATCGAGCGCTTCGGCCCCGACCGGTTCGCCAAGCAGCTCGCCGAGGCCGGGGGAGCGGGCACGATCCTGCCCGACCTGATCCCCGAGGAGGCCGACGACTGGATCGCCGCGGCCGACGCGCACGCCCTCGACCGGGTGTTCCTCGTCGCGCAGACCTCCACGCCGGAGCGGATCAAGCTGACCACGGGCGTGTGCCGCGGCTTCGTCTACGCGGCCTCGCTGATGGGCGTGACCGGCACCCGCGACGCCGTCAGCGGCGACGCGCGGGGCCTGGTCGAGCGCACCCGCGCCGCGACCGACGTGCCGGTCTGCGTCGGCCTCGGCGTCTCCAACGGCAAGCAGGCGGCCGAGGTCGCGCGCTTCGCCGACGGTGTGATCGTGGGCTCCGCCTTCGTGCGCCGGCTGATCGAGGCGCCGGACGAGGCGAGCGGCCTCGAGGCCGTCCGCGAGCTCGCACGGGAGCTCGCGGCGGGCGTCCGTAGCCGCCCGTGACATACTGACGACTCGTCGTAGTCGTCCGATCGGGCATCCGGGAGCGAACCACCGCATGAGCAGAAGTTCTCTCCTGGATGCCCGAAGCCCGTGGATCTCGCTGCTCGCCCGGCTGCTGCTCGGCGGGATGTGGCTGTTCTACAGCGTTCCCAAGCTGGCCCAGCCCACGCAGAACATCGCCGACGTGCGCAACTTCCAGATCCTGCCGTCCGGCCTGGTCACGCCGTTCGCCTATGCGCAGCCCTACGTGGAGCTGGCCTTCGGGCTGCTGCTCGTCATCGGCCTCGGCACGCGGCTGGTCGCGCTGCTGTCCGCGATCCTGCTGCTGGTCTACATCGGCGGCATCATCTCGCTCGGCGCGCGCGGCATCTCGATCAGCTGCGGCTGCGGCGGAGGCGGCGGCCAGGTCGCCGAGGGTCAGACCCGGTACACGCTCGACGTGCTGCGCGACCTCGTGTTCCTGATCCCCGCGCTCTGGCTGCTGTGGAGGCCGACCTCGAAGTTCTCGGCGGACGTCGCGCTCGCGATCTGACGCGTCGTCACTCTCCGCGTGTCGCAACTCACTTGGCGTAATGCGTGCGGCACGATGTTCGCCATGGCACCGGAGTCCAACAAGCGATCCCAGGCACGGCAGCGCGCCGCGGCCGCGTACGCCGAGGAGCAGGCCAAGGCCAGGCGCAAGCGGCAGGGCCTGATCGGCGCGATCGTCCTGGTCGTGATCGCGGCGGCGGTCGGCATCGGCATCGCGGTGCAGCACAGCGTCAACCAGTCCAGCTCCTCCGCGGCGAACGGGCCGCTGGTCTTCCCCTCCGGCACCGTGGACAGCGGGCTCGCGATCCCCTACGGCAGCAACGAGAACGCCAAGGTCACGCTGACGATCTACGAGGACTTCCGCTGCCCCTACTGCAAGGAGGCCGAGTCGATGTTCAAGTCGATCTACACCTCCTACGCGGACGCCGGGAAGATCAGGGTCAGGTTCCACATCGTGAACCTGATCGACCAGAACGACGGCGGCACGGGCTCGATCACGGCGGGCAACGCGGCCGCCTGCGCGCAGAATGTGGGCAACGCGAAGTTCAAGGCGTACCACGACGTCCTGTTCGCGAATCAGCCGAACGAGTCGGACGACGCGTTCTCCTCGAACTCGACGCTGATCGGCTATGCGAAACAGGTCTCCGGGCTCGACAGTGCGAGTTTCGAAACATGCGTCGATTCCGGCAAATACCAACCGTGGGTCGTGAAGAACTACAACGCCCTGAAGACGGCCGAGAACGGCAGCGTCTCCACGCCGGACTACCTGATCGACGGCACCCGCTACCAGCTGACCTCGCAGAGCGCGTCGGCGCAGGAGGCGGCGTTCACGGCGGCGCTGGACAAGGCCGTGGCCGCCGCAGGCTGAGAGCACCTGAGAACCGCCGCCCCAGCGTTGTCGCCCGCACCGCCGCGTGATTAGGATTCTGCGGCGGGTAGCGACCTGCCCATCCCGATGACTGGAGCGGATGACGACGCGATGAGCAGACGGAATCGGATCGGCAAGGAGCTGGCCAAGCAGCGGGCCGCCCTGGCGCAGGCCGAGGCGGAATACCGCAGGAAGCGCAACCGGCGCTTCGCGATCTACGGCCCGATCCTCGGCGTCGTGGTGGTCGCGGGCGCGGTCGCGCTGATCCTCGCGCACCCCTTCTCGGCGAAGACCTCGGCCTCGACCAAGGCCTCCACCTCGGCCTCCGCGGCCGCCTCCGCGACGGCGAGCGCCAAGGCCTCGTCCTCTTCCCCGGCGACCGCGAGCCCGGGGGCGAGCTCCTCGGCCTCCGCGTCGGCCTCCTCGAGCCCGAGTGCGAGCAAGTCATGAAGACCGTGCCGCTGGCCTACCTGCCGAGCCCGACCACGGCCGAGATAAAGCTCGGTCCGTTCCCGATCCGCTTCTACGCCCTGTGCATCATCGCGGGCATCGCCATCGCGGTGTACCTCGGCGAGCGCCGCTGGCGCGCCAAGGGCGGCGAGCCGCACATCATCACCGACATCGCCATCTGGGCGGTGCCCTTCGGCCTGGTCGGCGGCCGGCTCTACCACGTGGTCACCGACCCCGAGCTCTACTTCCCGCGCGGCCAGGACTGGGTGCGGGTGTTCTACGTCTGGGACGGCGGCCTCGGCATCTGGGGCGCGATCGCGCTCGGCGGGCTCGGCGCCTGGATCGGCGCGCGACGACGCGGCGTGAGGCTCCCCCCGTACGCCGACGCCGTGGCCCCGGGCATCGTGCTCGCGCAGGCCATGGGCCGTTTCGGCAACTGGTTCAACAACGAGCTCTACGGCGATCCGACCTCGAAGCCCTGGGGCCTGACGATCCACTGCATGGCCACCAGCGGCACCCGGGTCGCGGTGCCCTGCTCCGGGGTCCCCGGCACGACCACGATCCTCGGGCACTTCCAGCCGACGTTCCTGTACGAGGTGGTCTGGGACGCGCTGGTGTGCGTGCTGCTGCTGTGGGCGGACCGCCGCTTCACGATCGGGCACGGCCGCCTGTTCGCCCTGTACGTCATGGGCTACACCGTCGGCCGCGGCTGGATCGAGCACCTGCGCAGCGACTACGCGCACCACTTCTTCGGGCTGCGCGTCAACGACTGGGTGTCCATCGCCTGCTTCCTGGGCGCGCTGGCGTTCTTCCTGATCTCGCAGCGCCGGTTCCCCGGCAGGGAGACCGGCGAGGAGCTGTACTGGCCGCACTTCAAGCCCTACGCGGCGGACGGAGCGGTGCCGGACGAGCCCGCCGAGGCCACCCAGGAGTCGGCCGATTCCCAAATCTCCACCAAAGATCATCCGGATGCTGAGACGGCCACCGAGGCCGAGGAGGAGTCCGCGGCCGCCGCGAGCGCGGAGAACCGCGAATAGCCCCAGCTCAGCACGCCGACAGTGCGAAGAGGCCGTCTCCAGTCCTGGAGACGGCCTTTCTTCGTTCACATCGCTGTGACATGAGTCATAGGCCGGACGAGTGAAAGTCGCGCAACGCGGGGAAAACAGGGTGTAGCGCGCGCCAACCGCAGGTCAGAGAAGTGCCGTCCATATAGTGAGACAGCAAGTGCCCTCATGACGGAATCTTGACCCATCGTGTAACCTCGGGTTTCACCGCGGCAGGGCCAGAGTCGTCCCTCGTGCGCAAATTTTTCTTGCGGCCCACACAGACGACACGGAGGACCCGATGGCTTCATCGTCCCCCCAAGCCGGCGCACTCTTCAGCGCTCTGCCTCAGGCGCAGGGTCTCTACGACCCGCGCGCCGAGAAGGACGCTTGCGGGGTCGCCTTCGTAGCCACTCTGACCGGCGAGCCCAGCCACCAGATCGTGGACCAGGCGCTCACCGCCCTGCGCAACCTCGAGCACCGCGGCGCCTCCGGCGCCGAGGCCGACTCCGGCGACGGCGCCGGCATCCTGGTGCAGGTCCCGGACGCGTTCCTGCGCACGGTCGTCGACTTCGAGCTGCCCGCCCAGGGCGGCTACGCGGTCGGCCTCGCATTCGTCCCGGACGCCGACGAGGCCGAGGAGGCGACCCGTGCCGCCATCGCCCGGGTGGCCGCGGAGGAGGGCCTGACCGTCCTCGGCTGGCGCGAGGTCCCGGTCACCCCGGACCTGCTCGGCCGCACCGCGCGCGCCGCCATGCCGCGCTTCCGCCAGCTGTTCGTGGCCGGCGCCGCCGGCCAGCAGGGGCTTGAGCTCGACCGCTTGGCATTCGTACTGCGCAAGCGGGTGGAGCATGAGACGGAGACCTACTTCCCCTCCCTCTCGGCGCGCACCATCGTCTACAAGGGAATGCTCACCACCGGACAGCTCGAGCCCTTCTTCCCCGACCTGTCCGACCCCGCGTTCACCAGCGCCATAGGCCTGGTCCACTCGCGCTTCTCGACCAACACCTTCCCGGCCTGGCCGCTCGCCCACCCGTACCGCTTCATCGCGCACAACGGCGAGATCAACACCGTCCAGGGCAACAAGAACTGGATGCGCGCCCGCGAATCCCAACTCGCTACCGACGCGATCCAGGGCCCGCTGGACCGGGTCTTCCCGATCGTCACCCCGTCCGGCTCCGACTCCGCGTGCTTCGACGAGGTGCTCGAGCTGCTGCACCTGGCCGGCAAGCCGCTGCCGCACGCCGTGCTGATGATGGTCCCGGAGGCGTGGGAGAACCACACCGAGATGGACCCGAAGAAGCGCGCCTTCTACCAGTACAACGCGTGCAAGATGGAGCCCTGGGACGGCCCCGCCTCGATCACGTTCACCGACGGCACCCTGATCGGCGCCGTGCTCGACCGCAACGGCCTGCGCCCCTCCCGCTACTGGGTCACCTCCGACGGCCTCGTCGTGCTCGCCTCCGAGGTCGGCGTGCTCGACCTCGACCAGGCCAAGGTCGTGCGCAAGGGCCGGCTGCAGCCCGGCCGGATGTTCCTGGTCGACACCGCCCAGCACCGCATCGTCGAGGACGACGAGATCAAGTCCGAGCTCGCCGCCGAGCAGCCCTACCAGGACTGGCTGCACGCCGGCCTGATCAAGATCGGCGACCTGCCCGAGCGCGAGCACATCGTGCACACGCACGCCTCCGTGGTCCGCCGCCAGCAGACCTTCGGGTACACCGAGGAGGAGCTGCGCGTCATCCTCGCCCCGATGGCCAAGTCCGGCGCCGAGCCGATCGGCTCCATGGGCTCCGACACCCCGCTCGCGGTGCTCTCGAAGCGCCCGCGGATGCTGTTCGACTACTTCACCCAGCTGTTCGCGCAGGTCACCAACCCGCCGCTGGACGCCATCCGGGAGGAGCTGGTCACCTCCCTCGGCACCACCATCGGCCCCGAGGACAACCTGCTCGACACCACCCCGGCCGCCTGCCGGCAGATCGAGCTGCCCTTCCCGGTCATCGACAACGACGAGCTCGCCAAGCTCATCCACATCAACGCGGACGGCGACCTGCCGGGCCTGAAGGCCGTCACCATCTCCGGCCTCTACCGGGCCGCGGGCGGCGGCACGGCGCTGCGCGAGCGGCTCGCCGAGATCAACGCCGAGGTCTCCGCGGCGATAGCCGACGGCGCGCGCATCATCGTGCTCTCCGACCGGCACTCCGACGCCGAGCAGGCGCCGATCCCGTCGCTGCTGCTCACCTCCTCGGTGCACCACCACATGATCCGCGAGAAGACCCGCACCCACGTGTCGCTGCTGGTCGAGGCCGGCGACGTGCGCGAGGTGCACCACGTCGCGCTGCTCATCGGCTTCGGCGCCGCCGCGGTCAACCCGTACCTGGCCATGGAGACCGTCGAGGACCTGGCCAACTCCGGCACCTTCGTGTCCGTCTCCGGCGAGAAGGCCATCAGGAACCTGATCAAGGCGCTCGGCAAGGGCGTGCTCAAGGTCATGTCCAAGATGGGCATCTCCACCGTCGCCTCCTACCGCGGCGCGCAGGTCTTCGAGGCCGTGGGCCTGAGCCAGGAGCTCGTCGAGACCTACTTCAGCGGAGTCGCCTCCAAGCTCGGCGGCATCGGCCTGGACCAGATCGCCGCCGAGGTCTCCGCCCGGCACGCCCGCGCCTACCCGCGCGGCGTCAACCGCGCCTCGCACCGTGA
>DASTAE010000099.1:0-37721 GCA_035712985.1 Actinospica sp.
GGCCCTCGTACGACCCCTTGTACACCTCGCCCGCGTCGTAGAGCCGCTGCCAGAACTCCTGGACCCGCTCGGTGTGCCGCTTCTCGGTGGTGCGGATGAAGTCGTCGTTCGCCGCGTCGATGGTGGCCAGCGCGGGCTTCCAGGCGGACTCGACCAGCCGGTCGGTCCACTCCTGCGGGGTCGCGCCGTTGGCCTCGGCCGAACGCATGACCTTCTGCCCGTGTTCGTCGGTACCGGTGAGGAACCACACGGATTCGCCGCGCTGGCGGTGCCAACGGGTCAGCACGTCACCGGCGGTGGTCGTGTAGGCGTGCCCGATGTGCGGCGCGTCGTTCACGTAGTAGATCGGCGTGGTGACGTAGTAGGACTTGTCGCTGGAAGCCATGACGGAATTCTACGGGGTGGCGAAGGTCACTCCGACCCGCTCTTGGCGGCCACGACCGCGTCGAAGACCTCGCGCTTGGGCAGCCCGAGCTCCGCCGCCACCGCCGCGATCGCCGTCTTGCGATGCTCCCCGGCCTCCTCCCGATCCGCGACGAGGGCCGCCAGCGACTCCGCCGAGTGTTCGACCGGTCCCGCGGGCGACGCGCCGGAGACCACCACCGTGATCTCGCCGCGCACCCCGTCGGCGGACCAGGCGGCCAGCTCGCCGAGCGTGCCCCGCTTGACCTCCTCGTAGGTCTTGGTCAACTCGCGGCACACGGCGGCCGGCCGGTCGGCGCCGAAACTTTCAGCCATCGCCGTCAGCGTCTCGGCGATCCGGTGCGTGGCCTCGAAGAAGACCATCGTGCGCGGCTCCTCGGCCAGCGCCTTGAGCGCGCGCAGCCGCTCCCCGGCCTTGCGCGGCGGGAAGCCCTCGAAGCAGAAGCGGTCCACCGGCAGCCCGGACAGCGCCAGCGCGGTCAGCACGGCGGACGGGCCCGGCACGGCCGTGACCCGGATCCCCGCCTCGACCGCGGCCGCGACCAGCCGGTAGCCGGGGTCGGAGACCGAGGGCATCCCCGCGTCGGTGACCAGCAGGACGTGCGCGCCCTCGCTCAACCGGGCGACGAGCTCCGGGGTACGGGCCGCCTCGTTGCCCTCGAAGTAGGACAGCACCCTCCCGGCCGGCTCCACCCCGAGCTCCTGGGCCAGCCGGCGCAGCCGACGGGTGTCCTCAGCTGCGACGACGTCCGCCGTGCGCAGCTGCTCGGCCAGCCGGGGCGGCGCGTCGGCCGGGTCGCCGATCGGGGTGCCGGCCAGCACCAGCAGCCCCTCGTTTTGTAGCTGTTTCACGACGACCATCTTCGCTTACTACGCGTTCTCAGAAGCAATCAATACGATGGCGCGCGTGGAGAGCGACGTGGATGACGCCCAGCTGACCGAGGACGAGGCCGCGGAGGCCGGACACTCCGGGCCGCCCGAGCCCGAGCCGCGGCGTCGCTGGCGCCGGATCGAGCGGGGAAAGGTCTGGTGGCGGCCGGAGAACGGTCCGCGCCCGGCCCCGCGCGCTCCGCTGTCCGAGCGGCTGAACCCGCCGTACTACCCGGAGTTCTTCCGCGGCGCGGGCTGGATCCTCTCGCTGGCCGTCACCTTCATCGGCGGCTTCATGCGGTTCTGGAACCTGGCCAACCCCAACAAGATCATCTTTGACGAGACCTACTACGCCAAAGACGGCTGGTCGATGTGGGTCTACGGCTGGGAGCACAACTGGCAGACCTCCGCGGTCTCCGACCCGCCGCTCGCGATCAGCGGCGGCCCGGGCAGCCAGGGCACCGCGAAGTTCGCCTCCGGCGCCGAGTACGTCGTGCACCCGCCGGTCGGCAAGTGGGTCATCGGCTTCGGCGAGAAGATCTGGGGCCTGAACCCGGTCGGCTGGCGGCTGATGGAGGCCCTGCTCGGCACGCTCGCGATCCTCATCCTCACCCGCACCGCGCGCCGGATGTTCCGCTCCACGCTCATCGGTGTCATCGCGGGCCTGTTCCTCAGCTTCGACGGCCTCGCCTTCGTGATGGCGCGCACCGGCCTGCTCGACGGCATCCAGATGTTCTTCGTGCTGGCCGGCTTCGGCGCCCTGGTCGTGGACCGGGACAAGGTCCGTGAGAAGGCGGCCGCCTGGGCCGAGGAGAACCTCGACGGCACGCCGCTGCTCAAGGGCGAGCACGGGCCCAGGTTCGGCCTGCGTCCCTGGCGGATCCTGGCCGGCCTGATGCTCGGCTGCGCGACCGCGACCAAGTGGAACGCGGTGTTCTTCGTCGCGGCCTTCGCGGTGCTGACCGTCCTGTGGGACCGGGGCACGCGGCGGGCCATCGGCCTGCGCAACCCCTCGATCGCCACGCTGCGCCGCGACGCGGGCTGGGCCTTCCTCAGCCTGCCGGTGCTGATGGCCGCCGTCTTCATCGGCTCCTACGCGGGCTGGATCTTCGACACCTCGAACGGCGGCGGCTACAACCGCTTCTGGGCCAAGAACAACCCGGCCGCGGGCTTCCCCGACCTGCCGTTCAGCCGGCAGCTCACGCAGTGGCTGGTACCGGACTGGCTGCGCTCGCTGTGGAACTACGTGCACTCCGAGTACCAGTTCAACGCGAACCTGCAGTCCCCGCACCCCTACCAGTCGAACCCGTGGTCCTGGCTGGTCATGGGCCGTCCGGTCGCCTTCGACTACACCTCGCCGAAGGTGGGCACGGCCGGCTGCACCGCGGCCATGCACAGCTGCTCGCAGGAGGTGCTGGCGCTCGGCAACCCGTTCCTGTGGTGGCTGGCCACGGCCTCGATCGTCTACCTGCTCTGGCTGTGGATCGCGCGCCGCGACTGGCGGGCCGGCGCGATCCTGTGCGGCATCTCGGCGGGCATCCTGCCGTGGATGCACTACGCCGAGCGCACGATCTTCTCGTTCTACGCGGTGATCTTCGTGCCGTTCATGTGCCTGGCCGCCGCGGTCAGCGTCGGCGCGATCATCGGCCGGGCCGACGCGCCGCCGGTCCGCCGGGCGTGGGGGGCGGCCGTCGGCGGGGCCATGGTCGTCGCCATCGTGGGCATCTTCATCTACTTCTATCCGATCTACACCGACCAGACGATCTCCTACAACGACTGGTCCTCGCACATGTGGTTCCAATCCTGGATCTAGCCGGATCGGGCCGGACCGCGCCTGGATCGGAGCACGTCGCGGACCGCGTAGGCTTTCCGCGTGGCGAATCTGGTCAACATCGAGGCAGTCAGCAAGGCCTACGGCACCCGCACGCTCCTGGACGGGGTGTCGCTGGGCCTGGCCGAGGGCGACCGGATCGGCGTGGTCGGACGCAACGGCGGCGGCAAGTCGACCCTGCTCAAGCTGCTGGCCAAGCAGGAGCAGCCCGACTCAGGCCGGGTCGTGCACAGCGGCAACACGCACCTGGTCGTGGTCGGCCAGCACGACGAGCTCGACCCCGAGGCCACGATCCGCGCGCAGCTGCTCGGCGGCCGCCAGGAGCACGAGTGGGCCGGGCAGGCGCAGATCCGCGACGTGATCACCGGCCTGTTCGGCGGCCTGGACGCGCCGGGCCTCCCGCAGGGCCTGGACACCGTGGTCGGGCCGCTCTCCGGCGGCGAGCGGCGCCGGATCGCGCTGGCCAAGGCGCTGATCGAGCCGGACGCGAGCGACCTGCTGATCCTGCTCGACGAGCCCACCAACCACCTCGACGTCGAGGGGATCGCCTGGCTGGCCCGGCACCTGCGGCAGCGCAGATCCGCCCTCTTCGTCGTCACCCACGACCGCTGGTTCCTGGACGAGGTGTGCGACCACACCTGGGAGGTCGCCGGCGGCCAGGTGCACGCGTACGAGGGCGGCTACTCGGCCTTCATCCTGGCCCGCGCCGAGCGCGCCCGGGTCGCCGAGGCCGACTGGGACCGCAAGCAGAACCTGCTGCGCAAGGAGCTCGCCTGGCTGCGCCGCGGCGCCCCGGCTCGCACCTCGAAGCCGAAGTTCCGGATCGAGGCGGCCAACGCGCTGATCGACACCGAGCCGCCCGCGCGCGACTCCGCCGAACTCGCCCGCTTCGCCTCGGCCCGCCTGGGGCGCACCGTCTACGAGCTCGAAGACGTCACCTACCGGGTCGGCTCCGGAGACACCGGGCGCACCCTCCTGCAGCAGGTCACCTGGCAGCTCGGCCCGGGTGAGCGCGTCGGCCTGGTCGGCGTGAACGGCGCCGGCAAAACCAGCCTGATGCGGCTGCTGACGGGGGCCGTCCAGCCCGCGAGCGGACGCGTCGTGACCGGCGTGACCGTGAAGCCCGCCGTGCTCTCCCAGGAGATCACCGAGATCGATCCCGGGCTCAAGGTGCTCAAGGCGGTCGAGGAGATCAAGACCAGCATCGACCTCGGCAAGGGCCGCGAGATGACGGCCTCGCAGCTGCTCGAGCGCTTCGGCTTCGCGGGCGAGAAGCAGTGGACGCCGGTCGGAGATCTCTCCGGGGGCGAGCGGCGCCGCCTGCAGCTTCTCAGGCTGCTGATGGGCGAGCCGAACGTGCTGCTGCTCGACGAGCCCACCAACGACCTGGACATCGACACGCTGCGCGCGCTGGAGGACCTCCTCGACGGGTGGCCCGGGTCGATGCTGGTCATCTCGCACGACCGGTACTTCCTGGAGCGCGCGACGGACCATATCGTCGCCCTGCTCGGCGACGGCACCCTGCGCATGCTCCCCAACGGCGTCGACGAGTACCTGCAGCGCCGTGCAGCCGCCTCCGCGCCGACTCCCGTGGCCGCCGCTGCCGCGCCCGCCTCGTCCTCCGCGAAGGACCAGCGCGCCGCGCAGAAGGACATGGCCAGGATCGAACGCCGGCTGGACAGGATCTCGTCCTCCGAGAAGGAACTGCACGACAAGATGGCCGCCGCCGCGACCGACTACGAGAAGATCGCCGAGCTCGACGCCAAGCTCAGGGAGCTGACGGAGGAGCGCGAGCGCCTCGAAGAGGAATGGCTCGCGCTGGCAGACTGATTCCGTGACCCGTCCCGCCGCACCCTGACACACTGGAATCATGCTGAGTGGGGCGGAGATTTCGGTTCTCAGCAATCTGCTGCAGAACGTCATCGGCGAGCTGGTGGCGCACGTCGTCGAATCGCTGGGCGGCCGCGCGCTGCGCAATCGCAAGGACCGGCTGCGGATCGAGCAGGAAACCAAGGCGATCAGCGACCGCCTGGCCGACCAGTTGCGCGAGGCCGGGATGCGCGCGTATCCGAACATCGGCATCGCCGACTGGGAGGCCGCGCTGCTCCGCCTCAGGGCGGCGATCCAGTCGGCGCGCGACACGGGCATGGACCCGGTCCTCGCCTCCGCGATGCAGCCCGACCGGCTCGCCCGGATCCTGACCGACCAGGGCGCCAGGACCGACGCGTTCCCGGTCACCTCCGGCGCCCACCAGGCCTACGAATGGCTGCTCAGCACGGTCAGCCCGCTGATCATCGCCGAGTTCGAGCGCCGCCCCGACGCCGACACGCAGCTCATCAAGGCCGTGCTCCAGCTCGTCGTCGTGATCCGCGAGACCCTCGACACGCTGATGCGGATTCCACAGCCTGTGGAACACGTCGTCGTGATCCGCGAGCAGCCCGCGGCCGCGCCGCCCGAGGAGCCGCCCTTCGAGCCGCGCTACCTGGAGCACGTGGCCCGCACCTTCGGCCGCTTCGAGCTCTTCGGCGTGAACCGCGGCCGCGAGCCGAGCAAGCAGAACTTCGACGAGAGCTACATCAGCCTGACCGTGGCCCGCACCAGCGATCCCGACGCGGGCGGCGCGCCGGGCGACGAGGAAGAAGAGCTCACCGGCGCCGGCGTCGCCGTCTCCAACGCCCTCTCGGGCCGCAAACGGGTGATCCTCCGAGGCAGCGCGGGCAGCGGCAAGACGACCCTGCTGAGCTGGCTCGCGGCCAACGGGGCCGCGGGTCGGTTGACCGGCGAGACGGGGCCCTGGGGCGAGGTCGTGCCCTACGTCGTGCGCCTGCGCGACTTCACCAACCGGCCGCTGCCCAAGGTCGAGGAGCTGCCGGGGGTCACCGCCCCCGCGATCGACGGCGAGCGGCCCGCCAAGTGGGCCACCGCGACGTTCACCAGCGGCCGCGCGCTGCTGCTCGTGGACGGCGTGGACGAGCTCACCGCCGAGCGCCGGGTCGAGGTGCAGGCGTGGATCGAAGGGCTCGTCGACGCGTATCCCGAGGCCCGCTACGTCGTCACGGTCCGCCCCTTCGCCGTGCCGACGCGCTGGCTGGGCCAGGCGCCGTACGACTTCGACGGCTTCGACCTGCTTCCGCTGAGCGCCAAGGGGATCCGCGACTTCCTCTACTGCTGGCACGAGGCGGCCAAGCACGAGCAGGACGAGGCGCGCCGCGAGTGGCTCGACCAGTGCCGGGTGGGACTCGACGAGCTCATGCAGGGACCGCGCCCCGAGCTGCGGCGCCTGGCCACCAGCCCGCTGCTCTGCGGCCTGCTCTGCGCCCTGTATCAGGACCGCGACATGGAGCTCCCGCGCGACCGCAAGAGCCTGCTCACCGCCGCGCTCGAACTGCTGCTCTTCCGCTGGAACGAGCAGCACGGCTTCTCCGCCGGCGGATCCGAGGCGCCGAGCCGCGAGGAGCAGACGATCCTGTTGCAGCGCTTCGCGTATTCGATGGTCCGGAACCAGGACCTCGTCGTCGACCGCGCGCAGGCCGCGCAGCGGATCGCGGCCGCGATGCGCGGGATGCGCAGCCACGGCGAGGATCCGCAGCGCGTGCTCAGCTACGTGCTCGAACGCACCGGTCTGTTCCAGGAGCCGCGCTCCGGCCAGATCCAGTTCGTGCACCGCACCTTCCGCGACCACCTGGCCGCGAAGGAGATCGTCGAGGCGGGCGACCTCGGCTTCCTGCTGGAGCAGGCGCACCTCGACCAGTGGCACGAGGTCGTCATCATGGCGGTGGCCCACGCCCGCCCGCACGAGCGCGCCGCCCTGCTCCGCGACCTGCTCCGCGGCAACCAGTCGGCGCAGCACGACCGCCGCGTGGCCGACCGCCTGCACCTGCTGGCGGCGGCCGGCCTCGAGCAGGCGGACGTCCTGGACGACAACGAGATCCGCGCCACCGTGGAACGCGCCGCGGCCCGCCTCATCCCGCCGTCGAGCTTCGAGGAGGCGGCGCTGCTCGCGCGGGCAGGCGAATTCGTGCTCGAACTCCTCCCCGGTCCGCAGGGCATGAGCGAGCAGCAGATGGCCCACGTCGTGCGCACGATCGCGACCATCGGCGGCGCCGCCTCGCTCGACAAGATCCGGGAGTTCTCCGACGTCGACAACACGATGGTCGTCGACGAACTGCTGCGCGCGTGGCGCGAGTCGGAGAACCCGGAGGAGTACGCGCGGACGGTGCTCGCGAAGATCGAGTTCGGCGACCGCGAGGTCAAGGTGCAGGGCTGGCACAAGGTCCTGCTCCTGCACTACCTCGAGGGCCTGCACCACCTCAACGTGCCCGGCGACCTCACTCCGCTCACCCCCGTGGCCCGGATCCCGAAGCTGACGCGGCTCAGCCTCTTCCAGAACTACGCGCTGCGCGACCTCTCCCCGCTGCGCGGCTCCGCGTCCCTGCGTGTCCTGCAGCTCTCCGGCTGCACATTCCTGAAGGATCTCAGCTCACTGCGCGACACGAGGATCACCGAGCTGCATCTCTACCAGATGGAGCACGCCGACCTCGCGACCCTGGCCGGCGCGAAGATCACCACCCTCGTCCTGCGCGACAACCGCCTGGCCGCGGGCCTGCACGCGATTCCCGCCGACCTGCCGCTCACGCACCTGCACATCGACAACCTCGCCGACCGCCGCAACCTCCGCGGGATCAGCCGTCTGCCGGACGTGACGCACGTGCGATGCGCGGGCATCCCCAGCGCCGAGGAGCAGGCCGAGCTGAAGCGGCACCCCAGTCTGACCGACCTGGCCCTCCGCATCCACGACGCGCAGTCGGCCGAGTTGGCCGCCGTAGCCGCCCACCTCAAGCCCATACGAGTGACCCGCGCGTAGCAGTCCTACAATCTCAAAACTGCGCCAACCTCCTGAATTCCGCTCCAACCACTCCATACCCTGATCCACCCACCTACCGTGAGGGTATGGATAAAGATCCCCTAACGCCCCGAGAAACCCAGATCCTCACGCTGGTCCGCGAAGGCCACTCCAGCAAGGAGATCGCCCGCAGCCTCGGCATCAGCAGATCCACGGTCCGCTGCCACGTCCAACGCGTGCTCACCAAGCTGGGCGTAGCCACCCGCCTCCAAGCCGCCGCCCTGAAACCCGCGCTCCCAGCCCAGACCGCGCACGTCACCCCCGACCTCATATCGACGCTCACCCCCCGAGAGACCGACGTCCTGCGCTGCATCGCCTCCGGCATAGGCCGAGCCGAGATCGCGAGGCACCTCTTCATGTCCCCGCATACCGCGAGGACCCACATCCAGCGCATCCTGGCCAAGCTGGACGTCCACTCCGCCCTCGCCGCCCTGGCCTTCGCCCGCAGAGCAGGCCTTCAATGACCGCTGCCCAGTTGCTCCCGCCGCCGAACCAGGTACGCGCGCTCCGCATCGTTCCCGGCCAGCTCGATGGCCCGGTCGTAAGCGGCCCGAGCCTCCGCACCCCGCCCGACCCGCCGCAGCAGGTCTGCCCGCGTGGCATGAAAGACGTGATAGCCCTCGAGCGGCAGCCCGGAGACCTCGGCCAAGGCGACCTCAGCCCCATCCACCTCCGCGACCGCGATCGCCCTGTTCAGCCGAACAATCGGCGACGGATCGAGCCGCACCAACTGGTCGTACAACGCAACTACCTGCCCCCACTCGGTATCCCGAATATCAAGCGCATCAGTGTGAACGGCATTGATAGCCGCAAGAACCTGATACCGCCCAGGCGCTACACCAGCCGCCAACCGCTCTCGAACCAGCGCATGTCCCTCAGCGATCAGCCCCCGATCCCAAGCCCCTCGATCCTGCTCACCAAGCGGGACCAGTTCCCCGCCGGCCGACACCCGCGCACCCCGACGCGCCTCCGTCAACAGCATCAGCGCCAACAGCCCGACGACCTCGCCGTCCTCCGGCATCAGCTCCCGAACCAGCCGCGTCAGCCGAATCGCCTCAGCAGTCAGCTCGCCGCGCACCACGCCCGCCCCGGTCCCCGACGCCAGATACCCCTCGTTGAAGATCAGATACAAGACGGTCAGCACCCCGTCGATCCGCCCCGGAAGCTCCTCCCGCGCAGGCACCCGATACGGAATGCGCGCCGCCTTGATCTTGTCCTTGGCGCGGGTGATCCGCCGGCTCATCGCGCTCTCCTGCACCAGGAAGGCGTGCGCGATCTCGGCCACGGTCAGCCCGCCGACCATTCGCAGCGTCAGCGCGATCCGCGCCTCCGGAGCGAGCGCCGGATGGCAGCACGTGAACACGAGCCGCAACCGATCATCGCCGATGTCCTCCAAAGACTCCTGCCCCTGCCCCTCGGCCAGCATCAACGCCTCCCGATGCTTCTCCGCCCGCCTGGCCTCGCGCCGGAGCCGGTCGAGGGCCTTGCGGTGGGCGGTCGTGGTGAGCCAGCCCCCGGGGTTCGGCGGCACGCCGTCGAGCGGCCAGCGCTCGACGGCGATCGCGAAGGCCTCGGCGGCCATCTCCTCGGCGAGGTCCAGGTCGCCGTACCGCCCGGCCAGCGTCGCGACCACCCGGGCCCACTCCGCGCGGTGGACCCGGACGATCGCCTCGGCGGCTGCCGTCACGGCGTCGGCAGGAAGGGCCGCACCTCGACCCGCCGGTTGCAGGCCTTCGAGCCCTCGCGGGCGAGCCGCAGCGCCACGTCCAGGTCGGGCGCCTCGACGATCCAGAAGCCGACGATGTACTCCTTCGACTCCAGGAACGGACCGTCGGTCAGCACCGCCTCCCCGGTGCCCCGCCCGTCGACCACGGTCGCCGAGCCCGGCCCGGAGAGCCCGCCCGCGAAGACCCACTGCCCGTCGGCGATCAGCCGATCGTTGAACACGTCGATCGCGGCCGCCTCCTCGTCGGTGGCCATCGGCTCGACACCGGTCTCCAGCAGCACGGACATCAGATACTGCGCCATGGGGATCACATCCTTCTCGTCGTGGTGTACACCCCTACTACGAACAGGGCCGCCCCGATCCGACACACGCCCCGAGATTTCTTCGAGGATATTCGCGCATGCCCGAAAAGAGGCATGATGGGCGTGACACAGGAGGGAGTGTCCGATGATCGGCACGCTGCGCACGGTGGTGCTCGATGCACCCGACATCCGACGGCTCGCGGGGTTCTACGCCGCTCTAGGCGGCTGGACCGAGTCGTACGCCGACGAAGACTGGATCACCCTGACCACGGGAGACGGCTGGCGGGTGGCCGTCCAACTCAGCCCCGACCACGTCCCCCCGCAGTGGCCCGACCCGGCCCACCCCCAGCAAGCGCACCTGGACCTGCGCGTCCCCGACCTGAAGGCAGGCACCGAGCGCGCCGTCGAACTGGGCGCCAAGCTGCTCCGCGAGAACGAGCACTGGACCACCCTCGCCGACCCGGCGGGCCACCCCTTCGACCTTTGCCTCTTCCCGGCCAAGCAGGAGCCCTCGCTCATGGGCGTCATGCTCGACTGCCCCGACGCCAAGCAGCTCAGCAACTTCTACGCCGGACTGCTCGGCAAGCCCATCACCTACGAGGGCGAAGGCGTAGCCATGATCGGCGAGGACGGCAAGCAGCCGATCATGTTCCAGCAGGTGGCCGACTATCAGCCCCCCACGTGGCCAGACCCCACCCACCCCCAGCAGTTCCACCTGGACGTCACCGTCCAGGACATCGACGCCGCCGAGGCCGCGGTCCTCAAGCTCGGCGCCACCCCGCTCGACTACACCGGCGAGAACTGGCGCGTCTACGCCGACCCCGCAGCCAAGCCCTTCTGCCTCTGCTGGGACTGACCAGCAGTACCAAAGCGCACCCAACGAAAACTCGCCGCTCCGCGACAGAAGCACTGAAGCGCCGCCTGGCTCCCAGCGCGGTCGGGCGGTCTCGGCGGCTTGCGGTCGGAGAAGACCGGGCGGCGCCTGCACCTGACGGTTGACGGTGCGAGCGCCGCTTCGTCGTAGATAGAGCGGATTCTCGATCGCGGGCAGGCGGGCGGGCAGGCGGGTGAGCGGGAATGCGGGTGAGCGGGCGGGCAGGCGGGTGAGCGGGCGGGCAGGCGGTGCGGCTTGGGTCACCAGAAATCGCCGCTTCGCGACTGTAGTAATAAGGCGTCGCCCGGCTTCCAGCGTGGACAGGCTGGCCTGGCGGCTTGCGCTGGGAGAAGCGAAGATCGCCGCTTCGCGACTGTAGTAATAAGGCGTCGCCCGGCTTCCAGCGTGGTCCGGTCTGTTCGGCGGCTTGCGGTGGGAAAGGGAGCGGCGCCCCGCACCGTACGGTGCGGGGCGCCGCGGGGCTCGCCTGGCTTGAGAGCTCGGCTCGCTTCGGGGCTTGCTTGGCTCTACGGCTCGGGGAGCTTTGGAACTGCTTGCCCTGCTGGCTTGCCTGCCTGGCTGGCTGGCTGGCTGGCTGGCTGGTTGCCTGCCTGCCTGCCTGCCTGCCTGCCTGCCTTGCCTTGCTTGCGCCTTGCCTGCTTAGTGCTTGGCCTCTTCGGCGGACTCGGTGGAGATCGCCTTGTTGACGCTGGCCTGGCCCTGCTGGGCGGCCTTGCCGAGGGCGCTCTGGCCGAAGATCCAGCCGAAGTACTTGTTCGGGGCGCACAGGGCGGGGATCAGGTTGGCGGCCTTGGGGGAGCCGAGGCCGGAGGCCATGTCGTAGCCCTTGGTCGCCTGGTAGAGGTCGCCCGTGTAGCCCGAGGGGGAGTAGGCGTTGTTGCCGGTGGTCTCGTCCTGGAAGTCCTTGGCGTAGCTCGCCGCGTTCTTGGCCAGGTTGTAGATCGTCGGGTTGATGAAGCCCGCGTCACCGTTCACGGCGCAGCGGGTGCTGCTGTCGGCCAGGGCGGTGATGCCGGCCATGACCGGGGTGGCGAGGCTGGTGCCGCCGTCGACGAGGACGTCGTAGCCGGTCTTGTCCGCGTAGTACATCTGCGGGAAGCCGGAGCGCCAGTCGCCGAGGGCGGACAGGTCCGGGACCTGGCGGCAGGTGCTGCCGTTGGTGGCGCCGCACTTGTTCGCGTAGCCCGCGCCGATGAAGCCGGCCTGGTAGTTGAAGCGGCCGCTCAGGCTCTGCCACTCGGACACGCCGCCGCCGGTCGCGCCGCCGGACACCGCGGAGTCGTTCCACGGGGTGACGGCCGGGTTGGTCAGGCCCTGCATGTAGGTGCCGCCGACCGCGGTGATGTAGTCGTTGTTCGCCGGGTCGTCGACGGTGACGGTCGGGTCCTGCTGGGCCGCGGAGTTGCAGCCCTCGGAGCCGTTGTCGTCGGACGAGGTGAGGAACGTCTGCCCCTGCACGGCGGCGAGCTGCAGCGTGCTGGTCTGGCCGTTCTCCAGCGTCGAGTCGATCGCGCCCTCCTCGCAACCGCCCCAGGACAGCGAGATGACGTTGGCGGAGTCCTCGGCGATCGGCGCGGCGAAGGTGTCGAGCCAGTCGGCGTCGGTGAACGAGGCCGTGATGTCCGGGCCCTCGAAGTCCACGATGTTCGCCTTCGGGGCGATCGAGGCGATGGCCTCGATGTCCAGCGAGGCCTCGATGCCGATGTTGTTCGTGGCGGTCGGCTGCACCGCGGTGCCCGCGGCCGAGGTGTTGTAGCCGACCTTGTTGTGCGCGCCGACGCAGCTGATGTAGTCGGAGACGGCCTGGTGGTTCACGGCCTCCCACTCCTCGACGGCCACCGTGACGCCCTGGCCGCGGTTGCCGGAGGTGAGCTGCTTGCCGTAGCCGTACGCGCTGGCCATGGCGGTCGGCGAGTAGTACGTGCCGCCGTCCTTGCCGGTGTAGCCGAAGTTCTTCAGGTACGCGTCGATCGCGGTGGTGAACGCGGAGCACATCGCGGGCACGGCGTTCTTGCCCGACTTGCTCGCCGACTGGGCCAGCACGGCGGCCGAGGCGGACGCGCCCTGGGTGCTGTCGCCCGCGGTCTGGATGTCCTTCTCGACCTTGAAGAAGTTGTTCAGGCCGACGATGTCCTTGATGTCGCCGGCCACGGAGCCGTCGATCTGCGGCACGCGCGTGGCGTTGAACGCGGTCTGCCCGTCGCTGAGCCGGTAGCCCGCGAAGCCGATCTTGAAGGCCTGCTTGAGCTGGCCGATCGTCGCGTGCACCGGGATGAAGAAGTTGTCGTCGATCGCGGCGCCGGGCTTGAGGCCGGCGGCGGTGAGCGCGGCGTCGACGGCGCTGACCGTGGACTGCGACGGGGCGAACAGCAGCTGCGTCTGCCACTTGGTCAGGTACTGCTTGTAGAACAGCGAGTTCGGGTCGCTGACCAGGTTCGCGTACTGGGCGAGCTCGGCGGCGTTGCGCGGGTTGAGCGCGATGTCCACGTTGATCGCGGTGGAGTCGCTCGGCGCGGCGGCGGTCTTCGCTCCGGCCGGGACGGTCGCGATGGAACCGACGGCGGTGGGGGTGTGGGAGACGGCGCTTGTGGCGGCGTCGGCCTGCGCGGTGCCCATCGCCACGGCGACGGCCAGCGCGGTGATCGGCGCCCCGTACCGGAGGACGCGCTTGCGCACACCTCCGGATATCCGGGCCCGGGGGTTGCGGGTGTTCCCCATACGGTTCTTCTCGATTCGCTAGCGCGTGGGGGCGAGCCCCAGGTCCCCCGGGGGCTTCGAGCCCCGATGCCACACGGCATCGCAGTCCTTGATAACGCAAGGTGCCTACGCGCCGGTAGGGGTTGTCTTGGCTTTTCTTCATGGTTCCGGGGCTGTCGCAGTACCGTGATCATTTCGAAATGAATCAGGGGCTGAATATGCCTTATTGTCCGAAACTGTCGGCCGCGGCGATCCGGTCCGGGCGGCTGTACACGTTGGCGCGCCGGCCGCGGACGAAGCCGGCCAGGGTCAGGCCGGAGCTCTCGGCGAGCTCGACGGCCAGCGAGGACGGGGCCGAGACGGCGGCGAGCACCGGGATCCCGGCGGCCGCGGCCTTCTGCACCAGCTCGAAGGAGGCGCGCCCGCTCACGGCCAGCAGCCTGCCGCGCAGCGGGAGGCCGCCCTCGCGCAGCGCCCAGCCGATCGCCTTGTCCACGGCGTTGTGCCGGCCGACGTCCTCTCTGATGCACAGCAGCGTGCCCTCGGCGTCGAACAGGCCCGCGGCGTGCAGGCCGCCGGTCGAGTCGAAGAGCTTCTGCCGCTCGCGCAGCCGCTCGGGGAGGGAGTAGAGCACCTCGGGGGTGATCCGGACCGGGTCCTCGGCCACGGACCAGCAGGCGTTGGCGTGCACGGCCTCGATCGAGCTCTTGCCGCAGATCCCGCAGGAGCTGCTGGTGAAGGTGGTGCGGTGGAGCGACCAGGTCGGGTCGGCCACGCCGGGGGCAAGGTCCACCTCGACGATGTTGTACGGGTCGTGCTCGTGGCCGTCGGCGTCGTACCTGTTGTCGGTGCAGTAGCGCATCCGGGCCAGGTCCTCCGGGCCGCGTACCGCGCCCTCGCTGAGCAGGAAGCCGGCCACGAGGTCGAAGTCGTCCCCGGGGGTGCGCATCGTGACGGCCACCTGGTGTCCGCCGACCCGGATCTCCAGCGGCTCCTCGGCCGCCAGGCTGTCCCGGGCGCCTACGGCCGAGCACCCGTCGAGTCGGAGGACCGAGGTCCGCGCCGTCACCTTCGCCACCAGTCCAGCCTACGGGGAAAGGCAAGACCCCCCGCCCTCCGGGGAGGGCGGGGGGTCCCGAGCTCAAGACCAGCTGGAGCTTAGTTCACCTGCGTACTACGGGTGTCGCTGTGCGCTCAGGCGTGATCAGAGCGCGCGGACGTGCTCGGCCTGCGGGCCCTTCGGGCCCTGGGTGACGTTGAACTCGACGCGCTGGTTCTCCTCGAGGGAGCGGTAGCCCGTGGAGTCGATCGCCGAGAAGTGCACGAACACGTCGGCGCCGCCGTCGTCCAGGGAGATGAAGCCGTAGCCCTTCTCCGCGTTGAACCACTTGACCGTACCGGAAGCCATTTCTCTCCTTGGTGAAAAAACGAGGGGACGTCGAACGAAACGCACCTAGTGTGCGCTCCGGGTTGCCGTTTCGTGACCGTCCCGCCCGCTGGGTCCGCAAGGAGGGTGGCGCCGCAAACACGAAGGCCCGCGGCCGTACTCCCGCGGGCATTCAACGAAGCATTCAGGGAACTGCAGCTGCAACCGAGAACTACCCTAGCACGCCGGAGCGCTTTCGCAGCGTCACTCGCGTGAGTGATTCCAACGCAGGTCCGACGGCCGGAAAACCGGTGGAAATCAGGGGCGAAGACGGCCTACGGTCGTTATCATGCCCTCCTCATCGCCCCTCGGGGGTCAGTTCGCGTCCTTGTGGAGATTACGCCGCTATGTCCGGCCCTATCGGGCCAAGATGACCGTCATGCTGTTCGTCGCCCTCGGCTCCACCCTGATCGGGGTCGGCGTACCGCTGCTCACCAGCTCGATCATCAACGGCCCGCTGGCCAGCGGGGACCGTTCCGCGCTCTGGCTGCTCGGCCTCTACGCCCTGCTCTTCGGCCTCGCCGAGGCCACCCTGATCCTCACCCGCCGGCTCACCCTCGCCAGCAGCGTGCTCGGGATCGAGCGCGACCTGCGCGACGAACTCTACGAGCACCTGCAGCACCTCGACGTCGGCTTCCACGACTCCTGGCAGTCGGGGCAGCTGGTCAGCCGGATGACCAGCGACATCTCCTCGATCCGCCGGTTCTTCGGCTTCGCGCTGATCTTCCTGGTGGTCAACGGGGTCACCTTCGTGTCCGTCGGGATCCTGCTGATCGCGATCGACCCGCTGCTCGGCGGGATCGTCGTCCTCTTCGGCATCCCGCTCAGCCTGATCGTCTTCCGCTACGAGAAGGTCTACCGGAAGAACATCCGCGCGGTGCAGGACCAGCAGGGCGAGGTGGCCACCGACATCGAGGAGTCCGCCCTCGGCATCCGGGCGATCAAGTCCTTCGGCCGCCGCGACCTGTTCTTCGCGCGCTACGACGCGAAGGCGGTCCGGCTGCGCACCCTGCAGCTGCGGCAGATCCGCACCCTGGCCCAGATCTGGGCGCTGATCATCGCCCAGCCGCAGACGGTGCTCGCGCTGATCACGCTGTTCGGCGTCGCCGGGGTCGCCGCGGGCGAGCTGAGCCTGGGCACGCTGGTCGCCTTCGTCGCGCTCTACCAGATGCTGGTCTGGCCGATCGAGTCCTCCGGCTGGCTGCTGGCCGCCTCGCAGGAGGCCAACACCGCGGCCGAGCGGATCTTCGAGGTGCTCGACGTCGAGCCGAGCATCCGCGAGCCCGAGGCGACCCGCGCGCCGCAGGGCTCCGGGCGGCTGGTGTTCGAGCACGTCGGCTTCTCCTACCCCGGCTCGGACACGCCGCTGCTCACGGACATCAACCTGGCGCTCGAGCCCGGCGAGACCGTCGCGGTGGTCGGACCGACCGGCTGCGGTAAGACGACGCTGACCGCCCTGGTGCCCCGGCTCTACGACGTGACCGAGGGCCGGATCCTGATCGACGGCGTGGACGTGCGGGAGCTCTCCCTCGCCGAGTTGCGCTCCCGGGTCGCCTGCGCCTTCGAGGATCCGACGCTGTTCTCGGCGAGCGTGCGGGAGAACCTGGTGCTCGGCCGCCCCGACGCGGACGAGGAGCAGGTCGCCGAGGCGCTGCGGGTCGCGCAGGCCGGCTTCGTGGAGGACCTGCCCTGGGGACTGGACACGCGGGTGGGCGAGCAGGGCATGTCGCTCTCCGGCGGCCAGCGCCAGCGGCTCGCGCTGGCCCGCGCCGTGCTCGGCCGTCCGTCGATGCTGGTGCTCGACGATCCGCTGTCGGCGCTGGACATCCACACCGAGAGCCTGGTCGAGCAGGCCCTGCGCTCGGTGCTCGCCGAGACCACCGGCCTGGTCGTGGCGCACCGGCCCTCGACGGTGCTGCTGGCCGACCGGGTGATCGTGCTCGGCGACGCGGAGAACGGCGGCACCACCGTCGTCGCGCAGGGCACCCACCACGAGCTGCTCGAGACCGAGGCCGTTTACCGCGACCTGCTCTCCCAGGGCTCCGACCTGGCCGAACTCGCCGAGGAGGGCGCGCGATGACCACCACTGTCGACACCACCCCGGACCGTACCGACGAGGAGAGCCCCAAGCAGTCGCTCGACGATTGGCGCGGCGTGGCCGCCGAGGAGAAGGACGATGTCTCGGCGAAGGGCGGCATCTTCCTGCGCGCCCGCTCCCGCCGGCTGCTCGGCGAGCTGCTGCGCCCGCACAAGCGCGGCCTGCTGCTGGCCACGGTGCTGATCATCGTGGTGACCGGCTTCGAGATGTGCGCGCCCTACCTGGTCTCGGTCGGCATCGACGACGGCATGCCGGCCGTCAAGCACGGCGACTGGACCACGATCGCGCTGGTCGCCGTGGGCATCGGCGGCTCGGCGCTGCTCGGCTCGCTGCTGCGGCTGAAGTTCCTGACCCTGGCCGGGCGGATGGGCCAGGACATGCTGCTCGAACTGCGCCGGAGGGTCTTCAACCAGTTCCAGCGGCTGCCGATCGCCTTCCACGAGAAGTACACCTCGGGCCGCGTGATCTCCCGGCTGACCAACGACCTGGACGCGCTGAACGACCTGATCAACAGCAGCCTGGACGGGCTGGTCAGCGCCCTGCTGAACGTCGTGGTGATCGGCACCCTGCTGGCCGTCATCGACCCGATGCTCTCGATCATCGTGCTGGTCTGCCTGCCCGCGCTTTTCGCGCTGATGGTCTGGTACACGAAGGGATCGCGGATCGCCTACCGGCTGCAGCGCGAGACCGTGGCCGCGGTGATCGTGCAGTTCGTGGAGACGCTCAACGGTATCCGCGCCGTGCAGTCCTTCCGGCGCGAGAAGCGCAACAAGGACATCTTCGGCAAGCTCAACCAGGACAACGTGAACGCCAACTCCAAGGCGATGATGATGTTCGGCTGGTTCATGCCGGGCATCGTGGCGGTGGGCGGCGTGGCCACGGCGGCCGTGCTGGTCTTCGGCGGCTTCCAGGTCATGGACCACACGCTGAAGATCGGCCTGCTGACCGCGTACATCCTCTACCTGCGCAAGTTCTTCGACCCGATGCAGGATCTCGCGGTCTTCTACACCTCGTACCAGTCCGCGACGGCCGCGCTGGAGAAGCTGTCCGGGGTGCTCGAGGAGCAGCCCGCGGTCCCGGAGCCGGCCGAGCCGAAGCCGCTGCCGAACCCGGTGCGCGGCCGCGTCGAGTTCGGGTCCGCGCGCTTCGCCTATCCGCAGCGGGACAAGGAGGAGACGGCGCGGGTCATCCTGCCGGACCTCAGCCTGGACATCGCGGCGGGCCAGACGGTGGCGCTGGTCGGGGCGACCGGCGCCGGCAAGAGCACGCTGGCGCGGCTGATGTGCCGCTTCTACGACCCGACCGAGGGCGTGGTGCGGCTCGACGGCGTCGACCTGCGCGACCTCGCCGACCGGGACCTGCGCCGCGCCGTGATCATGGTGACCCAGGAGAACTTCCTGTTCAGCGGATCCGTCGCGGACAACATCCGCTTCGGCAAGCCGGACGCCACCGACGAGGAGGTCGAGCAGGCGGCCCGGGCCATCGGCGCGCACGAGTTCATCGCCAAGCTCCCGGAGGGCTATGCGACGGACGTGAAGAAGCGTGGCGGCCGGCTCTCCGCGGGCCAGCGTCAGCTGGTCGCCTTCGCCCGCGCGTTCCTGGCCGACCCGGCGGTGCTGATCCTGGACGAGGCGACCAGTTCGCTGGACGTGCCGAGCGAGCGGCTGGTGCAGCGGGCCCTGCGCACGATCCTGGCCGATCGCACGGCCCTGATCATCGCGCACCGGCTGTCCACGGTGGAGATCGCGGACCGGGTGCTGGTGATGGAGGCGGGCCGGATCGTCGAGGACGGCGCTCCGGACGCGCTCATCGCCGACCAAGCGGGGGAATCCCGCTTCGCCGCCCTGCACGAGGCCTGGCGCGAATCGCTGGTCTAGCGCCGAGTTGAGAGGGGCCGCCCGGGGATCTCCCCGGGCGGCCTTTTTCCTTTCCGGCTCAGCCCACCGGGGAGAGTGTGAAACTCTGCGCGGTGTCGCCCGCGGTGCACGTCCACTGCTGCAACTGCGTGCCGTTGGCCGTGGACCGGTTGGTCACGTCCAGGCACTCCGTCCCGCTGTTGCGCGCGGTGAAGGTGTACGTGCCGTTGGATTGCAGCGTCGGCTTCCACTGCTGATTCGTGCCGCCGCCGTATGCCCACAGCTGGATCGGCGTCCCGCTGGCCGTGGCGCCGGAGCCGCCGGTCACGTCCCAGGCCGCCGACGTCGAATTGTGGCTGACCACCTTGTAGTAGCCGCTGTCCGTCGGCTGGAACTGCCACTGCTGGTTCGCGTTGCCACTGCCGCAGGCCCACTGCTGGACCGCGGTGCCGTTCGCCGTCGAGCCGCCGGTGTCGTCCACGCAGGCGCCGCTGTTGGTGTTGACGACCTGGTACCACGACGAGGAGTCGATGCCGCCGGTGCCGCCGCCTCCGGAGGGCGCCGCGGGCCAGGTGAAGGTGGCCACGGCCTTCGCGGGCAGGCTGTAGGTGAAGGACTGGCCGTTCTCCTCGACGTTGAAGCTGTGCGCGTTGGCCGTGTCCGAGTTCAGCACGATCAGCGCGTTGGAGCCGTCGGGGTTCTGGAAGGCGACGTCCTCGATGTTGCCCGAGCCGAAGGTGTTCGAGTCGATGCGCGTCGCGCCCGGCTTCACGAACTTGCTCGCCTGGCCGAGCACGTAGTACTCCGCGTTGTACGAGGCGGTGCCGGCGTTGTTGTCCACGGTCACGGCAGCGGTGCAGGTCGTGCAGTTCATGCTTGGGCCGCCGCTCGGGTCCAGCGCCATGTTCCAGGTGACGACGGACTTGGCCCAGTTGCGGGTGGCGCCGATGATCAGGTTCTCAGTCTGCCAGTCGAGTGAATCGGAGAACGTATTCGCCGGATTGGCGGACTGGCTGCCCGAGCACTCGGTGAAGTACGTGTCCTTGTTCGGGTACGCGTTGTGCACCGTGGTCTGCGCGCTCGGGTCGCCGGAGTAGCAGTGCCATGCGGTGCCGACGGTGTACTGGCTCGAATCGTTGTTGCCGATGATCGTCTCGGGGAAGCTCGTGTCGTTCCAGTTGTGGTCGTAGCCGAGGATCTTCGTGGACAGGCCGGAGCCCGCGAGCGCCGGGCCCAGGTCGTTCGCGATGAAGGACTCCTCCTGGGCCGCGGTGAACGTGGAGCCCGGGTAGTTCGAGGGGGAGTACTCCGGTTCGTTCTGCGCGGTGATCAGCGAGATCGGCACGCCCGCGGCCTTGTACGCCTGAGCGAACTTCACCAGGTAGTTCGCGAAGGCCTGGTAGTCGGCCGTGTTCAGCGTGCCGCCGATCATCGAGCCGCCGGTCTTCATCCAACCGGGCGCGCTCCACGGCGTGGCCATCACCGTGACCTGCGGGTTCAGCGAGAGCGCCTGCTGCAGGATCGGCAGGATGTAGGACTGGTCGTGCGCGATGGAGAAGTGCGCCAGATTCTGGTCGGTCTGGCCGGACGGCAGGTCGTCGTAGCTGAACAGCGACGTGGAGAAGTCAGAGGCGCCGATCGGCTGGCGCAGGAAGCTCAGCCCGATGCCGTTCGTCGGGTCGAACAGCTTGGTCATGATGGCGTTGCGCTGCGGCGAGTTGTAGACCAGCCAGGCCGAGGAGTCGGTGAACGAGGCGCCGAAGCCGGCCATCGTCTGGTAGGTGGTGGACGGGTTGACGGTGATGGTCTGGCTCGCCGTCCCGGCTCCGGCGGCGAAGGCGGCGCCGGCCTGCGGGGAGAGCAGCCGGCTGCCGTCGGCGGTGGTCTCCCAGACCGACACCGCGGTCGCCGCGGAGGCCTGGGCCGCGCCGAGCGCGACCAGCCCGCCGGCGATGACGGCCGTGGTGGCGACGGCCGCGAGAAATCTGCTGCGAGTGGGCATCGTTCCTCTTCGTGGGATGTAACAAGCTGAAACAAAGCTGAGAAACACGCTGACATCCGCAGAAAAGCACTCGGGCCAGGGCGCGTCAATGGACTAGGCCAATTCCGGAACCGGGTACGGCGGCCCTCATTAATGGGGATCAAAGGGACATAAACCTGCTCGGTGATATCGAAATCGGCCCCGAAGTCCTACGATCTGCCCATGACCCGGGTATTGCTGGCAGAGGACGACACCGCGATCGCCGATCCGCTGGCGCGCGCGCTGCGGCGTGAGGGCTACGAGGTCCAGGTCCGCGGAGACGGGCCGACGGCGCTGGAGCACGCCCTGTCCGGGGCGGTGGACCTGCTGGTCCTCGACCTCGGGCTGCCGGGGATGGACGGGCTCGAGGTGTGCCGCCGGCTGCGCTCGGAGGGGCACGGCTTTCCGGTGCTCGTGCTGACGGCGCGGGCCGACGAGGTGGACACCGTCGTGGGCCTGGACGCCGGCGCGGACGACTACGTGACCAAGCCCTTCCGGCTCGCCGAGCTGCTCGCCCGGGTGCGGGCGCTGCTGCGCCGCGGGGCGCCCGAGTCGGCCAGCACCGCGCGCGGCGTGCGCATCGACGTGGAGTCGCACCGCGCCTACCTCGGCGACGAGGAGCTCAACCTCACCGCCAAGGAGTTCGACCTGCTGCGCGTGCTGGTCCGCGACGCCGGCCGGGTGATCACCCGCGAGCAGCTGATGCGCGAGGTCTGGGACACCACCTGGTGGTCCTCGACGAAGACGCTGGACATGCACATCTCCTGGCTGCGCAAGAAGCTCGGGGACGACGCCGGCAACCCGCGGTTCATCTCGACCGTGCGCGGCGTGGGCTTCCGCTTCGAGCGCAGCTGACGCGCTCGCGCCCGAGAATCCGAGGAGAGGCGTGCGCGGCAGGCTGATGCGGTCCATGGTGTCCGCGGTGTTCGTGGTGACCGTGCTGCTCGGCGTACCGTTCGCCTACCTGGACACCAAGTTCATCACCCGTTCGGCGCAGGACGCGCTGAACCAGGAGGTGCAGCGCGTCGGCATTCTCACCGACGTGCAGCTGGCCAACCGCCAGCTCGACACGCACGCGCTGGCCGGCGACCTGTCCGCGGGGCGCTCCGCGCAGATCACCTTCCCGACCGGCTCCCCGCACGCGAGCGTGCAGCTCGGCCCGACCATCACCGACCAGCCGCGGTACAGCGAGGTCTATCAGGGCCGCTACGGCGAACGGGTGATCGTCGCCGAGTCCTGGGCCTCGGTCAACGGCCGGATCCGGCTGCAGATGCTGCTGCTGGTGGCCGCCGCGCTGGCCGCCTTCGCCGCCGCCGCGGGCGTCGCCTACCTGCAGGCGCGCCGGATCTCCCGGCCCTTCGGCGAGCTGGCCAGCACCGCGGAACGGCTCGGCGCGGGGGACCAGCGGCCGCGGCACCGGCGCTACGGCATCGCCGAGCTCGACCGGATCGCCGAGGTCATCGACCACTCCTCCGACCGGGTCTCCCGGATCATGGCGAAGGAGCGCAGGCTCGCCGCCGACGCCTCGCACCAGCTGCGCACCCCGCTGACCGCCCTGTCGATGCGCCTCGAGGAGATCAGCGCGGCGGCCGACATGGAGACGGTCAAGGAGGAGGCCGAGATCGCGCTCACGCAGGTGGAGCGGCTGACCGACGTCGTGCAGCGGCTGCTCACCGACTCCAGCGAGGCGCGCGCCGACTCGGCCGGGGCGCCGACCGACATCGACCTGATCATCCGGCAGCAGATCTTCGAGTGGCGCCCGGCCTTCCGCAGCGCGCGCCGGCTGATACGGGTGGACGGCGGCCGCGGCCTGCTCGCGGCGGCCACCCCGGGCTCCTTCGCCCAGGTGCTGGCCACGCTGCTGGAGAACTCGCTGATGCACGGCGCGGGCCCGGTCACCATCCGCACCCGCACGGCGGGCGGCTCGGTGGTCATCGAGGTGTCCGACGAGGGCCCCGGCGTCCCGCCCGAGCTCGGCGCCCGCGTCTTCGAGCGCGCGGTCTCCGGGCGGGCCTCCACCGGCCTCGGCCTCACCGTGGCCCGGGAGCTCGCCGAGGCGGACGGCGGCCGCCTGGAGCTGCTGCAGCAGCGCCCCCCGGTCTTCGCGCTGTTCCTACCCCGGTTCAACTGACGCTTGGACGGAAAAGCTCGGGCCCCGCACCTGTCACAGGTGCGGGGCCCGAGCTTACGAACCGGAGTCTGTCGTCCCTAGAAGCGGCTGGCCTTCGAGAGCAGGGCGCCGGAGCCGGACTTGGGCGCCTCGGACTCGAGCGCGGAGGTCGGCAGCGGCTCGCTGTACTGGAACTCGTCCGCGGCCAGGGCCGGCTCGGCCTTCGGGAAGATGAAGGTGCGGTAGCACAGGAACCGGAACGCCATGCCGATGCCGATGGCGAGGATGAACTTGGAGAAGAAGATCTCCAGGTGGCTGTGCATGCCCATCACGTAGTAGGTCAGGGCAGTGATACCGGTCTGGATCGCGATCGCGACGCCGTTGATCGCCGCGAACAGGACCATCTCGCGGGCACCGCCCGACTCGCGCTCCTGGTAGGTCCAGTACCGGTTGCCCAGATAGGCGACGGCGGTCGCGACGATGTTCGCGATGATGTACGCCGTGAGCTCGTCGTTCTTCTGGTAGTACAGGTACGCGTAGTTGACGAGCACGGTGACCACGTAGGAGATGCCGCCGACGATGCCGAACTTGGCGACCTCACGTACCAGGTGCTCGACCTTGCCGTATACAGCGCTGACCAATGCCACCGTGGGTTACCTGCCTGACAGTCCGGGAGCGGTTCGTGGTTCGAGGTTACCGGCTCCGTTCTCATCGACGCCTTCACGCGACGGGTCGTAGCAGACCTGTGACGGAGCCTTTGCCGACCCGGTAGGCCGCGACCACGGCTTTCGGAACCGGCGGGAGGGCCTCGTCGCCCCAGTACTGAATTAGAGCATATAAGGATGAAAACGGCCCGTGAATCGCCTTCGGTTAGGCTTGACGCCCGTGAACCCGGATCACCCCTCCCTCGGCCCCTCCGCCCCGCGCGTCGGCGTCATCGGCGCCGGACAGCTGGCCCGGATGATGCAGCCCGCCGCGATCGCGCTCGGCCTGCGGCTGCGCGTCCTCTCGGCCGACCCGCAGGACTGCGCCAATCAGGTGATCCCCGACGTGGCCCCCGGCCATCCGGGCGATATGCAGGCGGTTCTCGAGTTCGCCCGCGGCTGCGACGTGATCACCTTCGAGCACGAGCACGTGCCCGCCGAGGTGCTCGACGCCCTCGTGGCCACCGGCATCCCGGTCCGCCCGGGGCCCGGCGCGCTGCTCTACGCGCAGGACAAGGCCGAGATGCGGGCCAGGCTCTCCGCGCTCGGCCTGCCCTGCCCCGAGTGGACCCGGGTCGAGGAGGTCGCCGACGCCGCGGAGCTGGCCGCGAAGACCGGCTGGCCGATCGTGCTCAAGGCGACCCGCGGCGGCTACGACGGCCGCGGCGTCTGGGTGGTCGAGGACGAGGATTCGGCCGCACGGGTGATCGTGGAGGCAGCCGAGCGCGGCGTGAAGCTGCTGGCCGAGGCCGCGGTGCCCTTCGTCCGCGAACTGTCCGCGCAGGTCGCGCGATCCCCGCACGGCCAGGCCGTGGCCTATCCGGTGGTCGAGACGGTGCAGCAGGAGGGCATCTGCCGCGAGGTGTACGCCCCGGCGCCCGGCGTCGCCGAGGAGCATGCGCTCGAGGCGCAGCGGATCGCGCTGACCATCGCCAAGGAGCTCGACGTCACCGGCATGCTCGCGGTGGAGCTGTTCCAGACCGCCGACGGCCGGCTGTGGATCAACGAGCTCGCGATGCGCCCGCACAACTCCGGCCACTGGACCATCGACGGCTCCGTGACCAGCCAGTTCGAGAACCACCTGCGGGCCGTGCTCGACCTGCCGCTCGGCTCGCCCGCGCCGCACGCCCCGCTGGCCGTGATGGCGAACGTGATCGGCCTCGACCTGCCGGACCTCTACCCGGCCTACCTGCACTGCCTGGCACGCGACCCCGGACTGAAGATCCACACCTACGGCAAGGCGGTCAAGCCGGGCCGCAAGATCGGGCACGTGACCGTGCTCGGCGAGGATTTCGAGGACTGCGCCGAGCGCGCCCGCCACGCGGCGGCCTACCTGAGAGGCGAGATCGATGAATGAGAACCCGCAGGTGGGGATCGTGATGGGCTCGGACTCCGACTGGCCGACGATGCGCGCGGCCGCCGAGGCCCTGGACGAGTTCGGCATCGCGTACGAGGCGGACGTGGTCTCGGCGCACCGGATGCCGAAGGACATGATCGAGTACGGCGAGCGCGCCGCGGGCCGCGGCCTGAAGGTGATCATCGCGGGCGCCGGCGGCGCGGCGCACCTGCCCGGCATGCTGGCCTCGGTCACCCCGCTGCCGGTGGTCGGCGTCCCGGTGCCGCTGAAGTACCTCGACGGGATGGACTCGCTGCTCTCGATCGTCCAGATGCCCGCCGGGGTCCCCGTGGCCGCGATGGCCGTCGGCGGAGCCAGGAACGCGGGCCTGTACGCGGCGCGAATCCTCGCGGCGCACGACCCCGACCTGATGACCGCGATGAGCGAGTTCCAGACGCAGCTCGGGGCCCAGGCCAAGGCCAAGGGCGCCGCGCTGCGCGGCTCGCTGAAGGCCTAGTCGGAGCGTTGGAGCGCCCCGCGGGGCGCCCCGGGAACGGCGATGCGGGCGCACACGCCGTGTGCGCCCGCATCGGTCGTCTCAAGCGGCGCCCGGCTAGGCGGCGCTCGGCCGGCCCAGCGCGCGGTAGATGAAGCCCGCGCCGCGCCACAGCTCGGCGTCGAGCGCGTTGCGGCCGTCGAGCACCCGGCGCTCGGCCACGACCGCGCCGACCTCGTTCGGGTCCAGCTCGCGGAACTCGCGCCACTCGGTCAGGTGCAGGATCAGGTTCGCGCCCTTCGCGGCGTCGAGCGCGCTGTCCGCGTAGTTCAGGGTGGGGAAGGTCTTCGCGGCGGTGTCGTTCGCCTTCGGGTCGTACACCGTCACCTGCGCGCCCTGCAGCAGGATCGAGGCGGCCACATTCAGCGCCGGCGAGTCGCGCACGTCGTCGGTGTCCGGCTTGAAGGCCGCGCCCCAGACGGCGATCCGCTTGCCGAGGAAGGAGCCGTCGCACTGCTCGCGGGCCAGGTCGATGGTCCGGGCCCGGCGGCGCATGTTGATCGCGTCCACCTCCTTGAGGAACGCGAGCGCCTGGTCGGCGCCGAGCTCGCCCGCGCGGGCCATGAAGGCGCGGATGTCCTTGGGCAGGCAGCCGCCGCCGAAGCCGAGGCCGGGCACCAGGAAGCGGCCGCCGATCCGCGGGTCCAGCGAGAGCGCCTTGGACAGCTGCATCACGTCGGCGCCCGCGGCCTCGCACACCTCGGCCATCGCGTTGATGAACGAGATCTTCGTGGACAGGAACGCGTTCGCGGCCGACTTCACCAGCTCGGACGTGGCCAGGTCGGTGACCAGCAGCGGGATGCCGGTGTCGGTCAGCGGCTTGTACACCTCGCGCAGCGCGGCCTCGGACTCCGCGTCCTGCACGCCGATCACGAGCCGGTCCGGGCGCAGCGTGTCCTCGATCGCGTAGCCCTCGCGCAGGAACTCCGGGTTCCAGGCCAGCATCATCGCGTCGCCGGCGGGCGAGAGCGCCCGCAGCCGCGAGGTGAGCCGGGCCGCCGTGCCCGCCGGGACCGTGGACTTGCCGATGATCAGCGCCGGCACGTCCAGCAGCGGCGCCAGCCCGTCGATCACCGAGTCGATGTAGGCGGTGTCCGCCGCGTACTCCCCCTTGCGCTGCGGGGTGTTGACGCACACGAAGTGCACCGTGTCCCCGCGCTCCTCGCCGCCGAACGCCGCCACGTCCGCGTACGAGTTCGTGAACCGCAGCCGCCCCGACTCCACCTGCTCGGCGAGCAGCTCGTCGAACCCGGGCTCGAAGAAGGGCGGTCGCCCGGCCGCGAGGGCGGCGATCTTCTCGGCGTCCACGTCCATCCCCAGGACCTCGTATCCCAACGAGGCGAGGGCGGCGGCGTGCACCGCGCCGAGATACCCCGTGCCGATCACCGTGATCCGCTTCACCGCTACCCAACCCTTCTCCACCGAATGCAACCGGAACAGCGTAACCAGGCTGTCTGAAGCTTGTCAGGAGGTATCGGACACAGTTCACGGTCGGATACTTTTAATTTTCCTACCGATGAGTAACATGGGGCTCGTGACCCAGGAATTCGACCTCTACGCCGTTCGGGAAGAGCACGAGCTGCTGCGCGAGTCCGTGCGCGCCCTCGTCGAGAGCAAGATCGCGCCCTACGCCGCGGCCGTCGACCACGACGCCCGGTACCCGCAGGAGGCGCACGACGCCCTGCACGCCGCCGACATGGCCGCGATCCACATCCCCGAGGAGTACGGCGGCGCCGGGGCCGACGCGCTCGCGACCTGCATCCTCATCGAGGAGGTGGCCCGCGCCTGCGTCTCCTCCTCGCTGATCCCGGCGGTGAACAAGCTGGGCACGATGCCCGTGATCCTGTCCGGCTCCGAGGAGCTCAAGCGCAAATACCTCACCCCGGTCGCGGCCGGCGAGGCGATGTTCTCCTACGCGCTGTCCGAGCCGGAGGCCGGTTCCGACGCGGGCGGCATGACCACCAAGGCCGTGCGCGACGGCGACGGCTGGCGGCTGAACGGCGTCAAGCGCTGGATCACCAACGCGGGCGTCTCCGATTACTACACGGTCATGGCCGTGACCGAGGCGGGCATCGGCACCAAGGGGATCTCGGCCTTCGTGGTCGAGAAGGCCGACGAGGGCGTGTCCTTCGGGGCTCCCGAGAAGAAGCTCGGCATCAAGGGCTCGCCGACCCGCGAGGTCTACTTCGACAACGTCTGGATCCCGGGCGACCGGATCATCGGCGAGCCGGGCACCGGCTTCAAGACCGCCATGCGCACGCTGGACCACACCCGCGTGACCATCGCGGCCCAGGCCGTCGGCGTGGCCCAGGGCGCCCTGGACTACGCGACCCAGTACGTGAAGGAGCGCAGGCAGTTCGGCAAGCCGATCGCCGAGCTCCAGGGCGTCCAGTTCATGCTGGCCGACATGGGCATGAAGCTCACTGCCGCCCGCCAGCTGACCTACACCGCCGCCGCCAAGTCCGAGCGCAACGACCCGGACCTGACGTACTTCGGCGCCGCCGCCAAGTGCTTCGCCTCCGACGCCGCCATGGAGATCACCGTGGACGCCGTCCAGCTCCTCGGCGGCTACGGCTACACCCAGGACTACCCCCTCGAGCGCATGATGCGCGACGCCAAGATCACCCAGATTTATGAAGGTACGAACCAAGTTCAGCGCGTGGTGATGGCGCGTCAGCTGTTGCGCGGGTGAACCCATAGTTCGAGATGCCGCCTCGCGGAGCAGACATAAAACTGCGAACCCGTATATAAAGATCAACGGTCGTGGTCGGCCCTCCGCGTCTTCGCGCAACCGAAGATCTCGGAGGGCGTCGGCCCCGATGTGTCGACACGGCGAGTGTGCAGTCGGTAAGTACGATTGCCGTCATGCTCGACTCTGATCAGGTGCGGACGTTGGTGGCGCGCAGCGCCGAGATCAAGGGGGACCTGGTCGCATTCGCTCAGGGCCCGCGCTACCGTCGGCGTCTGGAGGCGCGGATCGCGGCGGCGGAGGATGAATACGGTGAGCTCGACCAGATTCGGTTGATTCAGGTCATCGACGAGTTCATCCTGCAGCACCGTCGTCCCGGCGGGAGAACGGTGGCAGAGCAGTATCTGCTGCAGCACGCTCATCTCCTGGCGGAGCCGGAACGGGCGATGCTCTCGGGCGGGGCGGATGTCGTCGAAGGCATATTCGAGATCGACTCGGTCAAGCGGGATGTGCTGACGCTGCATCACCTGCGCGACGATCTGGACTACCAGGTGTATTCGAATGCCGGGCGGGGCGCGTTGGCCGGGCTGAGCAAGGGCATGTTCCTTTACGGGCGGGTCGTTCCGGTGCATCCGGACTCTGATGCTTGGTTGGTCAGCGGCGGATTGCAGGCCTTTCCGAAGTTGGCGGCCGGGGTTGTCGCGCAGACTGCGATCTTCTCGGACGTCTCGGGAGCGCTACGTCGCAATCCGGCGCTGCGCGAGCGTTCGTGGGCGATGCAGCGGGAGTTTCGGTCCACGTTCATCGAGGTGTTCGGCGCGGACTGGGCGATCCTGCCTCCGAATTCGGCGGATGAGAAACTGCGCGAGCTGTATCAGCGGTGCACCGATGCTGCGCTCGCGAAGGCGGGAGCTGAGTTAAGCGAGCCCGCCGCGTCGGTGGCGCAGACCCTCGAAGGGCTACCGCCAGCCCTGCTGGATGCCGAGTCGGTCGGGCTGATCTTCGACGAGGTCGAAGGTCTGTGCTTCTACGAGGACTATGGCCTGCTCGATGAGCTCTTCGGCTCACCCTCCTTGGTCCGCAGCCGTCGGTACGCGGAGCATCTGCGCGGGTATCTGCGTGACGAGTCGGTCGCGCCCATGGCGATCCGGCGGCTGGTCGAGAGACACCCGGGCGCTGCCGACCAGGTCTTCCAGGTCGTGCTCCGCAAGCCGGGCTTCCGTTGGGCCGAAGACGGTGAAGCAATGTTGCGCATGCGCAAGCCCGCGTTCTTCGCGACGGATCCGGAGCCGTCAATGGCGGTGGTCGGGCAGCGTCTGGCCGACCTTCTGCAGCGGACCGGGTGATGCACGGGGCGGATAGGGTGTAGCCCGGCGATGCTTGAAGAGTTGCATTAAAGAAAGTATCGTTGGTGCAAGTTTCATGATTGGTGGTTGCTTGGAAGGTGGAGCTTGTGGCCGAGGGCTTCGTGGGTCGGCAGAAAGAACTTGCGCTGCTCGACGAGCTGATGGAGCCGGTTCGTACCGGTGGGCGCACGGGTCGACCGGGGCGGGCGGTGCTCATCCGCGGGCGACGGCGGGTGGGCAAATCGCGCTTGGTCGAGGAGTTCGCGTACCGGTCCGGGGTGCCGCACGTGTTCTTCACGGCGACGGGGACGCCGAAGAACGAAGAGCTTGCGAGCTTCGCTGAAGAGGTAGCCGCATCCGACCTGCCTGAGGCCGGCCGGTTTGCTGAGTTCGCAGTGCCGCAGACGTGGGACGCCGCGCTGACTCTGTTGGCGGGAGTCCTGCCGACCGACCGGCCAAGCATGATCGTGCTCGACGAGATGCCCTATCTCGTTCGCGAGGACCCCGGCTTCGAAGGCACGCTGCAGAAGCTGTTCGACCGTACCCTTTCCAAGCTCCCGGTCCTCCTGGTCCTGATCGGCTCCGACCTGTCGATGATGGAGGCGCTGAACACCTACGGTCGTCCGTTCTATCAGCGCGGCGCCGAGATGGTCGTGCCGCCGCTCAACCCGGCCGAAGTCGCCGCGATGCTCGATGCCGGACCGGCTGACGCCTTCGACGCTTACCTCGTCTCTGGCGGCCTTCCGCTGATCTTGGATGAATGGCCGCGTGGAGCGGGTCTATGGGACTACCTGGAGCGCGCTGTCACCCGCCCTACTTCCGCCATGCTGGTCTCGGGCGAACGTACGCTTGCCGCCGAGTTCCCCACGGAGGCCCAAGCCCGTATCGTTCTCGGCGCCATCGGACACGGCGAACGCACGTTTTCCCTGATCGGCCGTGCTGCGGGCGGCTTGAACTCCGGATCGCTCAAACGCTCCCTGGACCTGTTGATCGACAAGCGCATGGTTGAGGCCGACCTGCCTTTGTCGACCAAACCCTCCAAGGAGACCCGCTATCGAGTCGCGGATCCCTACCTGCGGTTCTGGCTCTCCTTCCTCGGCCCCGGTCTGCCGGCGATCGAACGCGGCCGCGGCGACCAAGTCCTTGCCGCCATTCGCAAGAGTTGGGCGTCGTGGCGCGGACGCGCCATCGAACCCGTCATCCGCGAGGCGCTGCATCGCCTACCTCTAGGCGTTCTGCCGGAGGGGACCGAGGTCGTCGGCGGCTATTGGACGCGCACCAATGACCCCGAAATCGACCTGGTCGGCGCTGATCGCGCGCCCATCGCCCAGCACCTGACCATGGTCGGCTCCATCAAATGGCTCGAGAATAAGCCCTTCGACGCGCGCGACCACGCCCGCCTGATCGTCCATCGTTCCCAGTTGTCGGGCGCGGACGAGAGCACTCCCCTGATCGCCGTCGCCCGCTCCGGGTGCACTGTCAAGGATCTGACCGCTCTCAGCCCCGACGACTTGCTCCAGGCGTGGCACTGATCTCCTGTTCCGTCGCTGTTCCGTGGGAGACCGAAAAACAGCCACGCGGACCGGCAAGTAACGAGCAAGGAAAGGCCAGGTGAGGGCGGCTGCACGGCATGATCGCCGTGGTAGCCGCCCTTTATCCGGAAGATCACCCAGATCTACGAGGGCACGAACCAGGTCCAGCGGGTGGTCATGGCGCGGCAGCTGCTCAAGGGCTGATCAAAGGCCGATCGGGGCCCTGCTCCGTCCATGCTCCGCGAGAGAAGCGGCGGGACGGGGCAGGGCCCCCGGCGTCTGCTCTGAGTGGGGCCGTTACTCGGCCGCGCCGACTACGGTGCCGTTCATCGATGAGTGGACCCGTCTGCTCGTCGTACGGGGTCTGGCCGCTGGAGAACGAGTGCTCGCCGACCTGGAGCCTCATGCTGCGAGGATCTCGCCGATGGCGTGCCGTGCGTCCTTCGCGAGTGCCGGGTTGGTGTCCTGGTAGTCCCGCAGGTAGCCGAGGGCCTGGGACAGCACGCGGCCGCGGCCGCGGAGCCATGTCGCGTCGTCCACGTCGAGGGCTGCGCGGAACTCGGCGCGGGCGTTCGCGGGGAGCAGGTACCAGGCGGGGAAGAGGTCGCATGCCGGGTCGCCGAGACCGCAGGTCTCGAAGTCGATCACCGCGGCCAGTCGGCCTTCGGTCGATACGAGCAGGTTGTTCGGCTTCAGGTCCGAGTGCACCCAGACCTCGCGCCCGTCGTAGGGCGCTGCGAGCGACTCCTGCCAGGACGCGAGTGCTGCGCCGGTGTCGATCAGGCCGTCCAGCTCGCCGATCGTCTTCCGCGTCGAGGCGTCCATCGAGGCCATCGACGCTCGCGTCCGGCGTTCACCGGGGTACGTCGGGGGCCGGTCCGGCAGGTCGATCTGTCGGAATGCGTCGATGAACGCCGCGAGGTCCGTGGCCAGTCGGCGTGGGTCGGCGAGCGCGTCGGGGGAGGGGGTCGTACCGGTGAGCCAGCGATGGACGGACCATTCGCCGGGGAACGCGTCGGCGGGTGCGCCGATCGCCTCGACGGCTGGGATGGCCACCGGCAGGAGTGGCGCGAGCGCCATGAGTTTTGCCTGCTCGCGTCGGATCTCGTCGGTGGTCGTGGGTCGGCGGGGCAGCCGTACGGACAGACCGGCGCCGAGGCGGTAGACCGCGTTCACCAATCCGTTGGAGTCGACCGGCTGCAACGGCAACGCCGCCCACCGGGGGAACTGCGCGGCCAGCAGTTCGCGGACGAGCGGCACGTCGATGGCGACAGCGTCGGCGTGGATCTTGCGGGGACTCACGGGCTCATTCGATCCGTCGGACCCGTTCGCCGTCAACCGGGTTACCCGCACCGCTTTCCGTTATGGAATCGGGCTTGTGAGCGCGCGGGACGGGACTTAATGTCGGCGCGTGCAGCAACTGCCTGAGATGCCTGAGTACACGCTCGCCGTGCCGCCGACTCCGCTGGGTCCGCCGATGCCGGGGGTGGCCGGGCCGGCGGTGATGGAGGAGCGGGGGCGCAATGCGTTGACGATCGCTGCGGCCACGCTGTTGTTCGTGGCCGCAGTGGTGCACGTCGTGGGGCTGTTCTCGGCGCGGGTGAGTTCGGCGACCGATCCGCTGGCGTACGACTGGCCCGCCTCGCTCGGGGAGTGGATCTGGTACGGGGTCTGGTTTCCGGTGCTCGGGGAGCTCGTGCTCTCCAGGAGGCGGCGGGAGCTGGGGCTCGGGCTGACCGTCGCGCTGGCGGTGGCTTGGCCGGCGAACGAGCTCGTGTCGTTCCTGCCGTCCTACTTCGAGCCGCACGGCAAGCCGGGGAACGTGCTGCCGTATGACGCGACGCTGCTGCTGCTCATGGCGGCCGGGGTCGTGGCGGGGATCGAGCTGTGGCGCGGGCGTCGGCGGAATGTCGGCGCGCTGCCGCCCGCGCTCGGGATGCGGCTTCTGTGCGTCATCGGCGGGACGGCGGCCGCCGTAGCGTGGTTCGTCGGGGACTGGCTCGACTGGTCGACCGACCGGATCTCCTATGTCACCGTGACGGGCGCTCCCGTCTCGCGGAGCACGACGTGCTGCCACTTCACCCAGTTGGGCGCGTGGGGCAAGGCCGAGGTGATCGACTCGCTCGTCGTCCTGGTGCTCTTCGCCGTGCTCGCCGCCTTCGCGCGCTCGCCGAAGGTGTCGGCCGGGTTCCTCGTCGGCGGGGTGCTGTTCCTCGGCGGGCAGCCGGTGACCACGATCGTGAGGGCGCTGATCCCCGGACCGTCGATGTACGGCGCGAATCGGGCGGCGCAGCTCGCCCTGGGGCTGCGGGATCTGGACGTCTCGTCGACCCCGCTGGCCGGGTTCTGGATCGCCTCGGGCGGCCTCGTATTGCTGCTGGTCCTGGCGGTGCTTCGGCTGCGGAGCAGGTCACGGGGCCATAACGTTTCGTCCGCTCGGCGCACGTCGGACGCCGTTCGGCTCGTGGAGCCCTAGGCAGTTCGCCCGTTTTTGCATAGATTTTTTACTGCCGATGACTCGCTCCCATGGGCAACTACGATTCGCCCCCTTCGCGCCGCGCGCGGGGCCGATTCCCAATGGAGTGGATCATGGCGTCGTCTTCGCTCAACGCACCGGGCGGCAAGCCCGGTGGCATAGCCCTCAAGCGTGAGATCGGGTTCATCGGGCTGACCTGGGCCTCGATGGGTTCGATCATCGGATCCGGCTGGCTGTTCGGTGCGTATTACGCGGCGCAGGCCGCGGGCACGGCCGCCCTGCTCTCCTGGGGCATCGGCGCGGTGGCGATCATCATTCTCGCCCTGGTGCACGCCGAGCTCGGCGGCGCCTATCCGGTGGCCGGCGGAACCGGGCGCTTCCCGCACTACGCCTTCGGCTCGGTGGCCGGCGCGTCCTTCGGCTGGTTCTCCTACCTGCAGGCGGTGACGGTCGCGCCGATCGAGGTGTACGCGACGATCAAGTACGCGTCGGTGCACCTGGGCTGGCTGCAGAAGAGCAACGGGACGCTCACCTGGCAGGGCCTGCTGGTCGCGATCGGCCTGATGGCGCTGTTCACGGTGATCAACTTCCTCGGCGTGCGCTGGCTCGCGCACACCAACTCGGCCGCGACCTGGTGGAAGGTCGCGGTGCCGGTCTTCGTGATCATCGTGCTGCTGGTCACGAACTTCCACACCGCGAACTTCGGCGCGCACGGCTTCGCGCCGACCGGCTCGGAGGGCGTGCTCTCGGCCGTGTCCACCAGCGGCATCATGTTCGCGCTGCTGGGCTTCGAACAGGCCGACCAACTCGCCGGCGAGGCCCGGCACCCGCAGAAGGACATCCCGCGCGCGGTCATCGGCTCGATCCTGCTCGGCGCGGCGGTCTACATCATGCTGCAGGTCGTGTTCATCGCGGCGCTGCCCCAGTCCTCGCTGGTGAACGGCTGGGCGAACCTCACCTTCAAGGGCGACGCCGGTCCGTTCGCCGGACTGGCCACGGTGCTCGGCCTCGGCTGGCTGGGCACGATCCTCTACATCGACGCGATCATCTCGCCCTCGGGCACCGGCCTGATCTACACGACGGCCTCCTCGCGCGTGTCCTACGGCCTGTCCCGCAACGGCTACGTCCCGCAGGTCTTCGAGAAGACGAACGTGCGGCGCGTGCCCTGGTTCGGCCTGCTCACCGCCTTCGTCATCGGCTGCATCGCGTTCCTGCCGTTCCCGAGCTGGAAGTCGCTGGTCGGCTTCGTCACCTCGGCGAGCGTGCTGATGTACGCGGGCGCCCCGCTGGCCTTCGGCGCGCTGCGCAGGCAGGACAAGGACCGCTTCCGGCCGTACCGGCTGCGCGGCGGCGAGGTCATCTCGCCGATCGCGTTCATGGTCTCCGGCCTGATCATCTACTGGTCCGGCTGGGACACACTGCAGAAGCTCGGCTACGCCATCCTCATCGGCTACGGCCTGATCGGGCTGAACTTCCTGTTCAAGCTCAACCCGCACCTGCCGCACCTGGACTGGAGGTCCGCGCAGTGGCTGCCGGCCTACCTCGTCGGCATGGGCATCATCTCGTGGAAGGGCCGCTACTGCGCCAACGGCCCGGCCTCCTCGACCGTGTGCGGCGCGACGAACACCATCCCGCAGTGGTGGGACCTGGTGATCGTGGTCGCGTTCAGCCTGTTCGTCTACTACTGGGCCATGGCCGTCCGACTGCCCGACAGCGAGACGCAGGAGTACATCGGCGACCTCAACGCGCAGATCGGCGCCACCGCCGAGACGGCTATCGACGAGACCAGCGGGCTGTCGCACCCGACGTCGACGGGTTCGTCGAGTTAGCCGCCGCCTCCAGTCAGGAGTCGCCGCCCGCCGCGTGAGGCGTGAAATGGACGTCCTTCACGCGGCGGGCGCGCGGGTTCACCAGCACCTCGATCTCCATGCCGACCTGCAGCCGCCCGTAGAGCGCGCGATTGGCTCTGATGCGCACGCACTCCGGCGCGCGGCCCACGTCGAGGACGCAGAAGTAGTGCGTCGTATCCGAATCGCTGCCGCGCTGCGTGACCGTCCACAGCTTCGCGACCTGGCCGCGGATCACGGCGCGCTTGGGCAGATTTCTGCGGCGGAGCACGCTCGCGGCCGCCCCGGCCAACAGGATCAGCGGCAGTGCGCCGAAGACCGCGAAGGGCAGCCCGCCTGACGGCGCGCCGGTGCGCTTCGCGAAGAGCAGTCCGCCGACGCTGAGGGCGGCGAACAGGACCAGGAGGAACACCGCCGGAATCCCGGTGCTGACCGAGTAGGACTCCTTCGACTCCGTGTCGAGCGGGTGCCAGGAACCGCCGTAGTCCGACCAGATCTGATTCCTGGGCAAGGGCTGGAGCTGGTTCGGCAGTACGGCGGTCGTACCCATCGGCGGCGCGGGTGCCGCCGGTGCCGCGGGAACCGCGCGCGGCTGCGGAATCGGCGCGGCCGCGGCCGCCGGAGCCGCGCTCTCGGCGATCAGCGCACGACCCGCCCGCGTCGGACGGACCTGCCCGGCCCAGGAGCCCACGATCGACATCGGGGCGCAGACCGCGAAGAAGACCATGTAGCCGGCGGCGGACGCGTGCGCGGCGTGCGAAACCGTGTTGGCGACCAATCCGCTGGTCAGAAAGCCGAGGAGGTACGTCGAGGCCAGTTGCGGTCCGCTCGCCGGCGGCTGCAGCAGCCCGCGCTCGGTCGCGTCCTGCCGGACCTGCTTGGTGAAGTCCTTGTGCCAGGTGTCCGCGCGGTCGTCCTCGCCGGGCTGCAGGGCCGTCAGCGGAACCGGTTGCCGGCTCACGCCCCGACGATGCAGAAGCCTGGCTACGACAGATGCCTGATACGGCGGCAATTTGCTCGCGTGCGGCAACACGTTCGGGCTCACCATCGCAGGGCGCTGCGAGTCGGCCGGTTCGATATGGAAAAGTCCCGCGTCGGCCAATTCCAGAACCGCCGCGTTGAGCACGGCCGAATCGTCGCGCTGCGCCTTGCGGTGGAGCGAGAGCCGGACCGGCTCGGGCACCGGACCGTCGCCGGCCGCCGGTACCGGAGGCAGCTGCGGTATCTCGAAGGTGCGCGGCCTGCGCGGGCCGCGCAGGCGCGTCCACGCGATCGCCGCGAGCCACAGCACGCCGCCGCCCGCCGCGAGCAGCACATCCACCGGCACGACCGACCCCCTCGCCTCTGCCGACCACAATAGGGCGGCCCGACTTCGGGTGGGAGACAATGAACCCATGAGCCTCGACCCTGTCTCCCCCGCGGTCTCCCGCATCGCCCTCAGCCGCCTGATGACCGGCGCCGACGTCAACCTGCTCGGCACGGTGCACGGCGGCGTGATGATGAAGCTGGTCGACGACGCGGCGGGCCTGGTCGCCACCCGGCACAGCCTCGGCCCGGCCGTGACCGCGGCGATGGACGAGATGGCCTTCCTGTTCCCGGTGCACGTCGGCGAGCTGGTGCACACCTTCGCCCAGGTCAACTGGACCGGCCGCACCTCGATGGAGGTCGGCGTGCGGGTCGAGGCTGAGCCGTGGAACGTCCCGGACCGCACCCCCGTGCACGTGGCGACCGCCTTCCTGACCTTCGTCGCGATCGACGAGGCGGGCAAGCCGCGCGAGGTGCCGCCGCTCAAGCTGGACTGCGCCGAGGACGAGCGCCGCTTCCACGAGGCGGGCATCCGCCGCAAGCACCGGCTGGCCCGCCGCGCGGCGATCGCGGCCTCCCGGCGCTCGGAGGCCTACGAGGAGGCCTGAGAAACCGTGTAGGGTCCGTGTCGCAATGAACGACAACGACGCATCCCAGTGGCCCACCGTCTCGGTGATCATGCCGGTGCTCAACGAGGAGCGGCACCTCGCCGACGCGGTCCGGCACATCCTGGGCCAGGACTACCCCGGTGAGCTCGAACTCGTCATCGCCCT
>DASTAE010000100.1:0-13924 GCA_035712985.1 Actinospica sp.
GCTACGCCCCGCAGTCCCAGCAGGCCGCCTACCGGCCGCCGCCGCGGTGGCCGCGGGAGCCGCCGCGCCGACCCGGCCGATCAACTACGCCGCCAACGCCGCCGCCCCGGTGCTGCCCTCGGCGCGCCCGGGTCAGCCGAGCGGCTACGCCGCGCAGCCCGTCTTCCCCGGCCCGGCCTCGCCGCGCACCACCCCGCGCGACGCGATGCCCCCGCGCAGCGCCGGCTACGCCCCGCAGTCCCAGCAGGCCGCCTACCGCCCGCCGCAGCAGCGCGCCGCGGTGCCGCAGCAGGCGCCGGTGCAGCAGCCGCGCCAGGTCGGCGCCCCCACTCCGCTGCGCCAGGCGCCGCGCCAGCCGCGCCCGACCGCCGCGTACGACCCGGTGCCGAAGAACGGCATCGGCTGCCTCGGCCGGATCGCCATCCTGCTGATCGTGCTCGCGCTCGCCGCGCTGATCGGCGTGGAGATCGGCAACAAGATCGCGAAGGACCGCGGCGAGTCGTCGCTCACCCACAGACTCGGTTTCTCGATCAGTCGTCAGATCAACTGATTCCGTGCGTCTGCGCGCCGAACGCTCCGGGCGCCGCTAGGGTGATGCCGTTCCGACGGCATCCCACTGGAGCGAGCAGTGACACGCAGGATCGGTAGCCGGTACACGGTGACGCGAGTGATCGGCCGGGGCACCTGCGGGACCGTGTGGTCCGGCGAGGGCCCCGAGGGCCCGGTCGCCATCAAGCTGCTGCACGAGGACCTGACGGCGGATCAGACCTTGATCGCCCGGTTCGTGCAGGAGCGCACCGTGCTCACCGGCCTGCGGCACCCGCGGATCGTGGGCGTGCGCGACCTCGTCGTGGACGGCAACGACCTCGCCCTGGTGATGGATCTGCTCAACGGCCCCGACCTGCGCGGCCGGCTCGACCGCGAGGGCCCGATGCCGCCCGAGCAGGCCGTCGGCGTCTGCGCCGACATCGCCGAGGCGCTGGCCGCCGCGCACGAGCGGGGCATCGTGCACCGCGACGTGAAGCCGGAGAACGTGCTGATCGACGCCGTGGGCCGCGGCCGGCTGACCGACTTCGGCATCGCCCGCCTGGTGGACGGACCGCGCCGCAGCCGCGCGACCCGCATCGTCGGCACGCCGGACTACCTCGCCCCCGAGGTCATCGAGGGCTGCCCGCCCGGGCCGGCCGTGGACGTCTACGCGCTGGCCACGGTGCTGTTCGAGCTGACCACCGGCTGGACGCCGTTCGGCGGCGGCCATCCCGGCGCCGTGCTGCGCCGCCACGTGACCGAGCCGGCGCCCCGGGTGCCCGGAATGCCCGAGCAGCTCACCGAACTGATGGACCGTTGCCTGGCGAAGAGCCCGGCGGCGCGGCTCTCAGCGGCCGAATTCGCCACCGCGCTGCGCGAGGCCCGTCCCGCGCTCGCCGGACTGCCCGCGCTGCAGGTCGCCTCGCCGCGCGGGGACGGCGCCTACCCGACCGGCTCCGCGGCCGGCGCGGGCACCGTGCCGCTGGTGCAGGCGGCGACCGACCCGCTCTCCGACGACTCCCGGTCCACCCACATCAACCAGATGAAGCCGATCCAGGAGCCGCTCGACCCCGAGGAGGAGGACGAGCCGGCCGGCCGACGCCGCGAGCGGCGCCGCCCCCGCTGGATCCCGGCGGCGATCGGCGCGGGCCTGATCCTGCTGTCCGCGCTCGCCTTCGCGCTCAGCCAGCACGGCTCGAACCCCGGGCAGCGCACCGGCCCGGCGGCCGACGCGGCGACCCCCTCGGCCGCGGCCCCGGCGGGCGCCACGGCCTCCTCGACCGGGCTGACCGCGCTGCCCGAGTCCGGCGGCTTCGGCTTCGCCGCGTACTCCAGCCTGCCCGCGCCCTCCTCGCCGGTCGTCGGCGCGGTCCAGCTCGCCTACTTCGACGGCTTCCTCTACGCGGCCGCCACCGGCTCGGACGGGAACGTGCGCGTCGCCTCGGTCCCGGCCAGCACGAGCACGACCAGCGCCAACTGGACGATCGTGCCCGGCGTGAGCAGCGCCGTGCAGCCCGCCCTCGACGGCGCGAGCGGCGGCCTGGAGCTGTACACGACCGCGACCGGCGGCAAGGTGATGCGCGCCGTGCTCAGCACGCCGGGCAACGGCTGGTCCGGCTGGACCCAGCTCGGCACCGTGCACGCCGTCGGGGCTCCCGCCGCCGCGGCCGACGGCACGATGACGGTCCTCGCGGTCGCGACCGCCGACAAGCACCTGGCCACCGGCCTCGTCACGGACAACGGCAGGTTCGGCAGCTGGCTGGAGGTTCCGCAGGCGGGACTGATCGCCCCTCAGGTCGCCGTCGCCGCGCACGGCGGCCCGGCCGCGATCTACGTCGTGCGAGCCTCGGACAACGCCACGATGCGCGTCTACAACGACGGCTCCGGCTGGCAGCCCGCCTGGCCGACCGGCGCCGTCGGGCAGCCGGCCACCGCGTACGCCGCGGACGGCCACCCCGATCTGTTCGTGCTCTCCGCCTCGGCCGGCGTGCAGGTCTTCCAGTTCTCCGGCGCCGACCTGCACGGCTCGATGACCTGGGCCTCGGCCGGGGTCGCGGCGGTGAACCCGCCCGGCGTGACCGGCGTGCCGAGCGGCGGCGTGGCCCTCGCGGCCGTCAACACGGACGGCTCGGTCTCGGTGTACACCACCACCCGCTGACGCGGCCGGTGACGGCGCGGTAAACCGGGGAGAACGGGGCGCCCCGCGTCGCGTAGTCTTAAGAGCTGTGTCGGTAGACCTTGCTGAAGACCTCAAGAACCTCAAGTCCACGATGGCGTCGATCGAGGCCGTCGTGGACCTCGACGCGCTGCGCGCGGAGATCAAGCGGCTGAACGAGGAGGCCGCCGCGCCGGACCTGTGGGACGACCAGGCCAAGGCGCAGCAGGTGACCAGCCGTCTGTCCAACCTGCAGGGCGAGCTCGGCCGGGTCGAGGGCCTGCGCCGCCGCCTCGACGACCTCGAGACCCTCTACGAGCTCGGCCTCGCCGAGGACGACGAGGACACGCTGAACGAGTCGGCGGCCGAACTGCCGGGCGTGGCCAAGGCGATCTCCGAGATGGAGGTGCGCACACTGCTCAACGGCGAGTACGACTCCCGCGAGGCGCTGGTCACCATCCGCTCCGAGGCGGGCGGCGTGGACGCGGCCGACTTCGCCGAGATGCTGCTGCGGATGTACCTGCGCTACTGCGAGCGGCACGGCTACCCGACCGAGGTCTACGACACCTCGTACGCCGAAGAGGCCGGCATCAAGTCCGCGACCTTCCAGGTCAAGTCGCCCTACGCCTACGGCACCCTCTCGGTCGAGCAGGGCACGCACCGCCTGGTGCGCATCTCGCCCTTCGACAACCAGGGCCGCCGGCAGACCTCGTTCGCCGGCGTGGAGGTGCTGCCGGTCGTCGAGCAGACCGACCACATCGACATCCCCGAGGACGAGCTGCGGGTGGACGTCTACCGCTCCTCGGGCCCCGGCGGCCAGGGCGTGAACACCACCGACTCGGCCGTGCGCCTGACGCACATCCCGACCGGCATCGTCGTCTCCTGCCAGAACGAGCGCTCCCAGCTGCAGAACAAGGCCTCCGCGATGGCGGTCCTGCAGGCCAAGCTGCTCGACGTGAAGCGGCAGGAGGAGCAGGCCAAGATGGACGCGCTCAAGGGCGACTCGGGCGGCTCCTGGGGAAACCAGATGCGGTCCTACGTGCTGCACCCGTACCAGATGGTCAAGGACCTGCGCACCGAGTTCGAGACGGGCAACACCTCGGCGGTGCTCGACGGCGAGATCGACGGGTTCATCGAGGCCGCGATCCGCTGGCGGCGGCAGCGCTGAGCGGACTTCGGGAGATCGACGGACTGTGTGGTTCATCCAGGCCGCGATCCGCTGGCGGCGGCAGCGCTGAGCGGACTTCGGGAGATCGACGGACTGTGTGGTTCATTCAGGCCGCGATCCGCTGGCGGCGGCAGCGGTAACGCTCAACCGCAACTCCGGACACAACGGCACCGGCGCTCCTCGGGAAGGTTCCCGACAGGGCGCCGGTTCTGCTGATGCGTACGGTAATCGGACGGTAATCCCGCGCACATGCGGGCGTCAGGGCGAAAAATGTGACCGGAGCCACATCGGGGTCAGGCGAATCGGACGTCCAAGGCCACGGCGGCTATCAGCGCGGCCATCAAGGCCAGCAGCATCCACCAGGTGGCGTTAAGTCCGTTCCGCCCGTATCCGTACTGGTCACGCGTGGCGCGGCAGACCGGGCAGCGGCCCTCGGACACCCGCCCCGCGCAGTTGGCGCACACCAGGTCGTCTCGTCGCATCGGCTCCTCCTCGTTACCGTCTACAACGCCCCGGCGTCGCCATCCGTTCCCTCCTACCCGTCTCGCGCGCCCTACACTCCAGGGAAGTCCGCGCGACTCCCTCCGGCGGGAGCGGCGCCACTCACTACACTGCCGGACGTGATGCAACCGTGATTAGCTTCGAGAACGTCAGCAAGACGTACCCGGGCCAGGAACGCCCCGCCTTGAGCGAGATGTCCCTGGAGGTCGAGCGCGGAGAGTTCGTCTTCGTGATCGGATCCTCCGGCTCCGGCAAGTCGACCTTCATGCGGCTGATCCTGCGCGAGGAGCGGCCCAGCACCGGGCGCGTCATCGTGGCCGGCAAGGACCTCTCCAAGCTGTCCAACTGGAAGCTGCCGCACCACCGCAGGCTGATCGGCACGGTGTTCCAGGACTTCCGGCTGCTGCCGAACAAGACCGTGCACCAGAACGTGTCCTTCGCGCTCGAGGTGATCGGCAAGCCGAAGAGCCACATCAACAAGGTGGTCCCCGAGGTGCTCGACCTGGTCGGCCTCGACGGCAAGGAGGACCGGCTGCCGAGCGAGCTGTCCGGCGGTGAGCAGCAGCGTGTCGCGGTGGCGCGCGCGTTCGTGAACCGGCCGATGATCCTGATCGCGGACGAGCCGACCGGTAACCTCGACCCCGAGACCAGCGTCGGCATCATGAAGCTGCTCGACCGGATCAACCGCACCGGGACGACCGTGGTCATGGTCACCCACGACCAGGCCATCGTGAACCAGATGCGCAAGCGGGTGCTCGAGCTCGACCAGGGCCACCTCGTGCGCGACCAGGCCCGCGGCGTGTACGGCTACGTGCGCTAGTCCGCGCCCGGCCCCCGCCGCCCGCCCCGCCCACACCGAGAAGACTTCTGCAGGGAAACGACCGACATGCGGATCCAGTACGTAGTTCAAGAAATCGCCCACGGCCTGCGACGCAACTTGACGATGGTGATCGCGGTCGTCGTCTCCACCGCCGTCGCGCTGACCATGCTCGGCGCCGGTCTGCTCATGTGGCAGCAGACGAAGGCGATGGAGGGTTACTGGTACGGCAAGGTGCAGGTCGCCGTATACATGTGCAACCAGAACGACGTGGGCAACTCGCCGAACTGCACCAGCGCGGTGACCACGGCGGAGAGCGACGCGATCAAGGCCAAGCTGCTGGCGACGCCGAACGTCGTGCAGGTGATCCCCGAGTCGCAGCAGGAGGCCTACCAGCACTACGAGGAGGAATACGGCAAGACCGCGCTCGGCCAGAACGCGACGCCGAGCTTCCTCGAGTCGGACTTCCGGGTGAAGCTGAGCGACCCGTCGAAGTACCAGATCGTCCAGGGCGCGGTCGGCGGCATGCCCGGCGTCGCCTCGGTGGTGGACGAGCAGCAGCTGCTCGCGCCGCTGTTCACCTTCATCCACATCGCCGAGTACACGGCGGTCGGCGTGGCCTCGGTCATGCTGGTGCTGGCCTTCCTGCTGATCTTCAACACGGTTCGGCTCTCCGCGTTCAGCAGGCGCCGGGAGACCGGCATCATGCGGCTGGTCGGCGCGTCGAACTTCTACATCCAGATGCCGTTCCTGCTCGAGGGCGCGGTAGCGGGCATGTTCGGCGGCGTGCTGGCCTCCGGCGTGCTGATCGGGATCAAGGCCTTCTTCATCGACGGGATCGTCGCCCCGCACCTGACGTCGATCCAGTTCATCGGCTGGGGCCCGTTCGTGTTCATCGTCCCGGTGCTGCTCGGCGCGGGCGTGTTCATGGCCGTGGTCGCCTCCGCGTTCACCCTGCGTAAGTACTTGCGCGTCTGAGCGATAATCGAACCATGGTCAAGGAGCAGGGTCAGAAGACGATCGCCCGCAACAAGAAGGCGCGGCACGAGTACTTCATCGAGGACACGTACGAGGCCGGCATCGTGCTGACCGGTACCGAGGTGAAGTCGCTGCGCGAGGGCCGCGCCTCGCTGGTGGACGGCTTCGCCCAGGTCCGCGACGGCGAGATCTGGATGTACAACGTGCACATCCCCGAGTACAACCAGGGCACCTGGAACAACCACGCGCCGCGCCGGCTGCGCAAGCTGCTGCTGCACCGTGCGGAGATCCAGAAGCTGATCGGCAAGACCAAGGAGTCCGGCCTGACGCTGATCCCGCTGGAGCTGTACTTCAAGGACGGCAAGGCCAAGGTCGAGCTCGGACTCGCCCGAGGCAAGAAGGACTACGACAAGCGCCAGACGATCATGGAGCGCACCATGAAGCGCGAGGCCGAGCGCGCCATGTCCTCGGCCCGCAGGCGGCAGCGCGGCTGAGGCCGGCCCCGGCCGGTGATCGCTGACAGCGTTCTAACCGAGTGGCTGCGGCCCCGCGGCACCCGCTATCCTTGAAGGAGCTTCAGCCGCGTCGCCTGCACGTCGGCCGTTGTTTGAGAACTGCACACGTACGCTCTTCTGCGCTCGCCGCGTGCGAGCCGTTCCCGTGTGTGGTTCCGTCACGGGGGTGAACGGTTTCGACATTGGACGTCAACGCAGGGGAAGCGGGCCGAGGAAGCCGTGATGATCTCGTTAACCAAAAACACGGCAAAAAAACAAATGCCAACCACACCAAGGTTGAGCGCAGCACGATGGCCCTCGCTGCCTGATCTAGTTCGCTAGATCGGTAGTCAGTTCCACCGTAGTTGCCTTGTCGCCCCAGGATCGCCCCCGACCTGGTCCGCGGCATAATCTAGGGGGCTCAACCTCATGATCAGGCTACGGGTGATTGAGGGAAACTCACGTGGCTGGGCTTGTCGGTGACCCGTCCCGGGGATCAGCGGAGCCGAGAAACTCGTTCGGGAATACGCCCGTAGAAGCCCTGCAGAGCCGCCGATGGACCCGGGTTCGATTCCCGGCACCTCCACTGTGTCTATAGAGGTCGCGATCTGAGTGGCATCGCCGTCGCGGCGATGCCACTCCACTCGTTTCAGTCCCCGTCGGATAGGCGCCTGCCGTGAGTCCGGCGGGCGTCCGACTCTCTCAAACGCTTCCCGGTAGTCGCCCAGCGAGGCGTTACGTGCCGTAAGGTGTTGGCGCGCCGGGCGACGGGGTCCAGCGCGCACACGGGGAAGAGGCCGGCATGACCATCGGCAAAAAACGCAGGTTTCTGCTCGCAGGGTTGCTCGTCCTGTCCGGGCTGGGGATGTTCCTGGCGACCGGGCCCGCGTCGGCCGTTCAAGCGCCGCGCGTCGCCAACGCGACGTCGCAGGACCCCAACAATGTGCCGCTTCCCTTGTTGGAGCTGACGACGTCGGCCGGCATGCACTTCTACACGCTGGACCGCCAAGAGGCCGACGCGGCGATCGCCGACTACGGCATGACGCTCGCTCCCACGCGAACCGGATACTTGCGTCCCGACGCTTCCGCCGGATCTCAGCCCGTCTATCGACTCGGCCTCATCGGCCAGGGCAAGTGGCTGCTGACGGCGTCCGCAAGCGAGCGGGACGGCCTCGTCGCCACGGGGAGCTGGCAATACGACGGCGTCGTCGGGTACGCCGCGAGCACCCAGCAGCCCAACACGCAGGAGCTCTACCGCTACCACAGCGCGTCGGACTGGCGAGTCGGCTTCACGTCGCCGGGTTCCGGTTGGACGCTCGACGGTCCGCTCGGTTACGTCCCGCGTACGTGGGTACGGGCCGGCGCGCTCTACTTCGGCACCTTCGACGCCGACACCAACCCGGCGATCATCCAGGCCGGCTACAACTTCTTCCACCGCGACTACGCGGACTGGTGGGCCGGCGTCCGGGACTACTCGGGCCGCGACCCGTCGGTGCCGCAGTACAAGGGAGCGTGGCCGAACGCCGACTTCTCCGACCTCGAACCGTCGATCGGCTTCTACGACGACTCGCAGACCTCGACGCTGGAGAAGCAGATCTCCCAGGCGTCCGGCGCCGGCTTGGACTACTTCGCCTTCTACTGGTATTGGGACAGCGTCACATCGGCCGAGCAGTACGACACGGGGCTGCACACGTTCCTGCAGGCCGGCAACCGCAACGAGATGGAGTTCTCGCTCCAGGTCTGCTCGCCGAACTACGACCAGACCCTCGAGATCCCGGCCGCGCAATTCGACGCCGCGACCACCAAGTTCGTGTCCTACCTCAGCCAGCCGAACTACCTTCGGGCCAACGACGGACGGCCTATCGTCTGGCTCTGCGACACCCGGGGCATCGGCTCCGGTTCGAACGCCGACGTGACCAGCTTCGTCACCATGCTGCGCGACAAGACGAAGGCAGCTCTGGGCACGGACGCGCTCGTCGTCGCCAACCAGGACCTGCAGCTGAACGCCGGCTCCATCAACGCCGACGGCGATTACTGCAGCGCTCCGTACAATGCCACGCTCGACCACCTCTACCAGGACTACCTCAACGGCCAGCGCGCGTACTACGCCCAAGGGGCGGCCACGTACATCCGCTGCGTCATGGCCCGCTACGACGAGCGGCCGCGGTATCCGACCCTGATTCCCGACGTCAATTCGATCCGCTTCGCCTCCGACTGGAACTTCGACCTCTACAACGAAGCCGTGTCGAACGCGTATGCGGATATCCAGCAGTCCACCCGGACGTCCGCCGTCGACAACTTCCTGCTGGTCTACGCCTGGAACGAGTGGCACGAGGGCGGGCACATCGAGCCCAACGTTCGGGACGGCTGCCGCTACCTCGACATCCTCCAGCAGGATCTCGGGCTTCCCGGCTCCGGATGTATCGCAACAGGCTGAGCCAGTCCTACCGTCCAGAAGATCGCCGGACGGTCGGGCGTCAGGCGTGTTGCGGCTCGGTTGCAGGGCGATAGCCGAAGCGCTCGTTGACGGCGAACATCGCCTCGTCGGTGACGGGCACTTCCGCGTGGAGTGTGCGTGTCTGTGGACTGTGCTGCGCGAGCTCGCGCAGGTTCGCCAGCTTTGCCAGTGCGCTCAGGCGTCGACCGCGGTGTGCGGCGAGGACCAGTGTCCAATCCTCGACGGCCCACTGGCCCTGGCCCTGGCCCGAGGCTCTCGGCACGATCACGCGCGAGTGCGCGGCTGGAGCGCCGTCTGGGGCCAGGATGAGGGCGTCGATTGACAGCCATGCGGACTCGCTGGAGTAGGCCCGCGCTTGGCTTTCCAGCATCTCCACGGTCAGCGGCACCGGGTTGCGGTGCTCGGGTGGCAGTTCCAGGTCGTCGAGGAGGTGGAAGCGGCAGTACGCCTCGCGCCATTGTTGCGGCGGCATCCCTACCCAGGTGACTACCTCGTAGCCGCTGGCCTTTTCTCGGCCCCAGCGTTCCAGCTCCTGCATCCGCGGCTCGGGCAGCGGAATGTCCAGCACGAAGCCCAGGTCGATGTGCTCGCCCTCGTAGCCGAGCGATCTAGCGAGATCACGGATGCCCATGCCATTAGATTGGCCGTCGCCCCTGCCGCAGGGCAACGACTTTGTGGTGCGTTTCGCGACTACAGGCGGCGCGTGGTCGAGGGCACGACGGGGACCGACCACACCCAGGACGGGCAGGTGTCGAGGTATTCCTTGTGGTCGCTGTGGTACGTCAGGCACCCGACGAACCAGACGCCGCCGGAGCCGCCGACGCGGCCGGGGTCGGGCTGTGCCGTCGGCGAGACTATGGCCGCGAAGAGCGCGAAGTCCTTCTCGTTGCCGGCTTGGCCGGGGGCGGGCGTGATGAAGTCCTTGTACGCGCGCATGGCCGTTCCGTCGCCGGCGGCCGGCTTCTGGAGACGGTGGAAGTAGCCGTTGACGAGGCGGCTGTGCGGGTGCTCCGCCAGCCATGCGGCCGTCGGTTGGAAGCTGTAGATGGCCCGCGCGTGTAGCAGTGCCCACTGGGTCACCGTCGAGATGGACGCACTCGTGCCGGTCCCGGCGGCACCTTCGCCCGCGTGGTTCGCGTCGCCGGCGAACCCGGCGCACAGCGGCTGCGTGCCGTCGTAGGCGGTCTCGTAGACGGCCACTACCGCGGCAGAGGCGCAGACCGAATCGGTCCCGCTGGCGGAGGGTGCGTCGGCGGCGGGCTTCGTTGAAGCGCACGCAGCGAGGACCATGCCGCAAGCCAATACGAGCGACAGCATGATCGTCTGGCGCTCACGAATTCTTCGGACGCGCATACGCCGAATCCTTTCACTCTCACGGCTTCTGCTCGTAGGACGGGGATAGCGGTCACCGGGTTCATCGCGCGGCTCTCGCCGGTTTATCGGGCCCTTACTTCCCTCCTGGAATCGTTCGAGCCGGCAACCGAAGCGGAGCGGATGGACGGCGGAGCATGAAGAGGACGATCGGTCCGGTGGTGGCGGGCGTGGTGCTGTGCGCGCTCGTGCTCACGGGATGCGGCGGGAAGCGCGCGGCGGCGGGCACGGCCGGGGGCGGCGCGGCCGCGGTCTCGGCCACGACCTCGGCGGGTGGCGCCACGGCGGGCGCGGGCGTTGGCAGCGGCGCGTCGGGGGTGCCCTCGGGCACGCCGACCGGGGCCGCCGCGGTCGATTCCGAGCTCGGCACGGTGGATCAGCAGCTCGGCACCGCGAACGGCGACCTCACCTCCGCGAATCAGAGCCCGTCCGACGGCGACTGAGGTCGGCGCTCATGATCGCTCACCAGCGCTCACGATGAAGACAAGGGATTCGAGGCCAGAAGTGAAGGCAGTATTGAGAATCGGCGCCGTGGCGGCGGCCGCGGCGCTCGCGCTCGGCACCTGCGGCTCCGCGTTCGCGGCGGGTCGGCAGAGCACTCCGGCCGCCACCGCGTCGGCCGCCACCGCGTCGGCCGCCGCCCGGCTGGACGCCGTCAAGGGCCTTGCCGCGGCGCGGATCCAGGGCCGGATCGCCGCGTTGCACGCGCTGGCACTGGCGGTCGGCGACTCCAAGTACCTGACGTCGAGCGAGAAGTCGACGCTCGGCGACCAGATCAGCTCTGACCTCTCCGGCCTGACCGCGCTCGCGACGAAGGCGGCGAACGAGACCACGGTCGACGCCGTGCGCGCGGACGAGACCGCGATGGTCGACGACTACCGCGTCTACCTGCTCATGGCGCCCCAGGTGCGCCTGACCGAGGCCTTCGCGGCGGAGTCCGCGGCGGACGCGACGCTGCAGAAGGCTTACGACGCGCTCAAGCAGCTGCTCGCCCGGCAATCGGGCGGCGGTACGTCCGAGCAGCAGTCGGAGCTCGCGGACCTCGAGAACCAGGTCACCGCGGCCGAGTCGGCGATCGGAAACGAGGCGTCCGTCGAGCTGGCGGTCCGGCCCGGTCCGAACGAGTCCGCCATCGACGCGGCCCTCGCGCCGGTCCGGCAGGCCGCCAAGACGGCGCGCGGCGATCTCGTCAAGGCGAGCACCGACGCGAAGGACCTGCGCGCCTCGCTGAAATAGTCCGAATCGGCCGTAAAAGGCAAGAAAAGGCCGCGTCACCCGAGCCGGGTGACGCGGCCTTTGTCGCTCCAACCTCTTGCCATCCCCGCGTGTCATCTATATAAATATCCGATGTCTGTCTAAATGAGGACACATATATAACACCAATCGGACAATCAGTGCATCTCGTCCTTCATGGAAGGGAACTGCGCACCATGAGTTCAGCCGTACAACGGCGCCAAAGGCGAATCGCCTCGACGACGGCGATCGCCGTCGTTCTGGCCGCCTTCTCGGCCGGGATCGCAGCCGCGGGCCCGGCGAGTGCCGCCCAGGGTGCCACCGTGCTGCCCGGCACCAGCCCGAGCTACGCGACCGCGTCCGCCGACCAGGGGCAGACCGCGGCCGCCACCCCACTGTCCATCCGCGTGTTCCTGGCCGGGCAGAACCCGACCGGCCTGGCCGCGTACGCCAAGGCCGTCTCCGACCCGACCAGCGCGCTCTACCGGCACTACCTCAGCGCCGCGGCCGCCGAGCAGCGCTTCGGGCCGACCTCGCAGCAGGTCCACGCGGTGACCTCCTGGCTCACCGGAGCCGGCTTCACCGTCACCTCGACGAACCAGCACTGGATCGACGTCAAGGGCCCGGCGGCCGACGTGCAGAGCGCGTTCGGCACCTCGCTGCACAACTACCGGACCGCGGCCGGAAGCCTGCACGCGCCGCAGAACAACGTGCGCGTCCCGGCCGGCGTCGCGAGCGCGGTCGCCGGAGTGACCGGGCTCAGCCAGGTCAAGACGCACGCCGTGACCATGTCGACGACGACCGGTGCTGCCCCGGTCGCCTCCGACCCGTCCTGCTCGGCGTACTTCGGCCAGAAGACCGCTCCGTCCGGGCTGCCCGCGGTCCCGGCCGGATACTCGAACCCGTCCACGCTCGCGCAGTGCTCGCTGTACCCGTCCGAACTGCGCAAGGCGTACGGCGTCAGCCAGACCGGGCTGACCGGCAAGGGCGCGACGATCGCGATCGTGAACTGGTACGGCTCCTCCACCATGGAGGCCGACGCCGACCAGTACTCGGTCAACCACGGGGACAAGCCCTTCGCGCCCGGCCAGTACTCCGAGGTCAGCACGCCGTCGCAGTGGACGAACGAGTCGCTCTGCGGCTTCGGCGACAACTCCGAGGAGGCGCTGGACGTCGAGATGGCGCACGGCTTCGCGCCGAACGCCAAGGTCGTCACCGTCGCGGCGAACTCCTGCTTCGACACCGACCTGCAGGCCGCCGAGGCCGAGATCGTGGACAACCACCTCGCCGACATCGTGTCGAACTCCTGGGGCGAGTCCATCTTCTCGACCGCGGGCGACCTCGACCCGTCGGTGATGGCGGCCTACGACCAGATCTTCGAGCAGGGCGCCGCCGAGGGCATCGCCTTCGACTTCTCGACCGGCGACTGCATGAACAACGACGCGTTCTCGGTGTCCTCGGGCCTGAACTGCGACCCGACCGTCAGCCGCGCGTCGGTCGACTGGCCGACCTCGTCCGACTGGGTCACGGCGGTCGGCGGCACGGCGCTCGGCCTGAACAAGAACGGCGGCTACGGCTTCGAGACCGCCATGGGCGACGACCGCAGCGGCCGCACCGCGGCCGGCGCGACCGCGTGGGCGGCCGCGGCGGGCACCTTCGGCGGCGGCGGCGGCGTCAGCGAGACGGAGGCGCAGCCCTGGTACCAGAGCTGGGTCGTCCCGCGGAAGCTGTCCACCACCCTGATGGACGGCACCAAGACGACGCCCAAGCGCACCATCCCGGACATCTCGCTGAACGGTGACCTGTACTTCAGCAGCACCCTGGTCGGCCAGACGACCGGCGGCGTCTACTCGGAGGGCGGCTTCGGCGGCACCTCGGTCTCGGCCCCGTCCTGGGCCGGCATCCTGGCCGACGCCCAGCAGGCGCAGCACGGCGTCCCGGTGGGCTTCGCCAACCCGGCGATCTACTTCCGGGCCGGGCTGGCCACCGACGTCACCGGCAACCCGCGCCAGATCGGGAACACCCCGGTCGACTCGGTGATCTTCGCGTACCCGGCCTCCAGCCCGTTCTCGGGCATGTACCGGCTGATCCAGTACAACGCGGACGAGGGCCTGCCCGCGGCCCGCGGCTACGACCTGGCGACCGGCGTCGGCTCCCCGAACGCGCTCTTCCTGAGCTCGTTCGGCTGGGGCTTCTAACAGGAGGAAAAGCGATCGTGCGG
>DASTAE010000101.1:0-21990 GCA_035712985.1 Actinospica sp.
GCCTTCGAGCGGATCGAGGCCTCGCCCGCGCTGGCCCGGCAGCTGGAGCTGCAGCCGGGCGACGGGGTGATCCGGCTGGTCCGGCTGCGCTACGCCGACTCCATCCCGATGGCCGTGGAGCGCTGCCACATCCCGGAGCACCGGGTGCCCGGGATCCTCGCGCTGGGCTCGCCCAAGTCCCTCTACCAGCTGCTCGCCGAGCACTACAGCCTGCCGCTGACCTGGGGTGAGCAGGTCATCGAGGCGGGCAACCCGGACCCGGACGAGGCGGCGCTCCTGGAGGTCCCGTCCACCGGCGTCGTGCTGCAGATGACGCGCCGTAGCTACAGCGACGACGTGCTCGTAGAGTATGCCTACTCCGCCTACCGGGCCGACCGGTACCAGCTGTGGGTGCCCCTGGAGCGCCCGGCCCAGCCGATCGTCAACCCGCGGGCCGCCGCCGCCAACCCCATCGAGGCTCCTAGATGACAGCTCCCGCCGCGGACGGACTCCCGCCCGCTGCGAATCCGGCGAGCCGGATCCTGGCCGTGCTGCAGCGGATCGGCCGCTCGGTGATGCTGCCCATCGCGGTGATGCCCGCCGCGGGCGTGCTGCTGCGGCTCGGGTCCCCGGACATCCTCGGCGAGCGGACGCCGGGCGCGACCGGGGAGCACGGCCTCTACCTGGCGAGCCTGACCGGCTGGCACTGGCTGGTCTACGTCCAGCAGGTGTGCGCGGCCGCGGGCAACGGGATCTACAACTTCCTTCCGCTGCTGTTCGCGATCGGCGTCGCGGTGGGCTTCGCCAAGAAGGCGGACGGGACGGTCGCGCTGGCCGCGGCCGTCGGCTATCTGGTCTACAACGAGGTGACGGCGGCGGTCTTCGCCATGCCGATCACCGCGAGCCAGCAGTGGGCGGCCACCTGGTACGGCACCACGACCGTGGACGGCCGCACGACGCTGAACACGACGGACGCGGTCAACAAGAATCCGACCTACGTGCTCGGCGGCATCCTGGTCGGCATCCTCGCGGCGCTGCTCTACCAGCGCTTCCACCGGATCAAGCTGCCGACCTACCTGGCGTTCTTCGGCGGACGGCGCTTCGTGCCGATCGTCACCGCGTTCGCCGCGACGCTGCTCGGCGTCGTCATGGGCCTGATCTGGCAGTGGCCCGGGGCCGCGATCACCGCGCTGGGCAAGCAGGCCGCGGCGCACGCGAGCCTCGGCGCGGGCGTGTACGGCGTGATCGACCGGCTGCTGCTGCCCTTCGGCCTGCACCACATCCCGAACAACCTGGTGTGGACCTCGGCGGTCGGCGGGACGTGCACCGAGAACGGCGTGACCTACAACGGGGACCAGCTCTGCTTCTTCCACGGGGACCCGAAGTCCGGGATGTTCATGACCGGCTTCTTCCCGATCATGATGTTCGCGCTGCCCGCCGCGGCCCTCGCGATCACCCGCTGCGCCCGGCCGGAGAAGCGCAAGGCGATCGGCGGCATCATGCTCTCGGCCGCGCTCTGCTCGTTCCTGACCGGGGTGACCGAGCCGATCGAGTTCGCGTTCCTGTTCGTGGCGCCCGCCCTCTTCGGCATCCACGCGCTGCTGACCGGCGTGTCGATGGCGCTGTGCAACGCGCTCGGCATCCACGACGGATTCTCGTTCTCGGCCGGGCTGATCGACTACGTCTTCAACTTCGACATCGCGAGCAGGCCGCTGCTGATCATCCCGATCGGCCTGGCCTTCGCCGCGCTCTACTACGCGCTGTTCACCTTCGCCATCAAGCGCTTCGACCTGATGACCCCGGGCCGCGAGCCGGACGAGGACGCTACGCCGGCTCCCGCGGCGCCGGAACCGGAGGCGGCGAAGCCGGATCCGGATCCGGTTCGCTGATCAGGAATTCGCGCAGCAGCGAGTCGGCCTCGCGCACCAGCGGCCTGACCACCTTGTACTTGGAGATCCGGGCGACCCTGGCCACGATGCCGGCCGTGCGCTCGGCCAGCCGCCGGGTCCGCTCGGAACCGGGCGACTTGTCGTGGGCCCAGTAGAGCACGATTGCCAGGTGGTGCAGCCAGAGCAGTTCGGGCAGCAGCCGGGCGATCTCCGCGTCGTAGCGCAGGTTCGAGCCGGAGAGCACGAGCCGGTGCAGCTCTATCACCGTCTCCCTGGCCGCCTTGGACTCGGCGGAGAAGGGGCTGAGCGGACTGGAGGGGTCGGCCGCGTTCTTGAAGAACTTCGCCGCGAAGCCGTGATACGCCTCGGCCACGTCGAGCCAGGTGGTCAGCACGATCCGGACCCGCTCGCCGAGGTCGGCGACCTCCCGCAGCGCCTCGGTGGCGACCGCCGCGTGCTCCTCGGCCAGGCGGTCGTAGAAGCCCTGGACCAGGTGCTCCTTGGAGGCGAAGTAGTAGTAGGCGTTGCCGACGGAGACCCCGGCGCGCTGGGCGATCGCCCGCATCGTGGTCCCGTCGTAGCCGTGCTCGCGGAACAGCCCGAGCGCCGTCTCCAGGATCAGGGCCCTGGTCTGCTCGCTCTTGGCCGTGCCGGGCCGGATCGCTTCCCGCATCCGCTCCACCGTAGATCCCCGGCAGTGAGCCCGGCGCGGACCGACTCCCCTCCTCGTCGTCGATCCGCGACCGGGTCGCAGCCTCGTGCCCGGGCCACGCTAGCGACGTCCACTGACAGGATTCGCTCGCGCGGCCATGCACTCCCTCCGCCTCTCCCGCGGAAGGAGTTGAACGCGTTCGAAAACCCGCGCCGCGCGTGACTCTAGCGGAGTTTTCGAACACGTCCAAACCTGGGGCCATACACCCGTCAGGGCACGGTCACACCACTCAAGACGACCGAACCGAGTGCTGGGTTGAGCTCAGTTTCCTGGGAGATCCCGGAGGGGGTGACGGTGTCCATGACCTTGGGCACCTTCGTCGGATCCACCTGGCAGATCGCGTCCGTGGTGTCGCCGCTCGCGCAGACCCCGAAGGAGTAGGCGCCGGGCGTGGCGGTGAAGGCGCGGGCCTGATCCGGGCTGAAGCCGTCCTGGCCGGTGAGCGCGATCGTGAAGGTCCAGCCCGAGGCCGGGGTTCCGAACTCTGATTCGGGCAGGGCCACGGTGATCGTGTTCGTCAGCGTGGAGGCGACGACCGCGGTCGGGGTGCCGATCGCGTTGCCGGACGGGTTCTTCCAGACCGGCGAGGCGAAGCCCTGCACCTCGATCAGCTGGCTCCACGCGTCCGCCGCGGCGATCGTGTAGTTGCGGCTGGCGTAGGCGGCCGCGGTCGACGTGCCGGTGGCCGCGGGGTCGTGGATGTAGTAGTCCAGCAGTTGCGCGCCCATGGTGGCGCCGAAGGTCGGCGTCAGCTTGGCGAGGGTGAGCCGCAGGTACACGGTGCTATCGGCCGTGATGACCTGGAATCGGTTGATATCGAAGGATCCCGCGACGAAGGCCGAGGCGGTCGGGTACTGGTAGGTGCCCGGTCCGTCGTGCGTGCCGGTGTGCGTCACGTCGAGCACCGTCGTCCCGCCGACCACGTCGCCGACCACCTCGGTCTGCGCGAATCCGGTCGCGTCGCCCGAGGCCGCCGCGACGCTGATCACGTTGGTGCCGAAGCCGATCGAGACGGTCGCGGAGAAGGCTCCGGTCGCGTCGGCGGTCGCGCTCACGGTCGTCGCCGCGGCGGCCGTATCCGTGTCCTGAGTCTCGATCGAGACCCGGGCGTTCGGCGTCGTGGTACCGCTGACGGTCGTGCTGCCGCCCTCGATCGTGCTGCCCGAGGTCGGCGAGGTGAGGGTGACGGTCGCGGTGCCCGGGGCCGGGTGCGCGACATAGCGCGAGGCGGTGATCCGCGGGGTATCCGTGATCTTATTCGCCCCGAGGTCCACGATCAGCCGGAGCTCCTGCGACTGCGCCCAGGTGAGCGGCGAGGCGGAGCCGGCGGCCCGGCCGTCCACGAAGCCGATGCTCGCGGAGGTCGGGTCCGAGCCGTAGGGCGACGCGGCGAGATCGGGGTCCTCCCACACCTGCTCGGGGACCAGGCCGATCCCGGACGCCGACTTGATCATGAAGGCCAGCAGGGACTTCGCCGTCGCGGGATCGTTCTCCGCGATCGCCGACTCCGCGCGCTCGCCGGAGAGCACGGGCCAGAGGTGGCCGGTGCCGGTGTCCGTGGTCGGCCAGGGCTGGCCGTCGACCGTGCACGAGGTCTGACTGTGCACGGTCGAGCAGTCGCCGTAGCCGTCCGCGCTGCCGAGGCTCGCGCCGTCGCCGTACCGGTAGTAGCCGGTGCCGGAGGGGGTGGTGACCGAGATCGTCTTGTCCAGCACGCCGAGCGAGTTCTGGAAGGTCGCGTCGGTGGGCGAGAGCTCGCCGAGCCGCACGAGCTCCTGGAAGCCGCCGTCGATCACGCTGCGCTGGTCGACGCTGGGGGCGCCGTTCGAGAGCGAGTAGGTGATCGCCGCGTTCGGGTCGCCGCTCTTGGACAGCCGAATGAAGTACGGGTTCGAGCTCTGCGATCCGGTCGTCGTGACGTCCCAGTTCTCGATGTCGCGCTGGAAGTCGTCGGCGGTGGCCTGGTAGAGGTCGGCGTCCGCGTTGTCCTTGTTCTGCCGGGCGATCGCCGACGCGGCGGTCAGTCCCGCGATCTCGGCTGCGATCGTCGAGGGCGAATACCCCGACTGCTCCTCCCAGCGTTCCACACCGAAGGACGGTCCGTGGGAGACCAGCCAGTCCGCAGCGGGCTTGATGTGCCGCGCCCACAGCGCCGCGTCGCCGCCGAGGCCCGTCTCGTAGGCCATCAGGATCGGGTACGCGGTCTCGTCCAGCTGGTCGCCGCCGGTGTCGGGCGCGGTCTTGCCGTTGACGAGGGAGTTCCTGGGAATCTCACCGGTCGACAGCTGCTGCTTGGTGAGGAGGAACAGTGCCGCTGCCCGCGCGGTGGAAACGTCTCCGTCTGCGATCAGTCCGGTGAACGCCTCATACAGGTCGCGCGCGAAGACCTCGCGGTACGAGCCGAAGTAGACGGCCTTCCCGCCGACGTACGCCCCGGCGTTCACCGCCTGGCCCCAGGGCGAGGCCAGCGAGGCGACGATCGCTCCCGGGTACGTCTTGTCCTCGCTCGCCTTCAGCACGTTCGCGTCGAGGTAGTAGGTGCGCGCGTACTGCGCGGGCGGCGGCCGGAGCCGACCGTCGTACGCGTGCCAGGTCGCCTCGTACTGCGCCAGGGTCGCCGCGAACGGGACGCACAGCGAGTTCCGCGCGGTGTCCACAGCCTGTGCCTGGGTGCGCCCGAAGCCGAGGGCCAGCGTGAAGTCCGTCCCGTGCGTGACGGCCTCGGTGGCGACGATGTGGCCGTCGTCGGCCTCAGTGCCCTGAGTCAGCGTGTGCGTGGAGTCGAGTTGGGTGAGGCCGTCGCTCGACGTGCCCGCGTAGCCCACGCTGCCGATTCCCGCCGACGTGGAGGTCAGCGCCATGTAGGTCGGCACCGCGTAGTCGCGGTTCACGGCCTCGGTGGATGTCAGCGTGCTGTAGACGACCGGCGTTCCGGACGCGTCGACCACGCCGGTGTTCCCGCCCGCGTTGTCCGTGCCGCCGCCTCCGTCGCCGTTCACGTGGGCGTCGAGGCGCGCGTAGACGTGCAGCGCGGACACCTTGGTATGCGTGCCCGGCAGGGCGGACATCGTCGTGTGCATCAGAACCGTGTCACGCCGCGGGTCGGTGACGTAGGTCGTGGTCAGCGCGTAGCCGTGGGCCTGGTCCTTCGAGGTCACCGTGCAGGCCATGCCGCCGGGGTCGGCCGCGACGGTGTAGGTCATGTCGCGGGTCTGCAGGTCGGTGAAGGACGAGCCGTCCGTCACCATGTATTGCAGGGTACTGACGTTAGTGTTGTCCACCGTCGGCTCGTAGACGTCGGACAGCACGCCGTCCGCGACCGTGTACCAGACCTTCGAAGCCGTGTTCCGCGCCGTGCCCAGGCAGTCCTTGCGGGCCAGGTCGAAGTAGGAGGCCGCACCGGGACCGCCCGGCAGGGAGGCGGCGCGGGCGACGGGGGCCAAGGTGGGTGCGAGCGTGAGTGCGCAGGTCAGTGCGAGGGTGAGCGATGAACGGGTTCTCAACGGAGTACCTCATCGTCGGCAGGCGGAAGCAGCCCGCCCGTCGGCGACGGACAGGCGGGCACCCGATGCCGCTCTCCTGCAGCAGGACAACCTGTTGAAACCGCCGGACGCGCGCGGCCGGGCCGCAGCTCCCTCTCGCGACGCCGCACCGCCGCCCCGGAAGCATTGACCCCCGCCTGTACAACCGCGCGCGTCCGGCGGAGACACCGGGCGCGTGGTGAGCAGCGTGGCCGTGAATCGACATTCTGTCAAGAACCTTGGTAAGGTGCTTGTCTCCATTTCACGCGGCAACACCCCGCCGCAACGCGCACGTACGGCCGTCGGGAGACCGGCTCGGACCTCTGCCTCCGGAATACACAACCTGATCAGCGTTCACGTGTATTTTTTGGAGGCTTCGCCATGCCCGAAAACGGGTCACTCACGGATATCGATCCGCAGGTCACGGCCGAGCGGGAGCATCTCGAGGCCTCGCGCAGGGCCCTGCGCGCCATGCGCGAGGACACCCTCTCCCTGAAGGCCCAGGGCGGCACCGGCTGGTCGACCGAGGTGCTGAACCTCGCCCTGCAGGCCCGCGCCGCGGCCCTCGTCGACCGCCCCGGCGTCCCGCTCTTCTTCGGCCGCGTCGACTACGCGGGCGAGGGGGAGTCCGAGTTCCGCGGCGAGCACTACTATGTCGGCCGCCGCCACGTGCACGACGCGCACGGCGATCCGATGGTCGTGGACTGGCGCGCGCCGGTCTCGCTCGCCTTCTATCGGGCCAGCGTCAAGGAGCCGATGGGCCTCGCGCTGCGGCGCCGCTTCGGCTTCTCCGGCGGCGTGCTCACCGCGCTCGAGGACGAGCCCTTCGGCGACACCTCTCCCGTGCAGGCCGGGGGTTCGGAGATCCTGCGCCAGGAGATCGAGCGCCCGCGCACCGGGCCGATGCGCGACATCGTCGCGACCATCCAGCCCGAGCAGGACGAGATCGTGCGCGCCGACCTGGCCACCAGCATCTGCGTGCAGGGGGCGCCGGGCACCGGGAAGACGGCCGTGGGCCTGCACCGCGTCGCCTTCCTTCTCTACGCGCACCGCGAGCGGATCAAGCGCGGCGGCGCGCTGGTCGTCGGGCCGAACCGGCAGTTCCTGAAGTACATCGAGCAGGTGCTGCCCGCGCTCGGCGAGATCGACGTCGCGCAGGCCACCGTCGACGAGCTCGTGGACCGCGCGCCGGTCCGGGCGACCGAGGACGGCGCCGTGGCCCGGCTCAAGGGCGACGCGCGGATGGCCGAGGTGCTCGGCCGCGCGGTCTGGGCCCACGTCGACGAGCCCGCTGAGTCCCTGCTCGTGGTCCGCGGCTCGCGGCGCTGGCGGGTGCCCGCGTACGAGCTCGCCGAGCACATCGAGGCGCTGCGCGCCCGGGACGTGCGCTACGGGGCGGGGCGCACGATGCTCGGCCAGCGGATCGCCCACAGTGTGCTGACGCGGATGGAGGAGGCCGGGGAGTCGCCGGACGACCGCGTGCAGAACGCCGTGGCCCGCAGCCAGCCGGTGCGCAAGGCGGTGGACCAGGCGTGGCCCGCGGTCGATCCGGCCAAGCTGCTGCACGCCCTGTTCAGCTCGCCGGAGCGGCTGGCCGCCGCCGCGGAGGGGATCCTCACCGAGGACGAGCAGGCGCTGCTGATCTGGGCCAGGCCCGCGCGCTCGGCCGGCGCCGCCCGCTGGACCGCCGCCGACGTCGTGCTGCTCGACGAGCTCGCCGACCTTCTCGAGCGCACCGCCTCCCTGGCCCACGTGGTCGTGGACGAGGCGCAGGACCTCTCCGCGATGCAGCTGCGCGCCGTGTCCCGCCGCTGCACGACCGGCTCCGTGACGGTGCTCGGAGACATCGCGCAGGCGACGACGCCCTGGGCCACCGGCTCGTGGGCCGTGGCGCTGGAGCACCTGGGCAAGGCCGAGGCGCACGTCGAGGAGCTGACCCAGGGCTTCCGCGTGCCGCGGCAGATCATCGAGTACGCCGCGCGGCTGCTGCCGTCGATCGCCCCCGAGCTCGCGCCGCCGACCTCGGTCCGGCAGCAGGGCGGCGGGCTCGAGGTGCAGGCCGCGGCCGACGAGAAGGACCTCCTGCGGCGGCTGACCGAGACGGTGCGCGGCGCCCTGGCCGACGAGGGCTCCATCGGCCTGATCGCCGCCGACGCCGAGCTGGACCGCGTCGGCAGGGCTCTGACGAAGGCGGGCATCGCGTCCACCAGGCTCGACGCCGACGAATCAGCGGACGCATCCGATGACGCGGAGGCCGAGCGGCTCGTCCTGGTCCCCGCGACGCTCGCCAAGGGCCTCGAGTACGACCAGGTCATCGTGCTGGAGCCGGGCGCGATCGCGGAGGCCGAGCACGACGCGCTGCTCGGCCTGCGCCGCCTCTACGTGGTGCTGACCCGAGCCGTCACCCGGCTCACCGTGCTGCACGCCCGGCCGCTGCCCGCCGAACTGGCGGTCTGAGCGGCCGCGCCGCCGAGCGCCGGCGGGACGGAGCGGCTCAGCCGTCGATGACGTCCCGCCAGCGCGCCACCAGCTCCGCGTCCACGTTCCCGGCCCAGTCGGAGCCGCCGCGCACCGCCGAGCCGACGTGGAAGTCCCGCAGCCCCGCGGCCTTGAGCGCCGGCACGTCCGGCAGCCGCAGCCCGCCGCCGACCAGGATCGCCAGCCCGTCCTCGCCGAGGGCCGCCTCGCGCGCGGCCTCGGCCCGCAGCACCTCGACGCCTCGGCCGCAGGGGAAGGGCCCGCCCGAGGTCAGCACCGTGTCGAGGCCGGGCAGCGCGCGGATCGCCGCGTACGCCGCGTCCCGGTCCGCGACCTGGTCCATCGCCTTGTGGAAGGTGAACGGCAGCCCCTCCCAGGCCTCGCGCACCTTCTCGATCGCCGCCAGGTCCACCGCCCCGCTCCGATCCAGCCAGCCCAGCACGAACTGGTCCGCGCCCGCCTCGCGCAGCCGCCGGCCGGCCGCGGAGATCTCCGCCGCGCCCTGCGCCCCGCCGATCGAGAAGTCCTCGCGCAGCCGCAGCATCACCCGCACCGGCACGTCCACCGCCGCGCGCACCTGCTCCACGGTCTCCAGCGCCGGGCAGAACCCGGCGAACTCCATCCCGCTGACCAGTTCGATCCGGTCCGCCCCGCCGTCCACCGCCGCGCGCGCGTCCCGCGCGTCCAGGGCGATGACCTCCAGCACTCCGTTCGCCATGGAACCACCCTGCCATACCCTCACGTATCGCCCGAGAGCGCCCCTGGCGTCCCGCTGCGGGGGCGTGCACCTGCGCGTACCGGGCGGTCCGCGCGCCGGGCGCGCTCCCCTGATCGAAATCAGGTCGGGTCACCGCGGTCGGCGGCGGGCATATATAACAGGACTCGGCGATCAGATGAGGGGCGGCGACGGTGCGCAGCGGACAAGAGTACGGCGAGTACGGCAGGCTCACGGCGCGGCCGGACCGAGATCCGGAGCACGTGCTCGCGGCCTTCCTGAGCAAGGTCGCGGACACCGCGGCCCCGCAACTGTCCCCGGCCGCCCGGCACCGGCTGCTGGACACGCTGCGCTCCGCCATCGAGCAGGAGCGCTCCCAGCTCGGCGGGGACGTGCGCACCCTGGACCGGATCCTGTTCGGGCTCGGCGACCCGGTGACCATCGTGGACGCCGAGGTGCAGCGCGACCCGGAGTCGCAGCGGGCGCTGGAGGCCCGGCTGAACCGGGCCAGCTCGGCGAGCCCCGCCTCCTCGAACATGGACGCCGAGGTGGTCGCGCAGCTCGCCCCCAACGGGCACGGGCACGGCCCGGTCCACCCGGTCGGCCTGCCCGGCTCCGGCCCGGAGATCTGCCTCGACCCCGACCCCTTCGGCATGGCCTTCGAGTACCGCCCGGAGACCGTCGGCGCGCTCGGCGGCGGCGGCCAGTCCGCGGCCGCCGCGGAGGGCGCCCCGGCGGCCCCGCAGCCGCCGGCCGGCGAGGCCTCCTCGGCCGACCGGATCCGCGCCTTCTGGGACGGCGGACCCAAGGTGCACCCGGTGGAGTCCCTGTCCATCGTGCTGCTGCTGGTCGGCGCGGTCATGGGCAACTGGATCGTGCTGCTCGCCGCCATCCTGGTCGCCTTCGCCTCGCGCTTCTACAGCCCGGCCGAGAAGTGGACGCTGCTGATCGGCGTCCCCGTCCTCAGCTTCCTGCTGTTCACCCTCGGGTTCTGGCTCAACACGCACGGCAGGCCCGGCGGCACCACGGCCAAGCCGACCGACCTGTTGAACGGCGTGGACTCCTTCTTCGGCCCGCTGCCCCGGATGATCGCCCTGCTCGGCGCGGTGTTCCTCGCCTGGCGGCTCGGCCGGGGCGCCGTCCGCCGCTCCTGACCCGAACGGCCGCCGACGTGTCACCGGCTGTCCGCGTGCTCGTGCCGCGCGTGACAAAGCGGCGTGACCACGAGCGCGCGGACAGCTAGCCTTAACTCGTCAGGGTGAACGCGCGAAGAGCGCGTGCCCCGCGAGCAAACGACGAAACGGATGAGGTAGTCCCGTGCCGACCGGCAAGGTGAAGTGGTACAACGCCGAAAAGGGCTTCGGTTTCATCGCCCGGGAGGATGGCGGCGACGTCCACGTCCACTCCTCCGCGCTGCCGCCCGGAGTGACCGCGCTCAAGCCCGGTCAGCGCGTGGAGTTCGGCATCGCCGACGGCCGCCGGGGCGAGAGCGCCCTCAACGTGCAGCTGCTCGACGCCAAGCCCTCGGTCGCGCAGGCCCAGCGCAAGCCGGCCGAGGAGCTCGTGGTGATCGTCGAGGACGTGATGAAGGTGCTCGACCACGTCTCGAACACGCTGCGCCGCGGCAAGCACCCGGACCGGGAGCAGGGGCAGAAGGTCGCCCGGCTGCTGCGCGCGGTCGCCGACCAGCTCGACGTCTGAGCCGCCGGGCCTTCGTCGAACGGCTTTTCGAACTACCCGAGGAGCCGTTCCAGGGCCCGGCGCCCGTCCGCGCCGAGGTCCCGGGAGAACTCGTTGCAGTAGAGCTCGATATGGCTCTGCGCGACCGCCGGATCCATCTCCTCGGCGAGCGAGAGCACGTACTCGCGGGAGTCGCCGGGGTGCGCGAAGGCGTGCTCGACCGAGGCGCGCAAGGCCGTGGTGACCTGCGCGATCGCCTCGCTCCCCAGCGCGGAGCGGGCGACGATGACGCCGAGCGGGATCGGCGCGCCCGTGGTCCGCTCCCACCAGTCGCCGAGGTCGGCCAGGCGTTCGAGCCCGAACCTGTGGAAGGTGAAGCGGGCCTCGTGGATGACGAGCCCGGCGGCCACCTTCCCGTCGCGCACGGCTGGCATGATGTCGCGGAACGGCAGGACGACGATCTCCGGCTGCTCGCCGCGCTCCTCGATCCACTGCCGGAACAGCAGGAACGCCGTGGACTTCAGGCTCGGCACGGCCACCGTCCGGCCCTGAAGCGAGCCCGCGAAGCCCGGCGCGGCGAGCACCAGCGGCCCGCAGCCGCGCCCCATCGCGCCGCCGCAGGGCAGCAGCTCGTAGCCGTTCGCCTCGGCCTCGGGCAGCGCCGCCGCCGAGATCTTCATCACGTCCAGGCCCTCGGGGGAGGACAGCCAACCGTTCGTCAGATCGATGTCCGCGTAGCTGACCTCGACCTTCGGGGCCTCGGCGATCAGCCCGTGCGTCCACGCGTGGAACAGGAAGGTGTCGTTGGGGCAGGGGGAGTGGGCGAGGGTCAGCACGCTTCGAGTCCTTCCGCGATCGGGGTGGCGGCCGCGGTGAGCGCGGTGAAGGCCAGGCCGAGCTGCCAGGTGTCCCGGTCCCGCTTGCCGACCACGTTCGACACGGCCCGCACCTCGGCGAACGGCAGGTCGAACAGCGCGGCCGCCGCGGCCACCCCGTACCCCTCCATCGCCTCCCCCACGGCCTGCGGGTAACGCTCCATCAGCTCGGCGGCGCGCTCGTCGGTCCCGGTGGCCGTGTTCACGGTCAGGATCGTGCCGACCACGGCGTCGATGCCGGGCACCCGGCCGCCGTCCAGGGTCGAGGTGCCGAATCCGAGCTCGTCCACGCTCAGGAATCCGGCCGGGCTGTCCGCGCCGAGGTCCGCGGCGACCACGCGGCGGGCCAGCAGCAGCTCGCCGAGCTCGGCCTTGCCGGGGAAGACGCCGCCGATCCCGACGCTCAGCACGGCGTCGTAGCCCGGGTCGAGCGCGAGCGCCCGGGAGGCGGCCGCGGCGGCCTGCGCGGAGCCCACCCCGCCCGCGAGCACGGTCACCCCGTGCTCGGCGTCGGCGGGCAGCCCGCGCCGCACGGCCTCGGCCTCCGCCTCGACCGCCGTGACGATCAGAATCCGGTTCACGCCTCGACGCTACACCGCGCGCGCCGGAAGATCAGCGGGCGGGCTGCGGCGGGGGAGCGGGAGCCGCGTGCTGCGCCGCCCGATAGTCCGTCAGCGACTTGCCCGTCAGCAGCGTGACCACCGAGAGCCAGAGCGCGCAGGTGCTCAGCGCGAGGACCGGATGGCTGCTCGGCATGACCAGGCCGAGGCCCGCGCCGAGCACCCAGCACAGCTGCATCAGCGTCTCGGACTTGGCGAACGCGGAGGTGCGCACGGCCTCGAGCGTGTCCCGCTGGATCATCGCGTCCAGCGAGAGCTTCGCCAGCGAGGGCAGCAGCCCGGCCAGGCCGCAGCAGAGCAGCACCATCGGCAGGTTGTAGTAGAACGCGGTCATCACCGAGACGACGGCGCTCAGCGCGATACAGGCCGCGACGATGCCCTCCGGAGCCCGCGCCTTGAGCCAGCCGCCGACCAGCGAGCCGAGGCCGCCGCCGACCGCCAGCGCGCCCGCGACCAGGCCGATCGCGGTCAGGTTCTTCAGACCGCCGATCGAGTTGGTGCGCAGCATGAAGGCGAAGTAGAGCGCCATGTACCCGGCGAACGCGCGCAGCGCCCCGGTCGCGCGCAGGGCCATCATCACGCTGAGACCGACCGCGCGCAGCCGCTTGTCCGGCAGGGTCCGCGCGATCTTCGCCTCCTGCGGATCGAGGCCGTGGTCCTCCCGGCTGAGCCTGGCCTTGATCTCGCCCTCGTCCGAGTCCACGTGCTTCGGCAGCCGCAGGGCGAGCGCCGTGCCTGCGAAGAAGACCAGCGCGGCCAGCAGCAGCGGCAGCGCCTGGCCGACCTTGCCGAGGCCGTAGCCGATCGGCGTCGCGGCCAGCGTCGCGAAGAGGGTGAAGAGGTTGATCCGCGAGTTGGCCCGAACCAGGCTCGTGCCCGCGGGCAGCACCCGCGGGATGACGGCCGAGCGGCTCACCCCGTAGGCCCGGGACGCGGCCAGGCAGCCGAAGGCCGCCGGGTACACGGCCAGGCTGCCGCTCGCGATCGTCTTGGCCAGCACCAGCGCGAGCAGCGCGCGGATCAGCGCGGTCGTGGCCATGGCGAAGCGCCGGCCGCCGCGCAGCCGGTCCAGCAGCGGCCCGATCACCGGCGCCAGCACGACGAAGGGGACCATCGTGACCACGAGGTAGAGCGCGACCTTGGAGCGCGCCTCGTCGGGCTGAAGGCTGAAGAAAAGCGAAGAAGCCAGCGCGACGGTGACCAGCAGGTCGCCGGTGGCCACCACGGCGTTGAGCTCGATCACGTGCGAGAGCCCGGACTCCCCGGCGCCCTCGGCGCGGGTGATCTTCTGGATCCGGCCGTAGACCGCGTCGGCCACGTCCGCGCCCACGTCGGCGCCGTGCTTCACGGCCCCGGCCGTCTGCTGCATCCACGCGGGCGCCCGGTTGGCCTTCTGGTTCTGGGACTCCTTCGCCACGCCGACCACCTCGGTCGCGTGCAGGTCGTCGGGGCCACCGAGCAGCGTCTCCCCCAGCGCCGGCCCGCCAAGGCCCGCCTGCTCAGGATCCACGGCTCGCGTGGCGTCGTCCGGACCGCCCATAGCCTCTACCTTCCCCCTCCGACGCAATCCGGCTCAAGTCTCCACCCCGAAGCGTGACCTTGTCATCCGTGGACCCTTGGCGCTGGCGGGCCCGGGAACGACTACCATCGTCAGCGTGACAACCGCCACCAAGCCCCGTTCCAGCCGTACCCCCGTGCTCGACTCGGCCTGCGCCGAGGCGGTCGAGCTCGCCCTGGCGGCCGCCGAGGACGTGGCGGGGATCGGAAACGTCGGCGAGCACCTCGGGGTCCAGCCGGAGGGCGAGCGCGTCGCCACCCACTTCTTCGTCGCCAACGAGCGCGGCTACGTGGGCTGGCGCTGGGCCGTCTCGGTGACCCGGGCCTCGCGCTCGAAGCTGGTCACGGTGGACGAGACGGTCCTGGTGCCCGGCGACGGCGCGATCATGCCGCCGCGCTGGCTGCCCTGGAGCGAGCGGCTGCAGCCCGGCGACATCGGCGTCGGCGACCTGCTGCCGACCGCCCCCGACGACATCAGGCTCGAGCCCGGCTACACCGGCGCCGACGAGCCGGACATGCAGGAGCCGCAGCAGGACGAGGCCTGGGAGCTGCGCGACTCGCTGCCGCTGGTCAGCTTCGAGCTCGGCCTCGGCCGGCCCCGGGTGCTCTCCCGGGAGGGCCGCGAGGCCGCCGCGGAGCGCTGGTCCCAGCTGCGCGGCCCCGACTCGGACATGGCCCAGGCGGCCCCGGCGCACTGCTCCACCTGCGGATTCCTGGCCCCGCTGGCCGGCGCGTTCCGGCAGGCGCTCGGCGTGTGCGCGAACGAGTTCTCCCCGGCCGACGGCCAGGTCGTGGCGCTCAGCTTCGGCTGCGGCGGCCACTCCGAGGCGGTCGCCGTGCCGGAGCCGCGCGAGACGCCGGAGCCGGTCCTCGACGAGTTCGCGATGGAGTCGGCCGAGCTCGGCCACTCCTGACCCGCCGTCAGTCCTCCGTGGCGGCCCGGGCGGCGGCGTCGCGCGCGATCGCGCGGTCCCGCCGCTTCACGTAGAAGTACCCGAGCAGCCCGAGCCCGACTCCGCTGACCGCGATCCACGGCCAGCGTCCGTGGCCGTCGTGGGTGAGCGAGCTCTGCATCGGCAGCAGGACGGCCGCCGCGATCGCGTAGAGCACCGTGCCGAGCAGCACGATGCGGCCGAGGTCGACCTCCATCGGTTTGAGCTCCCGGGTCGGGGCCACCCCGCTCGGCGGCTGCTCGGTGGGCTTGTCGGACTCAGCGGGAATGGCCACGTCGCCAAGACTAGCCCGCCCACATCGAGCCCGGAGACAGCATGGTCGACCACTTCCGGACGCGGTAGCGCGGGACGAGCCCGGCCCGCGAGGTCCGCGGCGGGATCGCCACCTTCTTCGCGCTGGCGTACATCGTCGTTCTCAACCCGCTGATCCTCGGCTCGGGCAAGGACATGACGCCGCTGACCGGCATCGTGCCGCAGCAGGCCGCGGCCCCCGCGCTGGTCGTCGTCGGCTTCCTGATGATCACTCAAGTCCAGCAGATCCCATGGGACGACTGGTCGATCGCGATCCCCGGCTACCTGGCCATCGCGCTGATGCCCTTCACCTACTCGATCACCAACGGTAGCGGCGCCGCGGTCATCAGCTTCGTGGCCATCCGCCTGGTGCTGGGCCGACTGCGCGAGATCCACCCGCTGATGATCATCGTCGCCCTGCTCTTCGTCGCCTACTTCGCGCTCAGCCCGATCGAGCAGTGGCTCGGCGTGCGGTAAGACCCGCATTCGGGAATAGACGGTTTCCGTTTAGCGCTGCTAATGATGTATCCTCTGATTCGTGTGATCTACATCATGTCTGCAACGCCTGAGGGGGCCGCCCGTGAGCGAATCCGTCCTGACCGAACCCTCTGAATCCATATCCGGGCCGTCCGCGCCCGCCGCCCGCGCCCCCGAGTCCCCCGGCGGCCTGTTCCGCTCCCTCCGGAACCGCAACTACCGGCTGTTCGCCGCCGGCCAGGTCGTGTCCAACACCGGCACCTGGATGCAGCGCATCGCCCAGGACTGGCTGGTCCTGACGATCACGCACAGCGGCACCGCCCTCGGCATCGTCACCGCCCTGCAGTTCCTGCCCATCCTGCTGTTCTCCGTCTGGGGCGGGGTGCTCGCGGACCGCTTCCCGAAGCGGACCATGCTGATGCTCACGCAGAGCACCATGGGCGTGCTCGCCGCGATCCTCGGCGTGCTGACCGTGACCGGGCACATCACCGAATGGCAGATCTACGTCTTCGCGCTGCTGCTGGGCACCGTGACCGCCGCCGACACCCCGGCCAGGCAGAGCTTCGTGGTCGAGATGGTCGGCCCGGAGGACCTGCAGAACGCGGTCTCGCTCAACTCGGCCAACTTCAACCTGGCGCGCGTGGTCGGCCCCGCCGTGGCCGGACTGATGATCGGCGCCTTCGCCTCGGAGGTCACCGGCAGCGGCTGGGTCTTCCTGATCAACGCGGTCTCGTACGTCGCGGTCGTCAGCGGCCTGGCCCTGATCCGCCGGAGCGAGCTGCACTCCGACCGGCGGGCCAGGCGCGGAGGTGGCGGCCAGCGCGAGGCCTTCCGCTACCTGCGCACCCGTCCCGACCTGCTGGCCGTCATGTGCACCATCGCCGTGTTCGGCACCTTCGGCCTGAACTTCCCGGTGCTGCTGCCGCTGTACACGACGCAGATCTTCCACTCCGGCGCCTCGGCCTACGGCGTGATCTCCGCGATCATGGCGGTCGGCTCGCTGGTCGGCGCGCTGCTCGCGGCCCGGCGCGGGGTGGCCCGGATCCGGATGGTGCTGGTCGGCGGCTTCCTGTTCGGCCTCGGCGAGACCGCGGCCGCCGTGATGCCCGACATCTTCTCCTACGCGGCGCTGCTCGCCCTGACCGGCGTGTGCGGCCTGACCACCGCCACCACGGCGAACGCGATCATGCAGACCACCGTCGCCCCCGAGCTGCGCGGCCGGGTGACCGGCGTGTACGTGCTGGTCTTCATGGGCGGCACCCCGCTCGGCTCGCCGATCGTCGGCTGGCTCGCCGGGCAGATCGGCGTGCGCTGGACCCAGTCCCTGTGCGGCGCGCTCACCGCCGCGGCGGCCCTCGGGGCGGCATACTGGCTGGCGAGGACCACCGATCGGCAGATCCGGACCCGCCTGCTGGCCCGTCCGCACATCGCAGTGGTCGCCCGCCCTGCATGATGATGAGTTAACAACTCATCCTCGGGACCCACGGGAGGTACGCGATGCGCCTCTTCGTCGCGGTGGTACCGCCGCGGCCCGTCCTGCTCGAACTGCGCGCGGCGTTGACCACGCTGCCGCACACGGACGGCAACCTGCGGTGGCGCCACCCCGAGAGCTGGCACATCACGCTGGCGTTCCTCGGCGAGGTACCGAAGGAATCGCTCCCAGAGCTCACCGAACGCCTGGCCCGGGCAGCGTCCCGAGCCACGCCCATGGAGCTGTCCGTGGCGGGCGGCGGCCACTTCGACTCCCGCGTCCTGTGGGCGGGGGTCCAGGGCGACCGCGACCGCCTCGGCAGGCTCTCCGAGACGGTGGCCGCGGCGGCCAGACGCTGCCGCCTGAAGATCGACGACCGCCCCTTCCGCCCCCACGTGACCCTGGCCACGGTCCGCGGCGAGGACCCCGAAACGCAGCCGACCGAACTCCAGCCCTACGTGGACCGGATGGCGGCGTTCCGGACCCCGCGCTGGCTGGTCAAGGAGATGGAGCTGATCGAGTCCGTCACCCCCGCCGCCCCCGGCCGCGCCGCCATCTACCTCAGCCGCGGCCGCTGGCCCCTGACCGGCCGCTGACCCCGGCCCGATCAACACACCGCGGGCCCGGCCTATCCTGGTGAGGTGGACCCGCGCATCCGTACCAGAATCGTCACCGCGACCCTCCTGGCGCTCTTCGCCCTCGTGCTCATCGGCACGCTGCTCAAGCACGTGCACTGAGGGAAGAGGGCGCGGCGCCGGGCTATCGCCGGGATCGGTTCGCGTCGGCGGCCTGCGCCGGAGCCGCCGCCGGCTGGGTGCTCATCGCGCGGACCGTCGCGGACGTGGCCGTGGCGGCGTAGCGGCTCGGGCCGGCCAGGCCCATGGCGAGGGCCACCGTCACCAGCACCGCGGTGCCGATGACCAACGCCATGCCCGAGGCGGTCGAGAGCAGGTTGCTCAGCTTGGGGATGCGAGGCATGATCGCCATTTTTAGACGATCAGTTATAAGGAAACCTCAGCGCCGCGTTACACGTCGATGAGAGAACCTCAGCCCTCGATGCGCTCGACGACGTAGTCGATGCAGGCGATGAGGGCGTCGATGTCGGCGGGCTCGATGGCGGGGAACATGGCGATGCGGAGCTGGTTGCGGCCCAGCTTGCGGTAGGAGTCGGTGTCGACGACGCCGTTGGCGCGCAGGGCCTTCGAGACGGCCACGGCGTCGATGCCGTCGGCGAGGTCGATGGTGCCGACGACCTGGGAGCGCTGGGCGGGGTCGGCGACGAAGGGCGTCGTGTAGGCGGTCTTCTCGGCCCAGCCGTAGAGGCGCGAGGAGGAATCGGCCGTACGGGCGACGGCCCAGTCGAGGCCGCCGTTGCCGTTGAGCCAATCGAGTTGATCGGCCATCAGGAACAGGGTGGCGACGGACGGGGTGTTGTAGGTCTGGTCCTTGGCCGAGTTGTCGATGGCCGTGGGCAGGTCGAAGAAGGTCGGGATGTACCGGCCCGAGGCGGAGATCTCGGCGGCGCGCTCGAGGGCGCGGGGGGAGAAGACGCCGATCCACAGGCCGCCGTCGGAGGCGAAGACCTTCTGCGGGGCGAAGTAGTAGACGTCCGTCTGGGCGATGTCGACCGGCAGGCCGCCGGCGCCCGACGTCGCGTCCACCAGGACCAGGGCGTCGTCGTTGGCGCCCGCGGGGCGCCGGATCGGCATGGCTACGCCGGTCGAGGTCTCGTTGTGGGTCAGGGCGTAGACGTCCACGTCCGCGGCGGCCTCGGGCAGCGGGTGGGTGCCCGGCTCGGACTTGATGACCTGCGGATCGGCCAGCCACGGGGCGGCCTTCGCCGACGCGGCGAACTTGCTGGAGAACTCGCCGAAGTGCAGGTGCTGGGACTTCTCCCGGATCAGGCCGAAGGCGGCGATGTCCCAGAACGCCGTGGAACCACCGTTGCCGAGCACCACCTGGTAGCCCTCGGGGAGGTCGAACAGCTGGGAGACGCCCTCGCGCACCCGCTTGACCAGGTTCTTCACCGGGGCCTGGCGGTGCGAGGTGCCGAGCAGCTGCGAGCCCTGGGCGGCGAGCGCCGCGACGGCCTCGGGGCGGACCTTCGACGGCCCGCAGCCGAAACGGCCGTCCGAGGGGAGGAGATCTGCGGGGATCTTGATTTCGGTGTTCGACACGGTGCGTGCCTCCGGCAGTCGTCAGCGGGCCGCCGACACGGCCGCGCCGACGGGATAAGACCCGGTCCGGGCGTCGTCGTCCGAGAACGTGAGGGAGAGGTTACCCGAAAGACACGATGCCCCACACCCCCTGTCCAGGGAGTGTGGGGCATCGGGTGAAGCGGGTGGAACGGCGCTGCTAGTGCACGATCATCGAGTCGAAGCCCTCGACGTCCTGGATCTTGCGGGTGCCCGGGCCGATGTAGCGCGCGGACGGGCGCACCAGGCGGCCGGTGCGCTTCTGCTCCAGGATGTGCGCGGCCCAGCCGGCCGTGCGGGCGCAGGTGAACATGGAGGTGAACATGTTCGCCGGGACCTCGGCGAAGTCCAGGACGATGGCCGCCCAGAACTCGACGTTGGTCTCCAGGACGCGGTCGGGGCGGCGCGCGCGCAGCTCCTCGAGCGCGGCGTCCTCCAGCGCCTTGGCGACCTCGTAGCGCGGGGCGTCGAGGTCCTTGGCCGTGCGGCGCAGCACGCGGGCGCGCGGGTCCTCGGCGCGGTAGACGCGGTGGCCGAAGCCCATCAGCCGCTCGCCGCGGTCCAGGATGTCCTTGACGTACCTCTTCGCGTCGCCGGTGCGCTCGATCTCCTCGATCATGTGCAGCACGCGGGACGGGGCGCCGCCGTGCAGCGGGCCGGACATCGCGCCGACCGCGCCGGAGAGCGAGGCGGCCACGTCGGCGCCGGTGGAGGCGATGACGCGGGCGGTGAAGGTGGAGGCGTTCATGCCGTGCTCGGCGGCGGAGGTCCAGTACGCGTCCACGGCCTTGACGTGCTTGGGGTCCGGCTCGCCGCGCCAGCGGATCATGAAGCGCTCGACGATGGTCTCGGCCTTGTCGATCTCACGCTGCGGGACCATCGGGTGGTCTATTCCGCGGGCCGACTGGGCGACGAAGCTGAGCGCCATGACGGCGGCCCTGGCCAGGTTGTCGCGGGCCTCCTCGTCGCTGATGTCCAGCAGCGGCTTCAGGCCCCAGATCGGCGCGAGGGTGGCCAGCGCGGACTGCACGTCCACGCGGATGTCGCCGGAGTGGATCGCCAGCGGGAAGGGCTCGGCCGGCGGCAGGCCCGGGTTGAACTTTCCGTCGACGAGCAGGCCCCACACGTTGCCGTAGGTGACGTGCCCGACCAGGTCCTCGATGTCGACGCCGCGGTACCGGAGAGAGCCGCCATCCTTGTCGGGTTCGGCGATCTCGGTCTCGAAGGCGATGATGCCTTCAAGGCCGGGTACGAAGTCGGTCATCCTACGGCTCCCTTGCTGTGGCAAATGTCCTTCGTGAGGTTCTCTGCGGCGCGGCGAGCGGGTCGTCCGCGTGCGGATCGCGGCGCCGTCGAGCGCTGTATGAACGGGTGGCACGTCCTTGGAGGTTCCCGCCAAGTGCGGCCGGCTACCTATATTGGACCGCTACAACCGTCGGATGGAAATCCGGAGGGCCGAAAGATCTGGGAGACGCGCACATGTCCGCTGAGCAGCCGGAACTCTCCAGGTTGCGTCGAGATTACGCCGAACGGGCGATCGAGGTGACCGAGCTCACAAGCGCGCCGGAGCCGCTGTTCGCCCGCTGGTTCGCTGAAGTCGACGCCGTTGCACGAAAATCGGACGCCTCATGGTTCGAAGCCAACGCGATGGTCTTGACCACCGCCGATGCCGAAGCTCACCCGTCCAGCCGAACCGTGCTGCTCAAAGGGTACGGACCGGAAGGTTTCACGTTCTACACGAACCACCGCTCACGAAAGGGACGGCAGATCGCGGCCAACCCGAGCGTCAGTCTGCTGTTCCCCTGGTACCCGTTGCAGCGTCAGGTCGTCGTGCAGGGCACTGCGGCGCCGGTGCCGGACGCCGAGAGCGACGCCTATTTCGCGAGCCGCCCGCGCGGCGCCCGGCTCGGCGCCTGGGCCAGCGAGCAGTCGGAGACGATCCCGGACCGCGCGTGGCTCGAGCGGCGGCTCGCCGCGTACGACGCGCAGTACCCCGACGAGGTGCCGCGTCCGCCGCACTGGGGCGGGCTGCGGGTGCGCGCGGAGTCGGTGGAGTTCTGGCAGGGCCGGGCGGACCGGCTGCACGACCGGATCGTCTACCGCAGGGACGCGGCGGCGCCGGGCGGCTGGCTGATCGAGCGGCTCAGCCCGTGAACGGCCGCCGCCGCTGTCGGCACGGTGCGTCACAATGGACTCTGACTGCATTGACGACTGCATTGATCCGGCCTGACGAGGTGCGCGCGTGAGCGATCTGATCGACACCACGGAGATGTACCTGCGTACGATCTTCGAACTCGAGGAGGAGGGCATCGTCCCCCTGCGCGCCCGGATCGCCGAGCGCCTGGGGCAGAGCGGGCCGACCGTGAGCCAGACCGTGGCCAGGATGGCCAGGGACGGGCTGCTGACCGTGGAGGGCGACCGCCACCTGCAGCTGACCGACAACGGCCGGCAGCTGGCCACCCGGGTGATGCGCAAGCACCGGCTGGCCGAGCGGCTGCTGGTGGACGTGATCGGGCTGCCCTGGGACGAGGTGCACGAGGAGGCCTGCCGCTGGGAGCACGTGATCAGCGAGCAGGT
>DASTAE010000102.1:0-13041 GCA_035712985.1 Actinospica sp.
GACCACGACGACGCCGAACACGACGACGCCGAACACGACGGCAAGCGGCGGCCGCCTCTCCGGCCGCGCCAAGCTCGTCCTGCTCGTGCTCTGCGCGGCGAACTTCCTCGTCGGCATCGACTTCTCGATCCTCAACATCGCCCTCCCGGCCATCGGCACCGACCTGCACATCAACGAGGCCAACCTGCAGTGGGTCGCCACCGCCTTCGCCCTTCCCTCGGGCGGGCTGCTGCTCCTGCTCGGCCGCACCGGCGATCTGATCGGGCGGCGCCGCGTGTTCCTGGCGGGAGTGGCCCTGTTCACCCTCGCCTCGGTGCTCACGATGCTGGCGTGGGACCCGGCGTCGCTGCTGGTCGGTCGCGCGCTGCAGGGCTTCGGCGCGGCGGGCGTCGTGCCGACCGGCATGGCGCTGCTGACCACCTCCTTCGCCGAGGGCCACGCTCGGGACCGCGCGCTGGGCATCGCCGGCTCCGTGATGGCCACCGGATTCACCGTCGGCACGCTGCTCGGCGGTGTGCTCACCGATCTGCTCAACTGGCGCTTCACGATGGTGCTGCCGATCCTGCTCGGCCTGTTCGTGCTCGTCGCCACGCCGATGCTGGTCGCCGAGAGCCGCAACGAGCACCACTCGCGGCTCGACGTGCCCGGAGCGGCGACCGTCACCGGCGGGCTGCTGGCCCTGATCTACGCGCTGACCACGGCCGCGCAGCAGGGCTGGGGACGGCCGAACGTGCTGGTCACGCTGGTCCTCGGGGTCGTGCTGCTCGCCGCGTTCGTCGCCGTCGAGGCGCGCAGCGCGCACCCGCTGATCGACCTCAAGGTCCTGCGACGTCGCACGGTGTCCCTGGGCAACGTCGGCGGACTGCTCGCCTTCGCCACGGGCAGCGCGTCGGTGTTCGTCGGAATGCTCTTCCTGCAGCAGATCAACGGGCTCAGCCCGCTGCGCGCCGGGCTGGTGTTCGGCTGGCTCGGCGTGGTCGCCGCGGTCTCCGGGAACCTGGCGCCGCGCACGATCGGGCGCATCGGCTCGCGGCGCGTGCTGGTGCTCGGGCTGCTGCTGCAGACCGTCGCCTTCGTGCCGATGGCGCTGATGAGCCGCGGTGACAGTGTGCTGATCCTGCTGATCGCGGGCAGCGTCTGCTACTACGGCAACCTGCACGCGGTGGTCGGTTTCAACGTGACCGCGACCTCCGGCCTGCCGAACGAGGAGCAGGGCCAGGCCACCGGGCTGGCGACGACGACGCAGCAGGTGGCGCTGACCGTCGGCATCCCGATCGTGAGCGCGATCGCCTCGAGCCGGCAGAGCGGACTGCTGCGCGCGGGCCGGTCGGCGCACGACGCGCTGATCGGCGGCTTTCACCTGGCGATGTGGGCGGACACGGCGATCCTGCTGCTCGGCACGCTGCTGTTGGCGGCGGGCCTGCTGCGGCGCCGGAGCAACTGAGGGAGCGGGACGGGCTCGCAACGAGGCGAGGCTCGGTCACGCGGGTAACACCCGGCGGCCCCGTGCGGATATTTCCGCGCGGGGCCGCATTCTGCCATCCGCTACTACTTGCGAACTATTTGCAAGTGCGGCAAGAATGCATAGTGCGGCCGCCACCACCGGCGCCCGTGCCTGGAAGACCGCCCGCCGGAGCGTCCGCAGCCGAAAGACGGCCCGCCCCGGAGAACCGCCCGCACGACCGCCCACCGACACCGAGGACCCGCCGTGACCCTGTCGAGTACCGCAGTAGTCGCCGCCGTCGAAGGCGGCCGACTCGCCCGACTCCGGGCCATGCTCACCCCGGCCGAGTGGCGCCGCACGCTGCTGATGTTCGGCTTCATCGCGCTGCTGCACGTCGTCGGCTTCGGCATCTTCGTGGTCCTCGTCGTGCCGCAGCACTACAAGGGGCTCGGCATCGGCGTCGCGGTGCTCGCCTACACGCTGGGCATGCGGCACGCCTTCGACGCCGACCACATCTCCGCGATCGACAACACGACGCGCAAGCTGATGCACGATGGACAGCGCCCGCTGAGTGTCGGCTTCTTCTTCTCGCTCGGCCACTCCACGATCGTCGTCGTGATCGGCGCCGGGATCGTGTTCGCCGAGAAGGCGGTGTTCGGCGCAGTGTCCAATCCGAACTCCTCGCTGGAGCAGTTCGGCGGGGTCTTCGGCACGGTCGTCTCCGCGAGCTTCCTGTTCCTGATCGCGGGGCTGAACCTGGTGATCCTCGGCGGGATCGCGAAGGTCTGGCGCTCGATGCGGCGCGGCGAATTCGACGAGGAGGCGCTCGAGGAGCAGCTGCAGAACCGCGGCCTGATGAACCGCTTCTTCGGCCGCTGGATGCGCGCGATCCGCAAGCCCTGGCAGATCTATCCGGTCGGCGTCGTGTTCGGGCTCGGCTTCGACACCGCCACCGAGGTCGCGCTGCTGGCCACGACCGCGCTGCTGGCCAGCCAGCACGTGGCCTGGTACGCGATCGTCGCGCTGCCGATCCTGTTCACCGCCGGGATGACGCTGCTGGACACGATCGACGGCTGCTTCATGAACCTGGCCTACGGCTGGGCCTTCCTGAATCCGGTGCGCAAGGTCTACTACAACCTCACGATTACCGGACTGTCCGTCGGTATCTGCGTGTTCATCGGCGGCATCGAGGTATTGGGGCTGCTGGCCACGGAACTGCACCTCTCCGGCGGTTTCTGGGACGTGATGTCCAACTTCGACATCAACAAGGCCGGATTCTTCATCGTGGGCCTGTTCGTGGCGACGTGGCTGGTCGCGATGGCCGTGTGGCGCTTCGGGCGCGTCGAGGAGAAGTGGACCGCGGGTCTGAGCGGCGCCGGCCCGCGTTGACGCGGGGCTCGGTATCCGTAAAGAATCGGCAGGCAGCCTGCGGTGGAATCCGCAACCGTACCCGTGGGCTGGGCGTCTCTTATGCGGACCGCGTAACGCGGGTGAGCGGCGTGGTCGTCCAGGTTCCTCGATATCTAGGGGGTCGCGCACCCATGTCCATGATGATGGGCGAGTCCATAACCCCGGCCTCCTCGGCCGCAGACCGTCCGCTGGTGCCCTACGACGGCATCCAGATCAGCGACGAGCAGCGGGCCGACTTCGACCGCGACGGGTACTTCATCATCCGCGACGCCATCCCGCCGGAGCTGCTGGAGCGGCTCATCGAGGCGCAGGACCGGGTGTACGCGCAGCAGAAGGCCGAGGGGCTGCTGCACCCGAAGGACCAGAGCATGCACCTGATGGGCTTCCTGCACCGGGACAAGGTCTTCCTGGAACTGCTCGAGCTGCCCACCGTCTTCCCGATGGTCTGGGGCATCCTCGGCTGGAACATCCACGCGTACCACCACCACATCGACGTGCACCCGGGCGTCCCGGCGGACACGCGCAAGACCTGGCGCTGGCACCAGGACGGCGGCCGGCAGAACCTGGAGATCGAGACCGAGCCGGAGCGCCCGCTGCTCTCGATCCGCACGGCCTTCTACCTCTCGGACCTCTCCGAGCCGGGCCGCGGCAACTTCATGACCATCCCCGGCTCGCACAAGACCAGCCGGCTCGCCCGGCCCGAGGACCTGAGCCTCGACTTCGAGCAGCCCGAGGGCGCCGTCGAGGTCTGCGCGAACAAGGGCGACGTCGTACTCTTCGACCGCCGCCTCTACCACGGCCGCTCGGACAACTACTCCGACATCGACCGCCGCTGCCTGTTCATCGGCTGGACCTACCGCTGGATCGCCCCGCACGAGGACCGGATCCTCGTCCCGGGCCACGAGTGGTGGGACGAGCTGACCCCGATCCAGCAGCAGCTGCTCGGCGCCGGCAAGGACGCGCTGTCCTACTGGGGCATCGGCGACCAGTACCCGCTGCGCGACTACCTGCGCGAGCGCGGCCTGCTCGACATGAAGGTCAACAACAACCGCTAAACCTCGTCGCACGAGGACTCAGGGGCGTACCGGGGCATCAGTGCTCCGATACGCCCTTGTGCGCGCCGCCGGGGCCCGTCCAGGGTGAGGAGGGACAGCTCCCCGATCTTCCCGAGGCGGTGCGTCAGGCGTGGAGACCGATATCGCGGTGGTCGGCGGCGGGGCGGCGGGCTGCGTGCTGGCCGCGCGGCTGTCCGAGCGGCCCGGGGTGCGGGTGCTGCTCATCGAGGCCGGGCCGGACTACCCGGATCCCGAGGCGCTGCCCGCGGAACTGCGCTCCGGCTGGCGCTCGGCGGGCACCCACGACTGGGGCTACACGGACGAGGCCACCGGCGGCGTCGTGGCCCGCGCGAAGCTGGTCGGCGGCTGCAGCGCCACGAACGGCACGATCGCGCTGCGCGGCGCCCCCGCGGACTACGACGGCTGGGCGCGGCTCGGCAATCCCGGCTGGTCCTTCGCGGACGTGCTGGAGGACTTCCGCAGGCTGGAGACCGACCTCGACTTCGCCGACGACTGGCACGGGCAGAGCGGCCCGATCCCGATCCGCCGCTACGAGCCGAAGGAACTGACCCCGGTCAACGCGGCGGCGCACGAGGCGCTGGTCGAGGCCGGATTCCCCGAGGTGGTCGACCACAACCGCCCCGGCGCGATCGGCGTGGGCGCGGCGCCGGTGAACACCGTCGGCGGCATCCGGATGAGCGCCGCGATGACCTATCTGGCCCAGGCGCGGGGCCGTGGGAATCTCGGCATCCTGCCGGACGCCCTCGTCGACAGGGTCCTGATCGAGCGCGGCCGGGCGGTGGGCGTGCGGCTGGCCGACGGCCGGGTGATCAGGGCCGGCCGGGTCGTGCTGGCCGCAGGCGCCTACGGCTCGCCCGCCATCCTGCTGCGCTCCGGCATCGGCCCGGCCCAGGACCTCGCCGTGCTGGGCCTGCCGTGCAGATCCCACCTCCCCGGCGTGGGCGCGAACCTCCAGGAGCACCCCGGAATCTCGGTGATCTGGCCCGCGGCGGCCGATTTCCCCGACGGTCCCCGCTTCCAGGTGGTGGCCACCCGCTCCGACTCCGAGGGCACCGGCGACGCCCCCTGGCTCCAGCACGTGCCCGCGGCCACCCCGGCCCTCTTCTGGATCTCGGCCACGATCCTGAACCCCAGGTCCAGGGGTCGCGTGAGACTGGCGTCGCTGGACCCGGAAGCCGCCCCGAAGATCCGCCTGAACCTGCTCGAAGACCCGGCAGACCTGGCCGCCATGATCCGCGGTGTACGCAGTGCCCGCCAGGTGGGTGCGATCAGCCCGCTCCGCGAGCTGGCGGGCGGCCCCGAGCGGTGGCTCGGCGCCGGCCTGGACGAGGGCTCCGAACTCGTGGACGCCCTGCGCCGCTCCGTGTGGACCTACCACCACCCCTGCGGCACCTGTGCCATGGGCCCGGATCCCGAGCAGGGCGCGGTGGTCGACGCCCGCGGCGAGGTCTACGGAGTCGCAGCCCTCTCCATCGCCGACGCCTCCATCATGCCGGTCATTCCCAGCGGCAACACCCACCTGCCGACGTTGATGGTGGCCGAGCATCTGGCGCGGGTGATCGGGCAGGGGTGACGGCCGACCGCCACCCCCGCCCCACGCGCCTAGCTCAGCGGATCCGGCAGATAGTCACGACTCAGCCCCTTGACGAAGCCCAGGTACTCCAGCGAGTCGCCCCCGAGGGCCCGGAATCCGGCCGCCAGCAGCACCTTCCGGAGCGCCGCCTGGCCCGGTTCGGCCACGGCGTAGAGGCGGTCGTAGCCGGAGCGTTCGGCGAGGAACTCGAGGTGGCCGAGGACCTTGCGGGCCAGGCCGTGGCGGCGCAGTTCGGGACGGGTCCAGAGCTGGGCCAGTTCGGCGGTGGTCGGGTCGTAGCGGCGGTAGGCGCCGCCGGCGGCGGGGGAGCCGTCGGCCTGGCGCAGGCCGATCCAGGCGCCGCCCAGCCAGGTCTCGTGCTCGCGGGGGTCGGACTCCAGGAACCTGGCGGCGGCGGCCCCGCCCCTGGCCGATTCCTCGGCCAGGAAGGAGGCGGCCAGCTCGACCGCCAGGGGGTCGTCCGCCTCGAGGTGCACGAGGTCGGCGAAGGCGGTCAGGGCAGCGGCGGTGGACGGCACGGTCAGCGTGCTCATGGGACTGTTCACCTCTGATGGAAAAGAAGAATCCTGCGATCGTGGGCTGTCAGAGGCAACGGCGACACGATGAGGACCACACCCGGCAGAAGTCGATGTGGTCGCGCGTGACCAACGCTACGCCCCCTACGCCGCAATCGGTCATGGATCCATAGGTATCAGGGTTCGGCGCGTGCGGCAATCGTCACGCGGCGTTGACCATGAAGCCCGCGGCGTACTCCAGGTACGCCCACAGCTCCGCGCGATCCGCCTCGCGCAGGTCCGCGCCGTCCACCGCGACGCGCATGTGCTTGAGCCAGAGGTCCCGCGCGGCCTCGTCGATGTGGAAGCCGGCGTGCCGCATCCGCAGCCTGGGGTGCCCGCGCTCCCGCGAGTAGGTCGAAGGACCGCCCCAGTACTGGATCAGGAACAGCGCCAGCCGCTCCTCGGCCGGGCCGAGATCCTCCTCGGGATACAGCGCGCGCAGCTCGGGTTCCTCGGCCACGCCCGCGTAGAAGGCGTGCACGATTCGGCGGAAGGGCTCCTCGCCGATCCGCTCGAACAGCGGCTTGTCCGCCTCGCCCGACTTCGAGATCGCGACCACGCGCGTCCTTTCGCTCTACCCGCCGTCGGCTCCATTGTCGCATCCGGCGCCGACAGCCGGGGCATCAGCTATTTGAGCCACCCGCGATCGTGCGCCTGCCAGCCGAGTTGCAGGCGGGTGCTCACCTCGGCGAGCTCCATCATGTGGGCCACCCGCCGCTGCACGGTGCGCAGCCCGAGGCCCAGCTGCTTGGCGATCGCCGCGTCCGTCGCGCCGACGAGCAGCAGGGAGAGGATCCGCAGGTCGAGCGGGGTCGGCAGGGACTGCGCGGGATCGTCCACGACCAGGCGCGAGCCGGCGGCCGAACCGAGCCGGCTCCGCGCGCCGTTCTCCGCGGCCGGCGCCTGTCCGTCGCGCCGTACCGGCAGCGCGCGCTGCCAGACCGACTCGAACAGGCCGATCATCGCGTTCACCAGGCCGGGCGCCCGCGAGACCAGCGCCATCGGCCCGTCGGCGGCGCCCTCCGCGGTCCCGGGCAGGCTCAGCGGCAGCATCACCGTGCACCGGTCCGCGATCACCATCTTCGTCGGCAGCGATTCGATGACGCGCAACTGCTCGCCCATCGGCACGGCGCTCGACAGCGTCCGGCCCGAGGGCGGCCCGTTGAGCCCGGCGCGCTCGATCACGACGCGGTAGCTCACCCCGCGCTCGACCGCCACGGCCTCGGCCTCGCCCTCGCAGGTCTCCGGGATCTCGACCTGCGCCTGGACCAGCGCGAGCAGCTCGGTCTCGGCGTTCAGCTGGAGGTATTCGAGGCGCTGGAGCACCTGGTCGGCGCCGATGACGACCTGGACCAGCTCGTGCGCGTTCTGCGCCGAGGTCGCGTGGTACGCCTCCTCCAGCGCCGCCGCGGTCAGCTCGGCCTGGCCCAGCGCGTGCCGCTGGGCCGTCAGGAGCGCTCCCAGGGCCAGCTGGGGAGGCGCCGTCTGCACCAGGCCGACCTGGTCGCGGGTGGCCAGCGACTTGGCCTCGAGCACCTCGACGGCCCCCGCCACCGACGCGCGCGCCAGGCCCAGCCGCACGGCCAGCGCCTCCACGCTCGACGGGCCCGCCTGTACCAGCTCGCGGTAGACGCGCTCGGTGGGTTCGTCGAGGCCGAGTATGCCGAGCACGTCACTCCTTCCACGGCCGCCGGGTCGTCCTGTGCCGGACACCTGGTGCGCCTGCGGCCGAACGGGTCTTCATCGGGTCGTCATCGGATGAATGGACCACCGCCGCCTATCATGACCGGAACCGACCGCTCTAGACCAGTCCGGGCGGTTCCCGGCCACGTGGCGGCCGCCGGGCCCGCCCTGGCACTCGGGTTGACCGAGTGCCAGGAATCGGCATAATCTGCCGACTGGCACACTCGACCTGAGAGTGCCAACGCGAACCCGTCCTCCTGGCCCCCGCGACGACAGGATCCGGCCTGTTCGCCCTAGACATCGAGAACGTCTCCGAAGGAGAGGTCACGACCGTGGCTACCGTTGCCATCAAGCCGCTCGAGGACCGCGTGGTCGTCAAGCCGCTGGACGCCGAGCAGACCACCGCCTCCGGCCTGGTGATCCCGGACACCGCCAAGGAGAAGCCCCAGGAGGGCACCGTCCTGGCCGTCGGCCCGGGTCGCTTCGAGAACGGCAACCGCCTGCCCCTGGACGTCAAGGAAGGCGACGTCGTCCTGTACTCCAAGTACGGCGGCACCGAGGTCAAGTACAACGGCGAGGAGTACCTCGTCCTGTCGGCGCGCGACCTGCTCGCCGTCGTCAGCAAGTAAGGCTCGCGAGTACTCCGCGCGCGGCAGGCCGCGTTCCGTCCCGCCACGTTTTCCCAGTGAGCGCGGCGGGGCGCGGCCTTGTTCGGAGCGGCCCCGCCTTCCGTAACCCCCAGGACCAGAAGGGACTTGGTTCATGGCCAAGCAGCTGCAGTTCGACGAGGACGCCCGCCGCAAGCTCGAGCGCGGCGTCAACGCCCTCGCCGACGCGGTCAAGGTGACCATCGGCCCGAAGGGCCGCAACGTCGTCATCGACAAGAAGTTCGGCGCGCCGACCATCACCAACGACGGCGTGACCATCGCGCGCGAGGTCGAGCTCGAGGACCCGTACGAGAACCTCGGCGCCCAGCTCGCCAAGGAAGTCGCCACCAAGACCAACGACATCGCGGGCGACGGCACCACCACCGCGACCGTCCTGGCCCAGGCCATGGTCCGCGAGGGCCTGCGCAACGTCGCCGCCGGCGCCCAGCCGGTCGCGCTCAAGCGCGGCATCGACGCGGCCGTGAAGTCGGTCTCCGAGGCCCTGCTGGCCTCCGCCAAGACGGTGGAGACCAAGGAGGCCATCGCCCAGGTCGGCGCGATCTCCGCCCAGGACAAGGCGATCGGCGAGCTCATCGCCGAGGCCATGGACAAGGTCGGCAAGGACGGCGTGATCACCGTCGAGGAGTCCAACACCATGGGCCTCGACCTGGAGTTCACCGAGGGCATGCAGTTCGACAAGGGCTACCTCTCGCCCTACATGGTCACCGACCAGGAGCGCATGGAGGCCGTCCTCGAGGACGCCTACATCCTGATCAACCAGGGCAAGATCTCCGCGATCTCCGACCTGCTGCCGATCCTGGAGAAGGTCGCCCAGTCGCGCAAGCCGCTGCTGATCATCGCCGAGGACGTGGACGGCGAGGCGCTGTCCACCCTCGTGGTCAACAAGATCCGCGGCACCTTCAACTCGGTCGCCGTCAAGGCGCCGGGCTTCGGCGACCGCCGCAAGGCCACCCTGCAGGACATCGCGATCCTGACCGGTGGCCAGGTCGTGTCCCCCGAGGTCGGCCTCAAGCTGGACCAGGTCGGCGTCGAGGTGCTCGGCACCGCCCGCCGGGTGACCATCACCAAGGACGACACCACCATCGTGGACGGCGCGGGCGACGCGGCGGCCGTGGCGGACCGGGTCAAGCAGATCAAGGCCGAGATCGAGAACTCGGACTCCGACTGGGACCGCGAGAAGCTGCAGGAGCGCCTCGCGAAGCTGGCCGGCGGCGTCTGCGTGATCCGCGTCGGCGCGGCCACCGAGGTCGAGCTCAAGGAGAAGAAGCACCGTCTCGAGGACGCGATCTCCGCGACCCGCGCCGCGGTCGAGGAGGGCATCGTCTCCGGCGGTGGCTCCGCGCTCGTGCACGCCGCGTCCGCGCTGTCCGAGGGCCTCGGCCTCTCGGGCGACGAGGCGACCGGCGTCGGCGTGGTCCGCAAGGCCATGGTCGAGCCGCTGCGCTGGATCGCCGAGAACGCCGGTCTCGAGGGCTACGTCGTGACCGACAAGGTCTCGCACCTCGAGGTGGGCCACGGCCTGAACGCCGCCACCGGCGAGTACGTGGACCTGATCGCGGCCGGCGTCATCGACCCGGTCAAGGTCACCCGCTCGGCCCTGGCGAACGCCGCGTCGATCGCCTCGATGCTGCTGACCACCGAGGCCCTGGTCGTCGAGAAGCCGGAGCCGGTCGAGGAGCCCGCGGGCGGCCACGGCCACTCGCACGGCCACAGCCACTAGGCGCTCGCCGCGTAGACGGCAGGACGAAGGGCCCCCGCTCCGACCCGGAGCGGGGGCCCTTCGCCGTGCCGTGCGGCTCACACCTTCGCGGGCGTACGTTTCTTCGAGTTCGCGGCCGCCTTCGCAGGGCTCTGCTTCGCAGGTTTGGCCGCGGCGGCCCGCTTCCTGGGCGGCAGCGGCTTGGCCGCCACGGCCGGCTTCTTCTTCGGCGGCGCGGACAGCAGCGGCGAGACCGGCTCCGAGGCGGGGGGCGCGGCCACGGCCGCCTCGCCCCGCGCGGCCTCCTGGTCCCGGCGGCGCGCCTCGGCGGCCTGCCTGGCCAGCTCGTGCTCGCGCAGCATCTTCTCCTTCAGCAGCACCTTCTCGGCCAGCGCCGTCTTCTCGCGCACCGCGCGGGCCCGGGCCATCGCCTTCTGCCGCTGGTAGTGGATCTCCCGCTCCTCCTCGGTCATCCCGCCCCACACCCCGTAGGGCTCGCGCACCCGCAGGGCGTGCTCGGAGCACTGCTTCTGCACCGGGCAGTTGAGGCAGATCTCCTTGGCCGACTGCTCCCGAGCGGCCCTGGCCGCGCCGCGCTCGCCTTCGGGATGGAAGAACAACGAGCTGTCCTGCCCGCGGCACAGGCCGCGCAACTGCCAATCCCACACATCGGCGTTCGGCCCCGGCAGCCGGGAGTAGTCCGCCATGAGTGCTCCTTGAGTGGTCCGGTGATGGGACGTCCAGTGAACGGGGGGTTCCCCGGATCGAGTGGATTTGTCGGTATGGGCTCTATACCCATCGGTTGCTTCGGTATGAACCCGGTATGGCGACGCAGTTCGAACGGCTCAGTCCCGACCCTCCGAATGGCGCAGCCGACCATCCGGCGCACGCGGCGAGGATTCCCGCCCCCAGGCGTGCTGACCAGGTCTTTCCGTACCCGCGCCGGCCTCGTTCCGGCCACGGTTGCGGTCGCGCCGAGGCGGCCAGGAGGGCGGGAGTGGCGCCCAGCACGCTGCGCGGTTGGGAGGCCAGGCGGCTGGCCGGGCCGAGCGGCAGTGGCGGATACACGCCGTACGACATCGTCCGGCTGGAGGCGCTTTCCCGCCTCGTGCGCGCCGGTCTGTCCGCCGCGGCCGCCGCCCGACGCCTGGACGAACTCGCCGCCGGCCGGGGGCGCGCGGCCGCATGATCCCGGGGCAATCCGCGGCTCCCCTCCCCGAACCGGCCTGTCAGGGGCTATGTTGGCTACAGCGCACGGTAATGGATCACTCGCATGGCGTAGCGGGCCCCTCAAGGCCCGTCGCTCGAAAAGGTGATCACCGTCACGTGCCCAAATCGATCATGAGCAGCGGCTCGCTGAAAAATTAGATGAGTCCGCGCGTAACGCTTTCGGGTGACGCTCGTTGAGTCTGACGGATCCTGGTCCGCAGTGCGTGGAGGCAACCCCTTATGACGTCCATTCTGGTCTGTGACGACTCACCCCTGGCCCGTGAAACCCTGCGCCGCGCGGTCGCCACCGTGCCCGGCGTCGACCGGGTCACCACCGCGAGCAGCGGAGAGGAGGTGCTGCGCCGCTGGACGGCCGACCGGGCCGACCTCGTCCTGATGGACGTGCGAATGCCCGGACTCGGCGGTGTCGAGACGGTGCGGCGGCTGGTCTCCAGCGACCCGACCGCGCGCGTCGTGATGCTGACGATGGCCGAGGACCTCGACGGGGTCGCCCTCGCCGTGGCCTCCGGTGCCCGCGGCTACCTGCACAAGGACGCGTCCCGCGCCGAGCTGCGCGCGACCGTCTCGCAGGCGCTCGCCGACCCGACCTGGCGGCTGGCCCCGCGCCGGCTGCGTCCCGCCGAGGTGGGGTCCGCGCCGACCCTCACCGCGCGCGAGATCCAGGTGCTCGAGGGCATGAGCCACGGCCGCTCCAACGCGGAGATCGGCCGCGACCTCTTCCTGTCCGAGGACACGGTCAAGACGCACGCGCGCCGGCTCTTCAAGAAGCTCGGAGCGTCCGACCGGGCCCACGCAGTCGCTCTGGGGTTCCGATGGGGCTTGGTCAGGTGACCGCGACCCCTGTAACGATGGGGCAACGCTTCGCGGCCCGCGGCTTCCGCTGGGGCCTGGTGCGTTAAGCGAGTTTCGCGGGATGCGGTAAGGGGTAGCCCGCGGCGACGTTAAACTGGAGTGCATCCCATTACGTCGCCGCCGGGAGGCCCGCAGTGTCCGCATCCGACGCTTTCAGTCAGAAGTTCGCGCTCGAGGGGCTGACCTTCGACGACGTGCTGCTCGTCCCAGCGGTCTCCGACCTGGCGCCGGGTGATTCCGACACCACGTCCCGGCTGACCCGGAACATCTCCGTGCGCACCCCGCTGATCTCGGCGGCGATGGACACGGTGACCGAGGCCCGGATGGCGATCGCCATGGCCCGGCAGGGCGGCGCGGGCGTGCTGCACCGCAACCTCCCCCCGGCCGACCAGGCCGCGCAGGTCGACCTGGTCAAGCGCTCCGAGTCCGGCATGATCACCCAGCCGGTCACGGTCTCCCCGGACGCCACCCTCGCCGAGGTGGACGAGCTGTGCGCCCGCTACCGGATCAGCGGCCTGCCGGTGGTCGACGCCGCCGGGCTGCTCATCGGCATCGTGACGAACCGCGACCTGCGCTTCGAGAGCGACATGAGCCGGCGCGTGCACGAGGTGATGACCAAGTCCCCGCTGGTGACCGGCAAGGTCGGCACCACCGGAGCCGAGGCGATGCGGCTGATGGCGGCGCACAAGATCGAGAAGCTGCCGCTGGTCGACGAGCAGGGCCGGCTCAAGGGTCTGATCACTCTCAAGGACTTCGTGAAGTCCGACCAGTACCCCGATGCCACCAAGGACGATCAGGGCCGGCTCCGGGTCGGTGCCGCGGTCGGCT
>DASTAE010000103.1:0-11433 GCA_035712985.1 Actinospica sp.
CAGATCCGCACTATGCTCAAACGGCAGCCGCCGCTGCACATGGTCGCGATCGGCCGCACCTTCCGCACCGACGCGCTGGACGCCACGCACACCCCGGTCTTCAACCAGATCGAGGGCCTGGTCGTGGACGAGGGGATCGGCATGGCCGACCTCAAGGGCACCCTGGACTACTTCGTGCAGGAGATGTTCGGCGCGGGCCTGCGGTCCCGGCTGCGCCCGAACTACTTCCCCTTCACCGAGCCGAGCGCCGAGCTCGACATGCAGTGCTTCGTCTGCCACGGCGAGTCCGTCGGCAACCCGGACCGGCCGTGCCGCACCTGCTCCTCCGAGGGCTGGATCGAGCTCGGCGGCTGCGGCGTGGTCAACCCGCGCGTCCTGGTCTCCGCGGGCATCGACCCGGAGCGGTACAGCGGCTTCGCCTTCGGCATCGGCCTCGAGCGGACCCTGATGTTCCGGCACGGCATCGCGGACATGCACGACATCGTCGAGGGCGACGTCCGCTTCACCCTCCCGTTCGGAGTTGAGATCTGATGCGCGTCCCCCTTTCCTGGCTGCGCGAGTACGTCGACCTGCCCGCCGAGGTCTCCGGCCGCGAGCTGGCCGAGCGGCTGATCCCGATCGGCTTCGAGGTCGAGACGGTGCACGAGTCCGGCGCGGGCCTGACCGGCCCGCTGGTCGTCGGGCAGGTCCTGGAGATCGAGGAGCTGACCGACTTCAAGAAGCCGATTCGCTACTGCCAGGTCGACGTCGGCGCGGAGAACGGCGGCGTGCGCGGCATCGTCTGCGGCGCGCGGAACTTCCGGGCCGGCGACAAGATCGTGGCCGCGCTGCCCGGCGCGGTGCTGCCCGGCGACTTCAAGATCGCCGCGCGCAAGACCTACGACCACGTGTCGGACGGGATGATCTGCTCGGCCCGCGAGCTCGGCCTCGGCGACGACCACAGCGGCATCATCGTGCTGCCCCCGGACGTCCAGGTCGGCGCGGACGCGATCGAGCTGCTCGGCATCCGCGACGAGGTGCTGGACATCGCCGTCACCACGGACCGCGGCTACTGCCTGTCCATGCGCGGCATGGCCAGGGAGACCGCGATCGCCTACGGTCTGACGCTGCGCGACCCGGCGCTGCTGGACACGCCCGCACCGACGGGCAACGGCTTCCCGGTGGCGCTCGCCGACCCGACCGGCTGCGACCGCTTCGTGGCCCGCGCGGTGCGCGGCATCGACCCGCTGGCGACCAGCCCGCTGTGGATGCAGCGCCGGATCCAGCTGGCCGGGATGCGCCCGATCTCGCTGATCGTGGACATCACGAACTACGTGATGATCGAGATCGGCCAGCCGCTGCACGCCTACGACCTGCACCGGCTGACCGGCGGAATCACCGTCAGGCGCGCCGCGGCGGGGGAGAAGCTGACCACGCTGGACGGCGCCGAGCGCGCGCTGAACCCCGAGGACCTGCTGATCACCGACGGCTCCGGGCCGATCGGCCTGGCCGGCGTGATGGGCGGCGCCTCCACCGAGGTGCACGAGGGCACCGTGGACGTGCTGATCGAGGCCGCGCACTTCGCCCCGGCCGTGATCGCCCGGGCGGCCCGTCGGCACAAGCTGCCGTCCGAGGCCTCCCGCCGCTTCGAGCGCGCGGTGGACCCGAACGCGGCCGCCGCGGCCGCCCAGCGCGCCGTGGACCTGCTGGTGCTGCTCGGCCACGGCGAGGCCGACCCCGAGGTCACCGTCGCCTCCACGCAGCCGCATCCGGCCCCGCCGATCGTGATCGACGCCGAGCTGCCGGGCCGCGTGGCCGGGCTGCAGTACGAGCGCGCCGCCGTGGTCCGCCGGCTGCAGGAGGTCGGCTGCTCGGTCGAGGGCACCGACCAGCTGTCGGTGACCCCGCCGTCCTGGCGCCCCGACCTGACCGATCCGAACGACCTGGCCGAGGAGGTCATCCGGCTCGAGGGCTACGACCGGATCCCCTCGCGGCTGCCGACCGCCCCGCGCGGCCGCGGCCTGACGCTGCGTCAGCGGCTGCACCGCCGGGTCGGGCGCGCGCTGGCCGACGCGGGCTACGTCGAGGTGCTCAACTACCCGTTCGTCGGCAAGGCCGAGCTGGACGCCATGGGCCTCTCCGAGGGCGACGCCCGGCGCAGCGCCCTGACCGTGGTCAACCCGATCTCGGACGAGCAGCCGCAGCTGCGCACCACCCTGCTGCCCGGCCTGTTCGCGACGCTGCGGCGCAATGTGGGCCGCGGCTTCCCGGACGTCGCGCTGTTCGAGACCGGCCTGGTCTACCAGCCGCGCCCGGGCGCTTCGGCCCCGCCGCGGCTGCCGGTGGACCGCCGTCCGTCCGACGCGGAGATCGCCGCGCTGGAATCCGCCCTGCCGGACCAGCCGCGGCACGTCGCCGCGGTGCTGGCCGGCACCTGGGAGCGGGCCGGCTGGTGGGGCGAGGGCCGCGCGGCGACCTGGGCCGACGCGGTCGAGGCGGCCCGCACGGTCGCCGCGGCCTGCGGCGCCGAGCTGACGATCGATCAGGAGCAGTACGAGCCCTGGCACCCCGGGCGCTGCGCGGTGCTCTCGCTGGACGAGCGCATCGTCGGCTACGCGGGCGAGCTGCACCCGAAGGTGCTCGAGGCGCTGGGCCTGCCGCCGCGCACCTGCGCGATGGAGCTCAACCTCGACGCGCTGGTCCCGGAGACCGAGCTCAAGGTCCGCGGCCCGGAGGTCTCCGGCTTCCCGATCGCCGCGATCGACGTCGCGCTGGTGGTCTCCCGCGAGGTGCCGGCGGCTGACGTGGAGTCGGCGCTGATCGAGGGCGCCGGTCCGCTGCTGGAGTCGGTGCGCCTGTTCGACGTGTACGAGGGCGACCGGATCGAGGCGGGCACCAAGTCCCTGGCCTTCTCGCTCCGGTTGCGCGCCGCCGACCGCACCCTGAAGGCCGACGAGGTCGCGGCCGTGCGCGACGCGGCCGTCGCCTCGGCCGCCCGCCACACGGACGCGGTGCTGCGCGGCTGACCCCGTCCGACCGTTAAATGAGTTGCCCGGGTCTCGACGGCCCGGGCATTCTCATATCCGTACCTGTTGCCGGCTCGAGGAGCTCCGTAGTGCTGATTCGTGAGATGTGTCGCGATTCCATCCCCACGACCTCTCACGGAGCCCGCCTTGCATGCCGCAACCCCACTCTCGTACCTCAAGGCCGCCGGCCTTTCGCTCGCCTTCCACGCTGAGCCGCTGTTCGACGGCGTCTGCCTCGCCGTCGGGGCGGGTGACCGGGTCGCGCTCGTCGGCCCGAACGGCGTCGGCAAGTCCACGCTGCTGAAGATCCTCGCCGGAAAGCTGCCGCCCGGCGGCGGCCGCGTCGAGCTCGGCCCGAAAACCCGCGTCGGCTACTTCGCCCAGCAGGTCCCGGACCCCGCGGCGAGGGTCGGCGAGTTCGTCCGCTCGGCCCTGGCCCCGGTTTTCGAGATCGAAGCCCGGCTGCGCGAACTCGAAGCCGTACTCGCCTCGGACGACGAGGCCCTCGCCGAATACGGCACCCTCCTCGAACGCTTCGAAGCCCTCGACGGCTGGACCGCGCAGGCGCGCGTCGACGACGTACGCCAGCGCCTCGACGTCGCCCATCTCCCGGACGACGCCCCGCTCGCGCAGGTCAGCGGCGGTGAGCAGGCGCGGCTGATGCTCGCGCGCGTACTGCTGGCCGAACCGACCGTGCTGCTGCTCGACGAGCCGACCAACCACCTCGACGCCGACGCCATCGACTGGCTCGGCGACTATCTCGCGAAGTGGACCGGCGGCGTGCTCGTGATCAGCCACGATCGCGCCTTCCTCGACCGCGTCGCCAACCGCGTCGTCGAACTCGACGGAATCCACGACGAGCTGCAGGAGTACGAGGGCGGATACACCGCCTACAAACTCCAGAAAGAGGCGCGCTGGCAGCGGCTGCTGCTCGATTACGAGGCGCAGGAGAAGTACCGCGCGCGGCTCGCCGCCGACATCGAGGCGACGAAGGACCACTCGCTGACGGTCGAGTACGCCACGACCGACAGCAGCGCGCGCCGTCTCGCGAAGAAGGTCGCGAAGAAGGCGAAGGCGCGGGAACGGCGGCTGGAGCGCGAACTTCAATCGGCCCGCTGGATCGCCGAGCCGCAGACCCGCCCGACGCTCACCCTCGCGTTCTCCAAGGGCAGGAACCACCGGCACGAGTTCGTCCTGCGGACCACCGACCTGGCGGTCAGCGCGGGTTGTCGAACCCTGCTCACCATTGCGTCCCTGGAGATCCGGACCGGCGACAGAGTGCTGATCACCGGTCCGAACGGCGCCGGAAAGTCCTCGCTGCTGCGCGAGCTCGCCGCCCGCGTGCCCGAAGTCGGCATGCTCCCGCAGACGCACGACCACCTGCGCCTGGACACGACCGTCGTCGACTACTTCCGCTCGAAGGTGCCCATCTATCCCGAGGACGCCGAGAAGATCCTGACCGGCTATCTCTTCCCGCAGGACCAGTGGACCGCCCCGCTGCGCACGCTCAGCGCCGGCGAGTTGCGTCGGCTGCTTCTGGCGATCGTCGTCAACCAGGGAGCGCGCGTCCTGCTGCTCGACGAGCCGACGAACTATCTGGACTTCGACTCGCTGGACGTGATCGAACGCGCCCTCGACGCGTTCACCGGGACGATCGTCTGCGTCACGCACGACCGCTACTTCGCGGACGCGATCGGCTTCAAGACGCACTGGCAGGTGGCCGACGGGCTGATGACCTGATTCACATGACGGCCTCCAGGTCGCGGACGGCGAAGCGGTGGTGCTCCCACTCCTCCTGCAGGATCACGTGCAGGCACGAGCGGACGGTCTTCGAGCGCTGCGGATTGTGCGGATTCGCGCGCGCGGCGGCCAGCTCCTCCGGCGTCACCGCGGCCAGGAAGTCGCGCACCATCGCCACGCGGCTGGCCCGGGCTTGCAGCACCTCGGCGTAGGTCGGCTTCGCGGTGGTGAAGACCGACATGTCGTGCTCGCGCTCGCCGCCCTCGTACATCAGCCCGAGGGGGTGGAACGGCTGCTCCACCTTCAGGATCGCCTGGCCGAGCCAGAAGTCCGTGGCCAGCACCAGGTGCCGGAGCGTCTGCGCGAACGACCACTCCCCGCCGACCGAGACGTCGACGGCGCCGGCCGGCAGCGCGGCGGCGCGCTCGAGCGTGGCCTCCCAGGTCCGCTCGACCGCGGCCCACGCCGACCGCAGGCCCTGCGGATCCTCGGCCCGCCGCTCGGCCCGCCCCGGAAAGCGCCGGTCGAGTTCGGCGTCGACGAACGGGGCCACGTCCACGCCGTTGACCAGCAGGACGCTCCCGGCCTCGAAGAGCCACGGGGCGTCGATGTCCGCCCCCGCGATGTCGACGGCGCGCATCACCACGCCGGACAGATCGCACTCGACGAACCGCGCGCCGCTGAGGTTCGCTTCGCGAAACTCGGCTTTCCGCAGGTCACCGGTCTGGTTGACGGTCGTCATAGGCTCCTCCTCGTCGAGCACGGCCACGATTCGGAGCATACGGACCCCCACCGACACCGACGCTCCGGGAGCGGCCGAGGACGCACCGATCCGTGCGGCGCATGGCATAGTCTTCCGTTTTTCTGTATTCTCATGCCATGACGATTCGGATCGCGGTGGCCGGGGCGACCGGTTACGCGGGCGGGGAGATCCTCCGGCTCCTGCTCGCGCACCCCGCCGTGCAGGACGGGCGGGCTGAGCTGGGCACGCTGACCGCGGGGAGGAACGCGGGCTCGCTGCTGGTCGAGCACCAGCCGCACCTCGTGCCGTTGCACGACCGCGTGCTGGCCGAGACCAGCAAGGAGAGCCTCGCCGGGCACGACGTGGTCTTCCTCGCGCTGCCGCACGGGCAGTCGGGGCCGATCGCCGAGCAGCTCGGCGCCGACGTGCTGGTCGTGGACTGCGGCGCCGACTTCCGGCTCGAACAGGCCGCCGACTGGCGGCGCTTCTACGGCACGGAGCATGCCGGGACCTGGCCCTACGGGCTGCCCGAGCTGCCCGGCGCGCGCGACCTGCTGCGCGGCACCAAGCGCGTCGCGGTGCCCGGCTGCTTCCCGACCGTCAGCACCCTGGCGCTCTACCCGGCGCTGGCCGCCGGGCTCGCGCACGTCGAGGTCGTCATCGTCGCCGCGACCGGCACCTCCGGCGCGGGCAAGAGCCTCAAGCCGAACCTGCTCGGCTCCGAGGTGATGGGCAACACCTCGGCCTACGCCGTGGGCGGCGCGCACCGGCACACCCCGGAGATCGCGCAGAACCTCGGCAAGGCGGCGAGCGAGCAGGTCAAGGTCTCCTTCACGCCGATCCTCGTTCCGATGTCCCGCGGCATCCTCGCCACCTGCACGGCGCCGGCCGAGCCCGGCGTGACCCTCGCGGAGCTGCGCGAAGCGTACGAGAAGGCCTACGCGGACGAGCCCTTCGTCACCCTCTTGCCGGAGGGGGCGTGGCCGCAGACCGCGGCCGTGCTCGGCTCGAACTCGGTCCACCTGCAGGTCGCGCTCGACCGCGAGGCCGACCGGATCATCGTGGTCGGCGCGGTGGACAACCTGGCGAAGGGCACCGCGGGCGGCGCGGTGCAATGCATGAACCTGGCGCTCGGTCTGCCGGAAGGCGCCGGGCTGAGCACGATCGGAGTCGCTCCGTGAGCGAGCAGTCCACCCCGTCCGTCGCGGCGGAGTCCGGCGTCGGCGTCACCGCCGCGCTCGGCTTCCGCGCCTCCGGCGTCGCGGCCGGGATCAAGTCCTCGGGAGCGCCCGACCTGGCCCTCGTGGTGAACGAGGGTCCGTCGCGCGCCGCCGCGGCCGTGTTCACCTCGAACCGGGTCAAGGCCGCCCCCGTGCTGTGGAGCGAGCAGGTGATCAAGGCCGGCGAGCTCGACGCGGTGATCCTCAACTCCGGCGGCGCCAACGCGTGCACCGGCTCCGAGGGCTTCCAGGACACGCACACGACCGCCGAGCGCGTCGGCGCGGCGCTCGAGGTCTCCGCCGCGCGGGTCGCCGTGTGCTCGACCGGCCTGATCGGCGTGCGGCTGCCGATGGACAGGCTGCTCGGCAGCCTCCCCGCCTGCGTCGACGCGCTCGCCGCGGGCGCCGAGGCCGGAGCGGACGCCGCCGAGGCGATCCGCACCACGGACACGCACGCCAAGACCGCCGTCGTCGAGCGCTCGGGCTACGTCGTCGGCGGTATGGCCAAGGGGGCCGGCATGCTCGCGCCGGGCCTGGCCACGATGCTGTGCGTGCTGACCACCGACGCCGCGGTCGCGCAGCCCGAGCTCGACAAGGCGCTGCGCCTGGCCACGGCGCGCACCTTCGACCGGATCGACTCGGACGGCTGCATGTCCACGAACGACACGGTCATCCTGATGGCCTCGGGCTCCTCCGGCGTCGTCCCCGACCCCTGCGAGTTCGTCGCCGCGGTCGAGGAACTGTGCGCGGATCTCGCCCGGCAGCTGATCTCCGACGCCGAGGGCGCCTCGAAGGAGATCGAGATCGAGATCGTCAACGCGGCCACCGAGGCGGACGGCCTCGAGGTGGCCCGCTCGATCGCCCGCAACAACCTGCTCAAGTGCGCCTTCTACGGCGAGGACCCGAACTGGGGCCGGGTGCTCTCGGCCGTCGGGACCACGAGCGCGAAGTTCGAGCCCGAGGAACTGTCCGTCGCGATCAACGGCGTCTGGGTCTGCCGCCGCGGCGGCGTCGGCGAGGACCGCGACCTGTGCGATCTGAGTGACCGTCACGTGCACCTCGTCGTGGACCTGGCCGCCGGATCCGAGACGGTCACGGTCTGGACGAACGACTTGACCAAGGAATACGTGCACGAGAACTCGGCCTACTCGTCATGAAGACCACTGCGGGGGGAGCCCGCTTCACCGAGGCCCAAGGCAAGGCGCATGTGCTCACGCAGGCGCTGCCCTGGCTCTCGAAGTTCCACGGCGCGACCGTCGTCGTGAAGTTCGGCGGCAACGCGATGATCGACGAGGAGCTCAAGCGGGCCTTCGCGCAGGACGTCGTCTTCCTGCGCTACGCGGGCCTGCGCCCGGTCGTCGTGCACGGCGGCGGCCCGCAGATCACCCGCGCGCTGGAGCGCTCCGGCATCGCCAGCGAGTTCGCGGGCGGGCTGCGCGTCACCACCCCGGAGGCGATGGACGTCGTCCGCATGGTGCTGACCGGCCAGGTGCAGCGCGAGATCGTCGGCCTGATCAACGAGCAGGGGCCGTTCGCGATCGGCCTGTCCGGCGAGGACGCCAACAGCATGACGGCCACGCAGCGGCACGCCGTGGTCGACGGCCAGCGCGTGGACATCGGCCGCGTCGGCGACGTGAGCGCGGTCGATCCGCAGCTGATCAGCGCCCTGCTGGACGACGGCCGCATCCCGGTCGTCTCCAGTGTGGCCCGCGCGGAGGACGGCGGCGTCTACAACGTCAACGCCGACACCGCGGCCGCCGCGCTCGCGGTCGGCCTGAAGGCCGAGAAGCTCGTCGTGCTCACCGACGTCGAGGGCCTCTACGCCGACTGGCCGAACTCCGACGAGATGATCAGCCAGCTCGACGCGCAGGAGCTCGAGAAGCTGCTGCCGACCCTGACCTCGGGCATGGTCCCGAAGATGGAGGCCTGCCTGCGCGCGGTGCGCGGCGGGGTCGGCGCGGCGCACGTACTCGACGGCCGCGTGCAGCACTCGCTGCTGCTCGAGGTCTTCACGGATGAGGGGATCGGCACGATGGTGGTACCGGCGCCATGAGCGAGCTTGCGAGCGAATCATTGAATACAGTGCCTGCGCGAATGCGCACGCCGAGCGCCAGCGAGGTCGTGAGCGTATGAGCGACACGCAGACGAACATCGACGCCGCGCGGGCCGAGGGCCTGCCCGAGCTGCACGCGCACGGCGGCCTGTCCGCCGAGCTGACCGCGCGCTACAGCAACGTGCTGATGAACAACTTCGGCACGCCGAAGCGGGTCTTCGTGCGCGGCGAGGGCGCGCAGCTCTGGGACGCCGACGGCCGCCGCTACCTCGACCTGTTCGCGGGCATCGCGGTCAACGCGCTCGGCCACGCGCACCCGCTCATCGTCAACGCCGTCACCGCCCAGCTGACCACGCTCGGCCACGTCGGCAACTTCTTCGCCACGGCCCCGCAGATCGCGCTCGCCGAACGGCTGGTCGAGCTCGCCGGCGGAGACGCGCGAGTCTACTTCGCCAACTCCGGCGCCGAGGCCAACGAGGCCGCCTTCAAGCTGACCAGGCTCACCGGCCGCACCAAGGTGATCGCCACCGAGGGCGGCTTCCACGGCCGGACCATGGGCGCCCTCGCGCTGACCGGCAAGCCCGGCATCCGCGAGCCCTTCGAACCGCTGCCCGGCGGCGTCGAGTTCGTGCCCTTCGGCGACGTCGCGGCGCTCGAGGCCGCGATCGACGACGAGACGGCCGCGTTCTTCGTCGAGCCGATCCAGGGCGAGCGCGGCGTGCTGCCCGCCCCGCCGGGCTACCTCGCCGCGGCCCGCGAGCTCACTCAGCGGCACGGCGCGCTGCTCGTGCTCGACGAGGTGCAGACCGGCATCGCCCGCACCGGCGACTGGTTCGCCTTCCAGCAGGCGGGGATCCGCCCCGACATCGTCACCCTGGCCAAGGGCCTCGGCGGCGGCCTGCCGATCGGCGCGACCCTCGCCTTCGGCCCGGCCAAGGACCTGTTCCACCCCGGTTCGCACGGCTCCACCTTCGCGGGCAACCCGATCGCCTGCGCCGCGGGCCTCGCCGTGCTGCACGCCGTCGAGCGCGACGACCTGCTCCACCGCGTCCGCGAGGTCGGCGCCCGGCTGCGCGAGGGCATCCTCGCCCTCGACCACCCGGCCGTGGCCGGCGTGCGCGGCGCCGGGCTGCTGCTCGCGATCCAGCTCAGGCTGGAGCAGTCGGCCGCCGTGGCCGACGCCGCGCTGGACGCGGGCTTCATCGTCAATGCCGTGGCCCCGGACGCCCTGCGCATCGCCCCGCCCCTGATCCTGACGGTCGATCAGGCCGACGAGTTCCTCGCCGTCCTGCCCAAGCTCCTCGACCGCGCCCTCCCCGAAGCAGCCCGAGCCTAGGATGCCGAAGATGACGACCCGACACTTCCTGCGCGACGACGACCTCAGCCCGGCCGAGCAGGCCGAGGTGCTCGAACTCGCCGCCATACTCAAGGCGGAGCCCCTCGGCCATCCGGTGCTCGCCGGTCCGCGCGCCGTGGCCGTGCTGTTCGACAAGCCGTCCACGAGGACCCGGGTGTCATTCTCCGTCGGCATCGCCCAGCTCGGCGGGTACCCCCTGGTCATCGACGCGGGCAGCAGCCAGCTCGGCCGCGGCGAGCCGATCGAGGACACCGCGCGCGTGCTCGACCGGCAGGTGGCCGCGATCGTCTGGCGCACCTTCGAGCAGTCCCGGCTGGAGCGGATGGCCGCGGTCTGCGCCGTGCCGGTCGTCAATGCCCTGACGGACGAGTTCCACCCCTGCCAGATCCTCGCCGACCTGCAGACCGTCAAGGAGCGCAAGGGCGAGCTCGCCGGGCTCACCATGACCTACCTCGGCGACGGCGCGAACAACATGGCGCACTCCTACCTGATCGGCGGCGCCACCGCGGGCATGCACGTGCGGGTCGGCACCCCCGAGACCTATCTGCCGAACCCCGGGTTCCTCGCCGACGCCGCCCGGATCGCCGCGGAGACCGGCGGATCCGTCCAGGTCACCTCCGACCCGAAGGCCGCGGCCGAGGGCGCCGATGTGCTGGTCACCGACACCTGGGTCTCGATGGGCCAGGAGGGCGAGAAGTCCGAGCGGGCCTCCGTCTTCGAGCCCTACGCGCTCGACGAGGCAGCGCTCGCCCTCGGCGCCCCCGACGCGCTCGTTCTGCACTGCCTGCCCGCGTACCGCGGCAAGGAGATCGCCGCCTCCGTGATCGACGGACCACAGTCCGCCGTCTGGGATGAGGCGGAGAACCGGCTGCACGCCCAGAAGGCGCTGCTGGCCTATCTGCTCGGCTACCGAAAGGAAACCCCGTGACCGTGCCCGCCTCCTCGGCCAAGGAACGCCGCGAGCAGAACGCCGAGCCCGAGAGCGCCGCCGAGTCCGCCCTGGAGAACGCCGCCGCGACCGTGGTCAACACCCGGCGCGCCCGGCACCAGCGGATCGCCGACCTGCTCGGCAAGCACCAGGTCCGCTCGCAGTCCGCGCTCGCCGAACTGCTGGCGGGGGAGGGCTTCACCGTCACCCAGGCCACGCTCTCCCGCGACCTCGACGAGCTCGGCGCCATGCGCATCAGGGACAACGACGGCGCGCTGATCTACGCGCTGCGCAGCGAGGGCGGCGACGGCTCGCCGCGCCCGGCCGCCGACTCCGGCGAGCTGGAGACCCGGCTGCGCCGCCTGCTCGGCGAACTGCTGGTCACCGC
>DASTAE010000104.1:0-16103 GCA_035712985.1 Actinospica sp.
ATACGCACAGGTGCCCGGCCAGCGCGCGCTGCCCGCGGACGCAGAAGAGGTGGCACGATGAACGATCGTCGGCGAGGGCTCGGCCGCGGCCTGGGCTCGCTGATTCCCACGGCCCCGGAGGGGGCGGCCCCCGGGGCTCCGAGCGTGGCGGCCGGTTCCGCCGCCGCCACGGGGACCGCGGTTCCGACCCGGCGGCTTCCGCTGGGCGAGGTCTACCGTCCGGATCCCGACGAGTTTCACGTGGAACATCCCGCGGGCGCGGCCGAGCCGCCGATGGTCGCCGGCGCGTACTTCGCGGAACTCCCGGTCTCCGCGATCGTGCCGAACCCGCGCCAGCCGCGGGACTACTTCGACGAGGACGATCTGCGCGAGCTCGGCATCTCCATCAAGGAGGTCGGCCTGCTGCAGCCCATCGTGGTGCGCAAGGTCGACGACGAGCGCTACGAGCTCATCATGGGGGAGCGCCGCTTCCGCGCCTCCAAGTCCATCGGCCTCACCGAGATCCCGGCGATCGTGCGGCAGACCGAGGACAACCGGATGCTGCTCGACGCGCTGCTGGAGAACCTGCAGCGCGCTCAGCTCAATCCGCTGGAAGAGGCCGCGGCCTTCGACCAGTTGCTCAAGGACTTCGAGTGCACGCACGAGGAGCTCGGCGGCCGCGTCGGGCGCTCGCGCTCCTTCATCTCCAACTCGCTCCGGCTGCTGAAGATGTCGCCGGAGGTGCAGCTGAAGATCGCGGCGGGCACCATCTCCGCCGGGCACGCGAAGGCGCTCGCCGGGGTCGACGACCACGAGGCGCAGGAGCAGCTCGCCAAGCGCATCGTGCAGGAGCTGCTCTCGGTGCGCGCGGTCGAGGAGCTCGTCCAGCTGCACGATCCGGACAAGTCCAAGAAGTCGCGCAAGCCGCGTCCCGGCAGCCGCATCTCCCCCGCCGTGACCGACCTCGCCGACCGGCTGTCCGACCGCTACGACACCCGTGTCTCCGTCAACGTGCTCGGCGGCCGCGGCAAGGTGGTCGTCGAGTTCGGCTCGCTCGAGGACCTGGACCGCATCCTCGAGCTGATGGCCCCGGGCGAGAGCGTGCGCGCCTCGGAATAGCGGCGGGCCCCGCTTGGTTCTCGTGAACGACCGACCCGAGTACGAAACACCGCAGTGGAATTCGAGAGAAGGCAGCAGGCAGTGCCAGAGGCAGCAGAGGGAACCGAAGTCCGGAACGTCATCATCATCGGCTCCGGGCCCGCGGGATACACCGCCGGGATCTACACCGCCCGGGCCGGCCTGAAGCCGCTGCTTTTCGAGGGCTCGGTGACCGCGGGCGGCGCGCTGATGAACACCACCGAGGTCGAGAACTTCCCCGGCTTCCCGGACAGCGTCATGGGTCCGGATCTGATGGACAGCCTCCGGAAGCAGGCCGAGCGCTTCGGCGCGGAGCTCGTCACGGACGACGTCATCGAGGTCGACCTGAGCGGTCCGGTCAAGCGGGTCGTGGACGGCAACGACGACGTGCACTACGCGCGCACCGTCATCATCGCCACCGGCTCCGGCTACCGCGAACTCGGCCTGTCCGACGAGAAGCGGCTGTCCGGCCACGGCGTCTCCTGGTGCGCCACGTGCGACGGCTTCTTCTTCCGGGAGAAGCGCATCGTGGTGGTCGGCGGCGGCGACACGGCGATGGAGGAGGCCACCTTCCTGACCCGCTTCGGCCAGAGCGTGACGATCGTGCACCGGCGCGGCGAGCTGCGCGCCAGCAAGATCATGCAGGAGCGCGCGATGTCCAACCCGAAGATCGACTTCGCCTGGAACAGCGAGGTGTCCGGGATCCTCGGCGAGGACAAGGTGACCGGGCTCCGGCTGCGCGACACCCGCACCGGCGAGGAGCGGGAGATCGAGGCGGACGGCCTGTTCATCGCGATCGGCCACGACCCGCGCAGCGACCTGTTCAAGGGGCAGGTCGAGCTGGACGACGAGGGCTACGTGAAGGTGGACGCGCCGAGCACGCGGACCAACCTCGAGGGCGTCTTCGCGTGCGGCGACGTCGTGGACCACACCTACCGCCAGGCCATCACCGCGGCCGGCACCGGCTGCTCCGCGGCGCTGGACGCCGAGCGCTTCCTGGCCGCGCTGGAGCACGCGGAATCAACGCAGCAGTCCTGACGTTCCACCCACAGACCCCACGCTTACACGAAGGAGGCCGCACGATGTCGGCACTCAAGAAGGTCACCGACGCGACTTTCGACGAGGAGGTCCTCAAGAACGGCAAGCCGGTACTCGTCGACTTCTGGGCCGAGTGGTGCGGGCCGTGCCGGATGATCGCGCCGATCCTGGAGCAGATCTCCGAGGAGTACGGCGAGAAGCTGGAGATCGTCAAGCTGAACACCGACGAGAACCCGGAGACCGCGACGCGCTACGGGGTGCTGAACATCCCGATGCTGAACGTCTACGTCAAGGGCGAGGTCGCCAAGACCATCGTCGGCGCCAAGCCGAAGCGGGCCCTGCTGAAGGACCTCGAGGACTTCATCGGCTGACGACGCCCTGAGCCAGTACCTGGCTCGACGCGCTCGGACAGGAGCCCGCGTACACCACCGCGAAGACGGTCGGGGACGCGGGCTTCTGCGCGTCCTGGTACACCACCAGCGTCGCGGCCTGGCCGTCGAACTCGCGGTGAGACGACGTCAGAACCGTTTCTCCGGAACGCTGTGGGAGACCCGGAGTCGCGCAGTGCACGCCGACGACCATCGGCGACTCGTCGACGTGCGTGCTGTTCGCCGTCGTTCCACCCGGCACGACGCTGCGCACCCACGCCAGAGCCGTCGGATCGGTGAGCGCCTGATCGCTCTCCGGAGCGGCCTGCTTGCCCTCGGCGCTGCCGGCCGAACTGGCGGCGGACGTGGTCGAGGACTCGGTGTGGCTCACGGCCACGCCGATGCCGACCGCCACGACGGCGATCAGCGAGAGCGAAGCGAGCGGGACCGCGGCCCTCTGCCAGAAGGACCTGCGGCCGCGTCGCGCGTTCGACGCGGTGACGAGCGACTGCCGCTCCTGCTCCGCGTCGGACTCCTGCCACGCGCGCTCGATCGCGGCGTCCATCCGCACCACGACCGACTCCGGCACCTCTGGATCGGGCAGCGCGGCGAGTTCCGTCAGCAACAGCCGGAGGTCCGCAAGCTCGGCCGCGCACGCCGGACAGCCCTCCGCATGCTCGAGCAGGCTCACAGCGGCCGTCTCCGGGCTGAACGCGCACTCCGACAGCTCTTCTGTCGTCAGGTGCGCGGGCGCCGTGCCACGGGGCTCCTGTGGCTCTGTCACCGGGCACCCCGCTTCTGCTTCTCGTCTGGTGTGGCTGAATGGTCGATCTGTACTGAGACGTCGGGATCGGTCCCCGGGTTCCGCAGATCGCGCAGCGAGGCGGCGAGCTTCGCCCGGCCGCGCGCGCAGCGGCTCTTGATCGTGCCGCCCGGCACGCCGAGCACCGCGGCCGCCTCCTCCACCGGAAGACCCTGCACGTCCACCAGCACTACGGCCGCGCGCTGCTCGGTCGGCAGCTGCGCGAGCGCCTGCTCGAGCACGAGGCGCAGCTCGCGCTGCTCGGCCATGTCGGTCGGGTCCTCGGTGGCCTGCCGCCAGATCGGGGACTCGGGATCGGGATAGTGCACGGTGGGCCGCGCGGCCTGCCGCCGCAGCCGGTCCAGGCTCGCGTTCACGGTGATCCGGTAGAGCCACGTGCCCACCGCGGAGTCCTGCCGGAAGGATCCGGCCGCCTTGAACGCGGAGAGCGCGGCGTCCTGCATGGCGTCGGCTGCGTCCTCCGGGTTGCCCGTGGTGCGCAGCGCCACCGCCCACATCCGGCCGCGATGGCGCGCCAGCAGCTCACCGAAGGCCTCGCGGTCCCCCGCCAGGTGACGGCGCAGGCACTCGAGGTCCGCCGCGTCGTCGCGAGCCGGCTCCCGCATGCTCTCCCTCGTGTCTCTCGCGCTACTCGCCGAGCACTTGGACGTCGAGGAGGGTGTCCCGGTACCCGGCCGGGGTGCCGTCGGGCAGCGCGCCCTGCTGCGGCACCTGGGTGAAGATGATCGCCACGTACTGGACCGAGGTCGCCGGGAAGCTCGCGCTGACGGTCTGCCCGGCGGACACGTTGCTCAGCGTCTTCTGCGCGGTCAGCCCCGCCGCGGTGAAGCCGCCCGAGTTCCAGGCGGGCGCCGAGCCGGCCGGGGCCGTCAGGATCTCGACGCTCGCGCCGGCGGCGGCGATCTGGAACTTGACCTGGTCCACCGTGTGCGCCCTGTCCAGGGCGAAGACGAGCCCTATCCCGCCGGCGTTCTCGCTCGCCCACTTCGCGTCGAACTCGGTGCTCATCTTCCAGCCGGCGGTGGAGCCGTTGTACGCGTTGGCCGCGCTCGCGGTGGAGCCCGAGCTCGGGCTGCTGTCCCAGATGGTGTCGCCGGTGATGCTCAGCGGCTTGCCCACGGTGCCGGCCGGGATGCTGACCAGGCCGCCGGAGGACGGATGGGGTGTGGCGTTGGTGACGCTGCCGGAGGTGGTGTTGGTCTTGTCGTTGCCGCCGAGCTGGAACGCGGCCAGCGTGGCGAGCGCGACGATCGCGCATCCGCCGACGGCCAGCACCCCGCGGCGCCGCCAGACCGGCGTGCGCTCCTCGGGCTCGGGGGACCAGACGGGCGGAGTGCGGTCGCGCGATCCCGCGCCGTTCGCGGCGGCCGGGACCGGCTTGGCGCTGCGGGTGCGCGGCGGCACCGGGACGGTCGCCTCCGGCACCTCGTCGCGCAGCTTGGGCAGCGAGCGGATCGCGTCGGCCAGCTCCTTGACCGTCGTGAAGGGCTCCTGCTCGCCGAGGCCGAGGGCGCGGCAGACGGTCGCGTCCACCTGCTTCGGCACCGCGGCGCGGATCTGCGCGGGGGTGTAGATCTCGTCCCCGTCGGCCGGGGCGGCTTCGAGCCCGTACTCGGTCTCGGTGCCCGGCCAGCGCGCGGTCAGTGCCGCGTACCAGATCTGACCCAGCGCCAGGACATCGGCGGCGTACCGCTCCTCGGGCTCCGCGGCCTCCGGCTCGGCGCCGCTCAGGGTCGCCTCGACCAGCAGCCCGCGCAGCTTGACCTCGCCCGCCTTGGTGATCATCACCGTGGCCGGGTTCATCGCGCCGTGCGCCACCTCGGCCTCGTGCGCGCGGACCATCGCCTCGGCCAGGTCGCGGACCATCCGGGTGGCGCGGGCCGGCGAGAGCGGGCCGTCGGCCAGGCTCTCCTGCAGCTGCTCGGCGCCGGGCACCCACTCGGTGACGATGTAGAGGAGGTCTTCGTCCTGCACCGCGTCGAGCACCTGCACGAAGCGCGCGTCCGGGACCGCCGCGGCGTCCCGCGCGGCGCGGGCCACCTGCTCGACGAGCGGGTGTTCCGTGGCTATGAGGTCGACACCGACGCGGCGGTTGAGCAGCTCGTCCACGCCGACCCACAGCTGCGGCTCGGGCGCGAAGACCCCGCCGAAGCCGCGCACCATGCGCTCGAGCCGGTAGCGGCTGCCCAGCCGGCGGCCGACCACGGCGAGCTCGCGCGGCTCCTTCGGCGTGGCGGGCTCCCAGACCGGGATCTCGGCCTCCGGCTCGGACTCCGACTCGGCCTCCTCGTCGTCGTCGTCCGCGGGCTCCGCCGCCTCGGCGCCGGACTCCTCTGGCTCCTCCTCGCCCGCCGATTCCGGGGATTCCGACTCCCCGTCGGATTCCTCGTCCGCGGACTCGAGGTCGGCCGCTGCCTCCGGAGCGGGCACGGCTTCGGCCGTGGGCTCGGTCTCCGGCCCCTGCGGTGCGGCGACGTCCTCGTCCACGCTCTGCTCGGCGGGGTTTTCGGCCAGGGCAGCCACGGCCCTCCCTCGATTTCCTTGCGGCGGTTCGGCGGTTCGGTGCTTGAGCCTTTCCCGCCTCATGTTAGTGCTATCGGCCGAGTCGCGCCTTCACGGTCCCCAACAAGGAGTTCACCTCCTGGACGCGCATTTTCTGCGCCGCGAGAACGAAGATCGCGATGAACAGAAGGCCTCCGGCGGCGAAACCCGCGATTGCGCCGACGGTTCCGGCACCGCGCGCGTCCGTCACGTAGATACCCACCGGACCACCGACCGCGGCCGCCAGCGCTCCCGCCACGCAAAGCTTGATGTGCACCCGCATCACGCGCTTTCCGTCGAAACTCCCGACGAGCCTGTGCAGGCGCTGAGCGGTGATCACCAGGCCGATCAGATACGAGATCGAGTAGGCCGCGCACATTCCGGCGACCGCCCACGGAGTGCTTCCGAGAAGCTTGAAGGCGCCGAACGCGAGCGCCGCATTCGCGATACCGATCCACAGCGCGATGATGAACGGCGTCTTCGTGTCCTCGTACGCGTAGAAACCGCGCAGCATCACGAACTGGGCCGAGTAGGGGATCAGACCGAGGCTGAAGGCCATCAGCATGTACGCCAGGTTGTGCGACTGGATCGGCGTCATTCCGCCGTGGCCCAGCAGGATCGAGACGATCTGCTGTCCGAAGGCGAGGAACGCGAAGGCGCAGGGCACGATCAGCACGCCGGTGGAGCGCAGTCCGTAGGAGATCGCGTCGCCGACCGCGCGGCGGTCCCCGGAGTGCGCCGAGCGGCTCATCCGGGGCAGCAGCGAGGTGATGATCGAGACCGTGATGACCGACTGCGGCAGCACCCAGAGCGTGACCGCGTTCGAGTACGCCGAGTAGCCCACGCCGTCGCTGTCGAAGCGGTTTCCCATGGTGGTGGACATGTTGGTCACGGCCCAGTTCACGCCGGCGCCGATGAAGACCGTCAGCAGCGTCCACTTGGCCAGCGTCATCGACTTGCCGAGGCCGGTGTTACGCCAGTCGAAGCGCGGCCGGAAGCGCACGCCGACCCCCCGCAGGTAGGGCAGCAGGGTCACGGTCTGCAGCACGATGCCGAGCGTGGTGCCGAGGCCGAGCAGTATCTGCTCGTTGACGGTGATCGTCTGCGGGGTGTTGAAGGTGTTGCCGACGATCCAGATGTACGAGCCGAGGGTGGCGATCTGGACCACGTTGGCCAGCACCGGCGTCCACATCATCGGGCCGTAGCTGTCCTTGGCGTTCAGGATCTGGCCCAGCATCACGGACAGGCCGTAGAACAGGATCTGCGGCAGGCAGTAGCGCGCGAAGACGATCGTGGCGGTACGGTCCGCGCCGTGCGTGCCGCTCGCGTAGAAGTCGACCAGTTGCGGCGCCGCGAACACCGCGATCGCGGTCAGGCCGCCCAGGAAGACGAGCGTCATCGTCAGCAGGCGGTCGATGAACGCCTGGCCGCCGTCGTTGTCGTCCTTCATCGCGCGCACCAACTGCGGCACGAAGATCGCGTTGACCGCGCCGCCGATCACGATCATGTAGACCATGTTCGGCAGGTTGTTGCCGACGTTGAAGGCCTCGGCCAGCGGACCGGTGCTCAGCGCGGCGACCAGCATCGAGGAGCGGACCATGCCGGTGACCCGGGAGACGATGGTGCCCATCGCCATGATCCGGCTGGCCCGCGAGACGCTGGTCTTCGCGGCCTCGGCCGGCTTGGCCTCGACCGCGACGCCGCCGGCCTCCTCCGGCCGGGTCGCCGGCCCCTGCACCTGGCCGCGGCGCGGCGGGATGAGGGTCTGCAGCGAGGTCGGATCGAGGAAGCCCGCGCTGATCGCGGGGATGTTGAACCGGGTCGCGTCGACGGCCTCGGCGTACGCCGCGCGCCGGGCCTGCCTGGCCTCGGGCGCCTCGTCCGGCGGTATCTCGGGATACCAGAGGGTCTGCGTCTCGTGCCGGGTCTGCTGGTACCACTCGTCGGTCTGCCCGACGTAGTGGTCGCCCGAGGAGCCCGGACCCCGGTTCTGGCTCGGCGGCGGGTACTCGGACCGGTACTCGGCCACGTACTCCTGCCCCGGGTACCGGTCGCCCTCAGGGCGCCACCCAGACATCGCTCGGTTTCCTCCTGTGCCGCACGGCCCGCGACAGCCGTCGCGCGCGGAACTGCTCCGAGCGCCTTGCGTTCATTCTCCAGGGTTCGCGCCCCGCGTGGTGCGAACCGGTGGCTCAGTCACCCTCGCGGGTCGCCGGCTCACTCCGCGAGCCCTTTCTACCCCGATAGATACGCAACCCTACAGCGAAGATGAGAAGGGCCGCCGAACCCGCGAACAACAGCAGCGCCACGAAGCCGATCGAGGTCACCGTGACCTGCAATGACTGGTTGCCACCCGATTTCAACGTTCCGTAATGCGTGCCGTCGTCGGTCACCAGGAACGCCGTGACCTGGTACGTGCTGGAGGCGACCTTGGTCGTGACCTTCACCTCGACGGTCGTGCTGCCGCCGGCCGGGAAGACGCGCACCGGGATCTGGGTCACGTTCAGGCCCGAGGGGTCGGTCTGCACGCTCAGGCCGAGCCGCACGTCCTCGCCCGAGTGGTTGACCACGGTGAACGGAATCGAGCCGCTGGTCCCGGACAGGGTCAGATCCGATTTGGGGATCAGGTAGACCTGGCTGGTCTGGAAGCCGAGGCGGCCGGCGACCGCGGCCTCGAAGGTCTTCCAGCCCGTCGTGTCCCCGCGCCAGCTGGTGGAGACCGTGCGCAGCACCGCCTCCTCGAACCCGGTGCTCGTCGCGTCGGACTTCGTCAGGATCGACTGGTAGAGCTTGAGCTCCGACTGCAGGTTGATCGCCGCGATCAGCTGATCCGTGTTCAGATCGCTCTTCGCCGCGGCGGTCGATCGGGTCGGCGTGCCGGTCGAGGCGCCCGCGTCGGCTCCCTGCTTGAGCAGCGAGGACAGTCCGGTCGGGCTGACCCAGGAGGCGCTCTGCAGCACCTTGAGGGTCGTCATGTCGGTGGCGGCCTGGGTGGCGTCGCGCGGCAGGGTCACCATGATCGACCGGGACAGGTTCGGCTTCTCCCCGGCGATCAGCGCGGTCTGCGCGAGCAGCCGCTGCCCGGCGAGCACCGAGGCGTTCGAACCCGCGCCGACGGCTCCGCCGTCCGCCGAGTCGCCCGACATGATCGCGTCCAATGCGGTGTCGGCGACGGCGAGGTTGGTGTGCCCGTTCGAGGAGGCGCGGCCGGTCGGCGTGTAAGCCTGGTCCGGCACCGTCAGGCCGATCGAGGTCGAGTCGACGACGACCGCGGCCGGGTTCGTCGATTCGGCGAGGTTAAGCGTGGTCTTGGAGACCTGGCCGTCCGCGGGCCAGGCGAGCAGTCCCTGCGGCTCGCGGCCGACGACCGTCTTGACCGTGCCGCTCGTGGTGGACTCGCGGACCGCCTCCGTGAGGAAGGACGCGGCCTGCGCGGTGGTCGCGTTGGAGAGCGAGCCGAGGTCCGGGTCGGTGGCCGGGAGCTGCCAGAGTTCGCTGTTGGTGCCGCCGAGCGCGGTCTTCAGCTCCTTGAGCCAGTCGGTCACCTCCGTCGAATCCGTGCCGGGCGCGTCGCTCGCGGTGCCGCCGGTGACCACGTAGCCTCCCGCGATCTGGATCGCGGTGTCGAGCAGGGCCGGGTCCACGGCCCAGGAGATCGTGCCCTTCGGCAGCGCGGACCCCGCGGCCAGCAGTCGGTAGAGCTCGCCGCCGGAGCTCATCTCCTCGGCCAGCTGCGACGTCAGCTCCGGATAGGTCCCGCCGTTGATCGACGCCACATATCCGTCGGTCGAGGAGGCCGTGGTGACCGGGGCCAGCACTGTGAGCTGTGTGGGGGCCACCGAGGAGCCGCTGCCGATCTTGTACGGCAGGTAGGTGCGCAGCGCGGTGAGCGGTTCGCCGCCCGTGTAGACCTGCACGTCCAGCGCGTAGACCGTGCCGGGGGTCAGGCCCATCGCCCCGATCGTGGTCTTCAGGCTCCACGGATGGGCGCCCGAGGACAGCGTGCCCAGAGTGTCCTGCACGTTGTAGAGCTCGTTGTCGTTCTGGCCTGCGGTGTCGCTCATCTGGGAGCGGTAGTTCACGGCTTCGAAGCCGAGTTGCACTATCACGTCCGTATGCGTGGTGCCGGACGGGATGTTCACGTTCCCGGCGAGGCTCAGCTGCTGCGAGCTGGACGTGGCCACGTTCGGCGCCATCGTGGTCAGGCTGACGGTCGTCGAGTTCTGCGCGGCGGACGCGGGGCTCGCCGCGGCTGTGCCGAGCAGTCCGGAGGCGGTCACCAGGGTCAGGGCGAGCCAACCTCGGAACGTGCGGTGGGACTGAGTGTGCTGCCGGGTCACGGGGGAAATCCTAGGGGGCTGCGAGCGGTCTGCTGAGCACGAGCGGAATAAGAATGCGGTCGCACGGGGTGGCTGCATCTACCCTTGGTTGACGTGTCTACCTCGGTTCCGGATCCCAAGCAGGCGGCGGTGCTCGCCCTGCTGCAGCTCAACCCCGTCGCGCTCGAGCTCGGAGAGCTGTTCGCGTCCGCCGGGCACGATCTCGCGCTGGTCGGCGGCTCGGTCCGGGACGCGCTGCTCGGCCGGCTCGGCGACGATCTGGACTTCACCACGGACGCGCGGCCCGAGGAGATCATGCGGTTGGTGCGGCCGTGGGGCGAGGCGGTCTGGGACGTGGGCATCGCCTTCGGCACCGTCGGCGTACAGAAGGATGGCCTGAAGCTGGAGATCACCACCTACCGCAGCGAGGCGTACGACCGCGGGTCGCGCAAGCCGGTGGTGGACTTCGGCGACAACCTCGACGGCGACCTGGTGCGCCGCGACTTCACCGTGAACGCGATGGCCGTCGAGCTGCCGTCGATGCGGTTCGTGGACCCGTACCAGGGCTTCGAGGACCTGGCGCGCAAGGTGCTGCGCACCCCGGGCACGCCGCAGGAGTCCTTCGGCGACGACCCGCTGCGGATGCTGCGCGCCGCGCGTTTCGCCGCGCAGCTCGGCTTCGCGGTGGCGCCGGAGGTCGAGGCGGCGATGCGCTCGATGGCCGAGCGGCTGTCCATCGTGTCCGCCGAGCGGGTTCAGGCGGAGTTCTCCAAGCTTCTGCTCGGCCCCGACCCGCGCGGCGGCCTCGGGCTGCTGGTCTCCACCGGCCTCGCCGACCGCTTCCTGCCCGAGCTCGGCAAGCTGCGGCTGGAGATCGACGAGCACCACCGGCACAAGGACGTCTACGAGCACACGCTGATCGTGGTCGAGCAGGCGATGGCGCTCGAGGACACCGGGCCTGACCTGGTGCTGCGGATGGCCGCGCTGCTGCACGACATCGGCAAGCCGCGCACCAGGAAGTTCGAGCCGGGCGGCGGCGTCTCCTTCCACCACCACGAGCTGGTCGGCGCGAAGATGACCCGCAAGCGGCTGCGCGAGCTCAAGTACTCCAAGGAGTTCGTGGACGACGTCTCCCGGCTGGTCGAGCTGCACCTGCGGTTCCACGGCTACGGCGACGGCGAGTGGACCGACTCGGCGGTGCGCCGCTACGTGCGCGACGCCGGGCCGCTGCTCGACCGGCTGCACAAGCTGACCCGCTCGGACTGCACGACCCGCAACCGGCGCCGGGCCGCCGCGCTGGCCGCCTCCTACGACGAGCTCGAGGCGCGGATCGCGCGGCTGCAGGAACAGGAGGAGCTGGACGCGATCCGCCCGGATCTCGACGGCAACCAGGTGATGGAGCTGCTCGGGATCGGGCCGGGACCGGTGATCGGCCGCGCCTACAAGTTCCTGCTCGAACTGCGCCTCGACGAGGGGCCGCTCGGCTACGACCGCGCGGTCAGCGAACTGCGGGCGTGGTGGGCTCTCCAGCCGGAATCCGCGGGGCCCGCTCCGGGCCCGACTCCCGCGGACTCCTGAGCGCGTAGACGACTCCGGCGAGCAGGTAGGCGCCGGAGACGATGCCGAGCACGAGGTAGGACTTGCCGTTCACGGGCAGCGCGGCGGCGGCGAACGCGGCGGCGACCACGAACATGCCGTTGTAGAGCATGTCGTAGAACACGAACACGCGGCCGCGGTAGCCGTCGTCCACGTTGCGCTGCACGAGGGTGTCGGTGCTGACTTTCTGCCCCTGCGAGAAGAAGCCGAGCAGGAACGCGCCGGCCAGCAGCGCCGGCTCGCGGAACGGCAGGCCGAAGACGAGCTCCACGATGCCGGCGCCGGTGAGGCACAACGGAATCCAGCGGTGCAGGCTGATCCGGCGCGCGACGAAGGGCGTGGCTACCGCGCCGAGTCCGAAGCCGACCCCGGAGACGCCGACCGCGAACGCGAATCCGGCCAGGCCCGCGTTCGTGTTCCTGGGATCGTTGAACTCGTTGCGGAACAGCAGCAGCGTCATGATCGTCACGGCGCCGTAGCAGAAGCGGCTGATCGCGATCGCGAAGAGGGGGCGACCGGCGGCTGGCCGCTCGATCACGTGCCGGGCGCCGGAGGCCACGCCGCGCGCGACGCTGACCAGCGCGGTGCGCCACGGCGTCCGCGAAGGAGCCTCGGGCCCGAGTCCGTCAGCCGGAATCGTCAGCGCGACAAGGGCGCTGAGCGCGTAGAGGCAGGCCGTGCACACGAGCACGCCGCCGACCGAGCCCTGTCCGTGTCCGACCACCGCGTGCACGACGACGCTGACCCCGGCGCCGATCGTCGTGGCCAGGGTCCCCAGCGTGGGGGAGACGGCGTTCGCCGTGACCAGTTGCTCGCGGCCGACCGTGTGCGGCAGGCCGGCGGAGAGCCCCGCCAGGATGAACCGATTCGCCGAGAACCCGGCCAGGGCGGCCAGATAGAACAGGAACCCCGTCGACCCGGCCGCCGCGCACGCCGCGACGCCCAGCACCAGCCCCGCGCGCACGAGGTTCGCCCACACCAGCATCTGCCGACGCCGCCAACGGTCAAGGAACACCCCCGCGAACGGCCCGACCACCGTGAACGGCAGGAGTAGCACCGCGAAGGCCTCGGCCACCTTGGTCGGCGTGGCCGCGTTCTGCGGCGAGAACACCACGTACGTCGCCAGCGCGGCCTGGAAGGCACCGTCCCCGAACTGGCCGATCAGACGCACCGTCAACAGCAGCCGGAAGCGCCGCAGGCCGGAACCGAAGATCGCGCTGCGCACCAGCGGGAGAGTCCTCACAATCCTTAGACTAGGTATCTCCGGGCCGGTGCGCAGCGGACTTATCGCGAACTACAGGTAACCGTCGGCCACGGTCAGGGCGGCGTCGATGCCGGCCAGGCCCTCGCGGGCCTCGTCCTCGGTGAGGATCAGCGGCGGGGTCAGCTGCAGGCGGTTGAAGTGCGGCATCGGCCAGACGCCGTGCTTCTTGGCCTCGGCGAACACGGCGTTCATCGGGGCCGCGTCCGCTCCGGCCGCGGCGTAGGGGACGAACATCTCCCGGGTCTCGGGATTCTTGACCAGGTCCAGGGCCCAGAAGGCGCCGAGGCCGCGGACCTCGCCGACCGAGGGGTGCTTCTCGGCGAGCTCGCGCAGGCCGGGGCCGAGGACGTTCTCGCCGAGCCACGCCGCGTTCTCCACGATGCGCTCCTCGCGCATCGCCTTGATCGTGGCGACGGCCGCGGCGCAGGCCAGCGGGTGGCCCGAGTAGGTCAGGCCGCCGGGGAAGGCCTTGTTTCGGAAGGTGTCGTGCACCTGGTCGGAGACGATGACGCCGCCGAGCGGGACGTAGCCCGAGTTCACGCCCTTGGCGAAGCAGATCAGGTCGGGGGTCACGTTCCAGTTGTCGACCGCGAACCACGTGCCTGTACGGCCGAATCCGGCCATCACCTCGTCCGCGATGTAGAGGATGCCGTACTTGTCGCAGAGGGCGCGGACGCCGGCGAGGTAGCCGGGCGGCGGAACCAGGATTCCGTTGGTGCCCACGACCGTCTCGAGCACGATCGCCGCGATGGTGCCCGGACCCTGCAGCTGGATGGTCTGCTCCAGGTGGGCCAGCGCGCGCTCGGATTCCTCGGCCTCGGTCGTCGCGTAGAACGCGGAGCGGTAGAGGTAGGGGCCGAAGAACTTGTGCACGTTGCCGTCGTGGTGGCCCGCGCTCTCGTTCGCCCAGCGCCGCGGGTCGCCGGTCATGGTGATCGCGGTCGCGGTGTTGCCGTGGTACGAGCGGTACGCGGTGAGCACCTTCGGGCGGCCGGTGTGCAGCCGGGCCATCCGCACGGCGTTCTCGATCGCGTCGGCGCCGCCGTTGGTGAAGAAGACCCGGTTCAGGCCCTCGGGCGCGTGCGAGGTGATCAGCTCGGCGGCCTCGGCGCGCACGTCGTTGGCGAAGGCCGGGGCGATCGTGCACAGCTTCGCGGCCTGCTCCTGGATCGCCGCGACGACCTTCGGGTGCTGGTGGCCGATGTTGGTGTAGACGAGCTGGCTGGCGAAGTCCAGGTAGACGTTGCCCTCGTAGTCCCAGAAGCGGGAGCCCGCGGCGCCGGCCACCGGCAGGGGGGCGATCTGGTCCTGAGCGGACCAGGAGTGGAAGACGTGGGCCCGGTCGAGTTCGGCGACCGCCTTGCCCTTGTCGGGGTCGGCGATCACGGTGTTCGAAGGCACGGTGGGCAAGGCGGTATCGGTCATGCCTCCAGAGTAGGAAACACGCCGCGAGCCGCCCAACCGACATTCTGTACGGCTGGACGGCTCGAATACGGCAGGTTGCTAGAGGAACGAACGAACCTGGATCGTCGCGTTGCGGTCCTGGCCGACGCCGATGGCCGAGATCGGCGCGCCGGACAGCTCCTCGAGGCGACGGACGTAGGACTGCGCGTTCTCCGGCAGGTCCGAGAAGTCCCGCGCCTTGCTGATGTCCTCGTCCCAGCCCGGCAGGTACTCGTAGACCGGCTTGGCGTGGTGGAAGTCCGTCTGCGTCATCGGCAGCTCGTCGTGCCGCACGCCGTCCACGTCATAGGCCACGCAGACCGGGATCTGCTTCCAGCCGGTGAGCACGTCCAGCTTGGTCAGGAAGAAGTCGGTCAGGCCGTTCACGCGGGTGGCGTAGCGCGCGATCGGCGCGTCGAACCAGCCGCAGCGGCGGTCCCGGCCGGTGGTCACGCCGTACTCGCCGCCGATCCGGCGCAGCGCCTCGCCGTCCTCGTCGAACAGCTCGGTCGGGAACGGGCCCGCGCCCACCCGCGTCGTGTAGGCCTTCAGGATCCCGATGCTCCGGGTGATCCGGGTGGGGCCGATCCCGGAGCCCGAGCAGGCGCCGCCCGCGGTCGGGTTCGAGGAGGTGACGAAGGGATAGGTGCCGTGGTCCACGTCCAGCAGAGTGCCCTGGCCGCCCTCGAGCAGCACCACCTTGTCCTCGTCCAGCGCCTTGTTGAGCAGCAGCGAGGTGTCGGCGACGTAGGGCCGCAGCCGCTCGGCGTAGCCCAGGTACTCCTCCACGATCGCCTCGGCCGCGATGGCCCGGCGGTTGTAGATCTTCACCAGCATCTGGTTGCGGTCGCGCAGCGCGCCCTCGACCTTCTGGGCGAGGATGCCCGGGTCGAACAGGTCCTGCACGCGCACGCCGATCCGGTTGATCTTGTCCGCGTACGTCGGGCCGATCCCGCGGCCCGTGGTGCCGATCCGGTTCTTGCCCAGGAAGCGCTCGGAGACCTTGTCGATGGTCCGGTGGTAGGGCGTGATCAGGTGCGCGTTCGCCGAGATGACCAGCTTGGACACGTCCACGCCGCGGTCGATCAGGGCGTCGAGCTCCTGGAAGAGCACGGCGGGGTCGATCACCACGCCGTTGCCGATCACCGGCACGCACTCCGGGCTGAGGATGCCCGAGGGGAGCAGGTGCAGGGCATACTTCTGGTCGCCGATGACCACGGTGTGGCCCGCGTTGTTGCCGCCCTGGTAGCGAACAACGTAGTCGACGGATCCACCGAGCAGGTCGGTGGCCTTCCCCTTGCCCTCATCGCCCCACTGGGCGCCGACGAGCACGAGTGCCGGCATTCCGGGTACACCTCCGGGTACTACAAAAGATTTAAGGCCCGGAGCGCAAGCGCACCGGGCCTCTTGCAACAAGAGCCTACTCGTTACTTCAGGCGGGTGCCAGCCGAGCGCAGGTCCTGGCAGGCCGTGACCACGCGGGCGGCCATTCCGGCCTCCGCGGACTTGCCGTAGGAACGCGGGTCGTAGAGCTTCTTGTTGCCCACTTCGCCGTCGACCTTGAGCACGCCGTCGTAGTTGCTGAACATGTGCGC